>LUPB01000004.1:0-3323 GCA_001627235.1 Nitrosopelagicus sp. REDSEA-S31_B2 | reverse complement strand
TTTTATCAAACAGTAGTTGATGTGAAAATTTCTAAAAACTAATCATCTTCAATTAATGAAGAAGGTTTTGCAGATGTGGTAGCCATTTGATATCCAATCCATGAAACAATTCCCAAGACACCACCTACAACCATCAATATGGTCAATTGTAAAACAATTGGACTCCATTCAGAGAGCATCAAAAGCCATGCATATACAAAAAATGCAGCTATACAAGAAACAAAAATGAAAACACCCATTGATTTTCGTCTTGACATGTCGATTCGAACTAAAACAGTAATTTAACTGAACTCAATTGCCATCATGTAGGCATCTTCACCGTCACGATAATACGACTTTAATCTCTGTTTGATATCCATACCCAAATCTTGGTATAACTTTACGGCCTCTGTGTTACTGCAACGAACCTCAAGATACATCTCGTCACATTGTTTTTCTTTAACTCCCTTGAAGGATTCATTTACAAGAATTTTTCCATATCCGTTTCCACGGAATTCTTCTAAAACTGCAACAGAGACGACATGTCCTTTCTTTACAAATCCAAGTTTCTTAAAGTTAGAAAATCCGAATTCAGTCTTACACATGATATAGCCAACATGTTGATTGTTTTTTTCAGCTACCAAAAATGCCTCGGGTGCCTCAGCAAGTAGACTTTCATAGAAATAATCTGAATAGTGTTCTGGTAAGGTCTTCATGTTAATTTCCATGACTCCAATTAGATCACTAGGTTCACAACGTCTGAATATTGCACCGTTGTGTTCTCGTAAAATTACCTGCATAATATTACATGAAATCATACGTATTTAATTTTAAGTTGGAAAAGCAATTATGCTCTTGTAACATACGTTCCTTATG
Organism: Nitrosopelagicus sp. REDSEA-S31_B2; assembly: GCA_001627235.1. Taxonomy (GTDB): domain Archaea; phylum Thermoproteota; class Nitrososphaeria; order Nitrososphaerales; family Nitrosopumilaceae; genus Nitrosopelagicus. Next base: position 2,468 of record LUPB01000004.1, on the reverse strand, counting down.
ATGGAGCCCACACAGGAGTTCATTAGGAGTATAGTGAAGAAACACTTTGAAGTTGGTGACGAGGAAGTGGGTCTTGTCAAGATGCAATTTTATTTTGAGGATACTGACTTTAAAGAAAAGTTTGTGGTACTAACACAAGAGTTAGAAACTTACAATCTTTTGTGTACTTTAGAAAAAGAAGGCTATAGACACATGGTAGTTGTCTCAAAGATGCAAAAACAAAAGAAAAGAAGATGGCTATCAAAGTCTTGGACGCCACGAATAATGTTTGCAGCAACTGTTGTAATGGTGTTAATTGACGGATTTTACAGAACTCAAGGACTAAACATGTTTACTCCAATTGGAGATCCACTTGCAGTTGCAGTTTTGTATGCATGGGCCTTAATTGGAATTTTAGGAGTGCATGAAGCAGGACATTTGATTGCTGCAAAGTGGCACAAGATCAAAACAACGTGGCCATACTTTATTCCAGGTGTACCGGTTTATGGAATACCAACGTTTGGTGCATTCATCCAGTCAAGAAGTCTCACCGTAAACAGAGACATTCTATTTGATATTGCAATTGCAGGACCAATTGCAGGATTGGCAGTTGCAGTAATAGTAGTAATCTTTGGTGCGTGGACATCTCCAGTAATTGATGCAGATATGGCCAGACAGATGTTTGGAACTGCACAACTAACCCCAATGAATGAAAATATCATAATCAAAGCATCACTTGCATTATTTGACAAGAACGGCAGCGATGTCGAGGTGATAATGTCGCCAATAATGTTTGCAGCATGGCTTGGATTTTTAATTACGTTTTTGAATTTGCTGCCTGCATGGCAGCTAGATGGAGGTCACATGTCAAGAGTTATCCTTGGACAAAAGTGGCACAAGATTGCAACGTATGCAAGTATGGGTGTGTTGGTGTTACTGAACTATTGGATGATGGCGATATTCATTTTGATTCTAAGTTCTAGAAGTAAAGATGCAAGACCGCTTGATGACATTTCACCGTTATCAAAGAACAGAAAGATTGTGTACATTGGAGTTATAATTTTGGCAATCTTGTGTGCACCGATACCATCATCAGTTTGGCCTTAGCAAAGTGCGTGCACCATCTTCAATTACCTGAACCTTTTGTCTTGGACCTTGATTTTTTAAGATATAGTCCATTGACTTTTTGATTCCATCTAATGGAATCATGCCAAGCTTCTTGACGTAAAGTTCTGGTAAGATTGATGCTAGTGCAATTTGAGAATTTTTTTGCACCTCAGACATGTACAAGAGATTTTCCATACCATCTTCATACTTTGATGCATTTTTGATCTTTTCAGGTGTAATACGACCATCAATTAATTTTTGAAATGTTTCTGAGCCCAATCCACCCATGCATTCAGCCACCAAGATGATTAATCCCTGATTTTTAATGATGGATGACCAACCTGTAATCCAGAAATTCCTTTTTTGTTGGCTGTAAGTTCCACACAGGATACCTCAAATGTGTCTGCAAACTTTTTTGCATCATTCATAGAAGGAGAGTCAGTACCGGGATTTGGTGTATCTCCTGAGCGGTGAGAAAATGCATCTAGCATTTTTTCTGCACCAAACTTGCGTAGTAATCTAGTCGATATGGTTTCATAGCCAAACAGACCATCAAATTGTACCTCTCCAAGAAATACCAAATTTGAGTTTGACAATTCCTGTTCTTCAAACTCGTTAATGCTTACTGTATCAGGATTGTTTGCTTTGATTTGTGGAAGATTTGTTTTATCAACTAGTAGTTTTGGTTTTGAAAATGATTTGATATCACACTTTTCGTAAAGTTTACCAAGAATTTTTTGTACTGCCGGAGTGTAATTTTGAATTACAATTTCAGTTGGTTTGGATAAATCCAATCCCTCTAAGTTATCATTTATTGCTGAATCATCTAATACTGGTTGCTCAAATTCGATTTTTTCATCCAAGTTTTCTGCCATGATATCTAGAACGACTTCATTTTTTCCATAATTCAACCAGATTTCAGGCATGATTAATGAATAAAATGAACTAAAATAAATACAGCTTTGCTAAAATTCCAGATCTCTTGCAGGGTTTTCTTTTAGCTATTCTTGTGTTGTCAGTAATCATTCCAATTGGAATGAGTGATGCATTTGGACAGATTACTCAAGCAACTGTAACATTTGTAGATAGATATCAATTGCCTGGCGGAAGTATTGGTCAAACTCCCCGTCATTTTGATTTTAATTCAGATGGTACAAAGTTGTTAGTTGTAGAGGGTGCGACTGATTACATTTACGAGTTTATACTTTCAACAGGATATGATCTAACTACTTTATCATATTCAGGAGATGATGATGGAAATGATCAAAGATTAGATGATGTTAGAGATGGACAACCAAGAGCAATGGAGTTTAATTCAGATGGTACAAAGATGTTTCTTATAGGTAATGCAGCTGATGAGATAAACCAATACACACTATCTC
>LUPB01000039.1 GCA_001627235.1 Nitrosopelagicus sp. REDSEA-S31_B2 | reverse complement strand
TCAACTCGTGCAATGAACTTACTTGGTATGGAAGAAAGACCTGCTGGTGTAAATTGTGTTGTTGCAGTATTGCCATTTGATGGTTATAACATTGAGGATGCAATTGTATTAAATCGTTCATCTGTAGATAGAGGTCTATTCCGAACTTTCTTCTATAGGATTTATGATACTGAAGCAAAACAATACCCTGGTGGAATGAGAGATAATTTTGAGATACCAAATGCAGATGATAATGTTAGAGGTTACAAAGGAGAAAAAGCATATCGTATGCTTGAAGATGATGGAATTGTAGCAACAGAATCTGGTGTTGACGGTGGTGATATTTTAATTGGAAAAACTAGTCCACCACGATTCATGGAAGAGTATAAAGAATTTGAAACAAGTGGACCATACAGACGTGATACATCAATTGGTGTAAGACCATCTGAACATGGAGTTGTTGATACAGTTGTTATGACTCAATCTAATGAAGGTGGAAAAATGTACAAGATTCGTGTTCGTGACATGAGAATTCCAGAAATTGGTGACAAGTTTGCATCAAGACATGGACAAAAAGGAGTTCTTGGAATTTTAGCAAAACAAGAAGATCTTCCTTACACTGAACAAGGAACACAACCTGATGTATTGATTAATCCACACGCATTCCCATCTAGAATGACTGTTGGAATGATGATGGAATCTGTATGTGGAAAAGCAGCTGCTCTCAGAGGAAAACAATTTGATGGTTCTGCATTTGTTGGAGAAAAAATGGATGTTGTAAAAGAAATTCTTGATAAAGAAGGTTTCAAATATTCTGGTAAAGAAAAAATGTATGACGGTAGAACTGGTAAGGCATTTGAAGTAGATACCTTTGTAGGCGTAGTATATTATCAAAAATTACATCATATGGTATCTGATAAAATTCATGCTAGGGCAAGAGGTCAAGTACAAATGCTTACAAAACAACCAACAGAGGGACGTGCTCGTGGTGGAGGTTTAAGATTTGGTGAGATGGAACGTGATTGTTTGATTGCTTATGGTGCATCCATGCTTCTCAAAGACAGGCTATTAGATGAATCTGATAAAACTGACATTTTACTATGTGAAAAATGTGGATTAACTGGTTACCATGATGCACGAAAACGAAAATTTGTTTGTGCACAATGTGGTGAAAATGCACCAATATCTTCTGTATCTGTTGCTTATGCTTTCAAACTACTTCTACAAGAAATACTTAGTCTAAACATTGCACCACGTCTAAAACTAAAGGAGAGAGTATAATGTCTGCAACATCTACAAAATCAATTGAAGGTATTACATTTGCAGTTTGGTCTCCACAAGAAATTAGAAAATATTCTGTTTGTGAAATTACACAACCTGAAACATATGATGAAGATGGAATGTCTGTACAAGGAGGTTTAATGGATGGTCGATTAGGTGTTTTAGAACCTGGACAAAAATGTCTTACTGATGGAAATACTGCTGCAAGAAGTCCTGGTCACTTTGGTCATATTGAATTGGCAGAGCCAGTTTTACACATTGCATTTGTTGATAATATCTACAAATTATTACAATCCACATGTAGAACTTGTGGACGTATCAAGATGTCCCCTGAAGACATTGCAGAATTTTCTAAAATTAAAGAACGTCAAGCATCGTACACTGTTTTATCTCAAAAAAGAATTCCTGACCAAATTCAAGAGAAAGCAAAAAAACAAAAAGATTGCCCACATTGTGGAAAATCACAATACGAATTAATCTTTACAAAACCAACAACCTTTGTAGAAAAAACAGAAATTGGTGAAAATAGATTACTTCCAATAACAATTAGAGAGCGTTTATCAATAATTCCTGATGAAGATCTTTCGTTATTGGGCTATGACCCAAAAACTGCTAGACCTGAATGGTTTGTTTTACAAGCACTACCTGTTCCTCCTGTAACTGTTAGACCATCAATCATTTTAGAAACCGGAATACGTTCTGAAGATGATCTTACGCACAAACTTGTAGATATCATTCGTGTTAATCAAAGACTAAAAGAAAGTAAGGAGGCTGGTACTCCTCCACTCATCGTACAAGACTTGGTTGATCTATTACAGTATCATGTTACAACATACTTTGATAATGAAGTAAGTGGAATCCCACAAGCACACCATCGTTCTGGACGTCCATTGAAAACTCTTACACAGAGACTGAAAGGAAAAGAAGGAAGATTTAGAGGATCACTATCTGGAAAACGTGTAGACTTTTCAAGCAGAACTGTCATCTCCCCAGATCCAAACTTGGACTTGTCTGAAGTTGGTGTTCCTGAAACCGTCCCGACGGTGTAAAAATTAGATTAGACTTTGTTGAGGATCGTTCTCTAATAGCTGACTCATTAGAAATTGGTTTCTTAGTTGAAAGACATCTGATGGATGGTGATATTGTATTATTCAATAGACAGCCATCACTTCACCAAATGTCAATCATGGCTCATTATGTAAGGGTATTACCTGGAAAAACTTTCAGATTACATCCATCTGTCTGTCCACCTTACAATGCTGACTTTGATGGAGATGAAATGAATCTTCATGTACCACAAAGTGAAGAAGCACGTTCAGAAGCAATTCTCTTAATGAGGGTTCAAGATCAATTAATCTCTCCAAGGTTTGGCGGTCCAATTATTGGTGGTCTTCGTGATTTCATTACTGGCGCATACCTACTTACAAAAGATGGAACAACTTTGTCTAGTCAGGAATTTGCAAACCTTGCAATGTTAGGTGGTTATACTGGACAATTACCTGAACCAGAAAATAAAAAAGAAAACCTCTACACCGGAAAACAACTCTTTTCTCTTTTCTTACCTGAAGATTTCAATTATGTTATGACATCAAAATGGTCTAAAGGAACAAAGGGACAACAAAAAGATGTTGTAATTAAAAATGGTCAATTAATCAGTGGTGTAATAGATAAATCATCAATTGGTGCTGAAGAACCTGAGAGTGTCTTACACAGAATTGCAAAAGATTATGGTAATGAAAAGGCCAAAGTTTTCTTAAATTCTGAATTAGTTATAATTAAACAATTCATCACCCATTATGGATTTAGTTATGGATATGGAGATTTGGAAGTACCAGATAAAGGCCGAGAATCAATTAAGGATGAAACACAAAAAACCTATGATGAAATTCATGATCTCATTTCTCAAGAAAAGAAAGGAACTCTAAAAGCAATTAGAGGTATGACCACAAAAGAGACACTTGAGGCCTACATCATGAGAAATCTTAGTAAATTAAGAGATAGTGCTGCATCTACTGCAAATCTTTCATTGGATGATGATAATGCAGGAAAAATTATGGCTACTACTGGTGCTAGAGGTTCTGCACTAAATGTAGGTCAGATGGCTGGTGCCTTGGGTCAACAAGCACGAAGAGGAAATCGTCTTAACAAGGGTTACAATAATCGTGTCTTAACACACTTTGAAGAACATGAAAACGATCCTGATGCACACGGATTTGTAAAATCAAATTATCGTGATGGATTATCCACACTAGAATTTTTCTTCCATGCAATGGGTGGTAGAGAAGGTCTTGTAGATACTGCTGTAAGAACACAACAAAGTGGATACATGCAAAGAAGACTGATCAATGCATTAGAACACATTAAACTTGAGTATGATGGTACAGTTAGAGATCCTCACGGTCATATCATACAATTCTTGTATGGTGAAGATGGAATTGATGTGGCAAAAAGTGATCATGGTGAGGCATTTAATATTGACAGACTAATTGAATCTGAAAGTATCGTTGACTCTGGAAAAGCAGCAACAAAAGATGAATCTGCATCAATCATCAAAAAATATACTTCCACATTTAATCCACGTCTAACAGATGCTGTTAGTAAAGCACTAGAAAGTGCAAAATTAAGTAAAGATGGAATTGAAAAAGTTGCAAAGAAAGGTCTCATGCTATACAATAATGCACAAGCTGAACCTGGTCAAGCAGTGGGAATTGTAACTGCACAATCCATTGGTGAACCAGGAACTCAAATGACATTAAGAACATTCCACTTTGCAGGAATCGCAGAACGAAACGTAACTCTGGGTCTTCCAAGACTAATTGAATTAGTAGATGCACGAAAAAAGCCAGTAACTCCAACTATGGACATTTATCTGACTGGCGATGCAAAAACAGACCAAACAAAGACAGTACAAGTTGCACGTAATATCTTACAAACTACAGTAAATGATCTTATTTTGGATGTTGATACTGATTATAAAACAAAAATCACTCTAAATCTAAATGAGAGAAAGCTATCTGATCGTGGATGCACATTAGATGATGTCACCACTTCACTAGAATCCAATAAAAAATTCAAATTGGAAACAATGGGAAACTCTGTTGTTCTTAATCTTGTAGATGAAGATGCTGATGCACCTGCTGTAATTACAATTAGAAACAAAGTTCTAAAAACAACTGTAAAAGGTGTTCCAGACATACAACGTGTAACTATTGTTAAGAAAGGAGATGAGTATGTTATTCAAACAACTGGTTCAAATCTTGCTAATTAGCAAAAGATATTGCTAAGAAAGCACATGCTCCATATTCTAATTTTCGTGTTGGTGCAGCATTAGTAACAGATTCTGGAAACATATACACAGGATGTAATATTGAAAACGCTTCATATCCAGCAACAATTTGTGCAGAAGATGTAGCTGTTTTTAAGGCAATATCAGAAGGTGAAACCAAAATAGAAACACTTGCAGTAGCATGTATAGATGCTGAATCAGATACAGCTATTTTCCCATGTGGATTATCTCGTCAAAGGATGTCAGAATTTAATACAGAAAATGTAATTGTTGGAAGTCAAATTCCAATTGGAAGTGGAACTGTAGATTTGTACATGCAGGTTGCAAAGAAACGTGGTTCTGATAAATCCTAAAAAATATTAACAATAAAAAACTGTGATGATTATGATAGAAACTTGGGTTGAAAAAATTCGAACAAACGATCCAAAACAAGTTGCATCATTATATCATGATGATGGACTATTACTAGGAACATTCTCTGATATAGAACGCAAAGGACATGATCTTATCTTAGCATATTTTGAGAATTTACTAAAATCTAAAGTTGATGTTGAGGTAGTTACACAACATAAACATGAAACTGACTCAATCATTGCAAATTCTGGTTTGTATAATTTCATAGTTGATGGTAAAACTGTAAATGCACGATTCTCATTTGTCTTCATAAAAACTGGAGATGACTGGAAAATACTCTCTCATCATTCTTCAGTTCTACCAGAAAGTCACTAAGACTTTTAATCATTAAAATTTCTAGACAGACATTGGTCAAAAAAAACTCTGAATCAAAAAAACCACAAGAACCAAAAAGTTTTGCAGCTTTTCTTAAAAAACGTGCACCGATATATCTTGGTTTATTAGGTCTGTTTTTTGTTTTTGCATACCCTGCAATTACAGAAAAAAATCTTGATTCTTTGCTAGATGATTCTTTTGAAGGTGATGAAAGAATTGCTTTAGACATGGTAAAATTCTACACGGGACCTAATGATACTGGAATTTCAATGATAGAAGTGATAGAAGAAAAAATTAATGAAAAATTTGAAGGTATCAAAATATTTGATGATGAAAGCACTAGTGCCGAATTCATTGTAGAACCTATCCCGCCATTTTTAGAAGCTAATGATGAATTTACTCATCAGGTAGTTTTTACGTTTAACACCGAAAGTAATCAGCCATTGGTTTACAGTTGGTTTGTAAATATCCAAAATGGAGAAATTTCTCCTAATGATGTTGACTCAAAAAACATCCAACAAACTGTTGATTATTTCGATTAATTCCTTTAGGTATTAATTATCAATAATTTATGAGATATTATGAAAACCAGATTGGGATGTTCATTTGAGATAGATTTTGCTCACACTTTACGAGGTCATCCAAAATGTGGAAAACCACATGGTCACACTTCACGAATAATTGTTGAAGTTCAAGGAGAAGTCAAAAAAGGTGAATCATACGAAGATAACATGATTATTGAATTTGATAAAATGAAGAAATTATGTTGGGCAACAATTGAGCAATTAGATCATAGAAATCTAAATGAACTATTTGATTTTCCAACATCTGAAAATATTACTGCGTGGATATTTGATAATCTAAAAGATAAGGTTCCACTACATTCTGTAAAATTCTTTGAAGGAACAAACAAGTACTGTGAAATCACATCTGATTAAATCATTTAACTAAAATTTCATACGTAACTGTATCTGTCAATGGAATTGCTCCTTTGATTGAATTCCAAACAAACCGTTCTACCAAATACTTACCTGATTTTTCTGGTATCCATGAAACTGACATTCCTAATTCTTGAGATGGTATAGTTTGCCCTGTTACCCATGATAATAATACGACATCACTATTCTCATCTTTTATTTGCACAATGTATGTAAAATCCTGAGAAAAATCAACTCTATTTTTAATCTTGGAAAAAATCATCCCTGTTTGTCCAACTACTAAGTCTTCAATTGAATCTCCTGTTTGCCCTACAATTCCTACCTCTTCCATGATTAATCTCTCAGTTGATGGTATCTTTGTGATAACTACTTCTTTTGCAAAAACATCTAGATCATCACTTGTATTGTATGGTCTTGGTAATGTTCTATCTGAATATTTTGCAATAATTTCTGAATCTGGTAATGCATACAAACGATTACCACTTGACTGATCATTTTTTGTTAGATAAACTAAACCTTCGAAAATTCCAGAATTTTCTGTTGTTTCAGTAATTTGTAAATCTATTCCTGCCCCATCGTCATCAGAAAATACATCAACATATACTGTATCAACACTTTCTGGATTTAGATTCATATCCATATCAAATAGTTTTATTTTTGCAGCGTCTTCAGTAACTTCAGTAATTTGTAAATCTCCCAAATTCCAACTTATCTTTGCTGATTCAGATAAAATTACTCCATCTGCAAATTCAAATGAAACAGTGATTCCAGAATCTTCATCATTTTGTAAATATCCGCCATTTGGTCCACTACCTAACGTCCTTGGATTGGTATCATCTATCCCATCTCCATCTATGTCATGAAGAAACCCTGTTAGAATTATCTCACCCGTAAAGATACCACTTGAAGGATCAGTTTCATACAATTTGTATTCACTTAATCGATGATTATTTGTATAAACATCTACGGAGTATTCTGGGTCACCTCCAATACTATCAATCAAATACTTTCCTGTATTCCAGCTAGGTGCAACAATTGTAACCTCTACTTTTTCTGTCCAACTGTAAACTGATTTATTGAAAAATATTGGTGCATATGGTTTTTCATAATCAGGAATATCTTCTGCAAAAGCAACCTGTGATATTGGAATCAAAAGTAATACTACAAAAACTATCTTTAACATATTTTTGCTATGTTTTAATATTATTTATACAAGAATCATTTGTATATTGAAAAAATCTGAACTACGTAAATTAATTTCTGATTACACCCTTCTAAAAATTAAATCAAAAAATCATAATGTTTCAGAAAAATTAAAAGAAATTGAGCACAGATACTATCATGAAACTGGTAGAAAACTATCTGATGATATTAAATTAAGTTAAATCTCCGTCTTTTAGCTTTTGAAGATCTAAAATTCTTAAACACTCTTCGAGCTCTTCTGGTAAATGTTCATTAATTGGTCGTTGACAATTCTTGCAAATTGTCCCTTCCATATCTGAATCTGGTTTCGCCATCATAATTATCGCCAGTCCTTTAGATTTGGTTCACATTTCGAACATTTAAGTCCGTTTGTCACTTGACCACATTTTGGACATTTTGATGAAAACCCTATCACATCATTTTTGCCTGTTTTTGTATATTTGAATATCAAAATGAAAGCTACCAATATGCCAATTGCAGCACCGGCAACCCAAAGTAACATACTATGTCTAACTCTTTATTCAATTAAAAACTAACTAAAAAGTAATGAAAAATTCACGAACAGGGTGATTTCTGATTAGAATTTTCTCTTATCGCCTTCTAGTAATCCTGGGCCTATGTGAATTTTGTCTATGTGACTAGATAACATTTCTTTGTCCTCAAACTTTGATTCACAGTATGGACATGCATGTTCTTCCATACGTCATATTATCCTCTACAGAATAAAAGGGACACTTCTCTAAACCACTAGTTTTATCTTTTAGGTATGTCATCTTCTGAACTAAACCTCGATTCTACTGCTTCGGCTTTAACGTCTAGTTCTTTTGTATCACCTAATTTTTGATATGTTAATTTTTCTAATGTCTGTATGATTGTCCTTGCAGCTCTATACTGTGGAATTCTAGGCTCCAATAATTCACCATATAATCCAATTCCATTAATTCCATTTAGTTTTGCATATCCTAAAATCAATCCATTAAATCCTGTGATGACTGACTCTGTTGGTGTAGTCTCTATTCCTAATTTCTTTACTAATTCTAGCATATCTTTTGATGTAGTTGTAACATATGTTGTAGGGCTCTTACCAAATGATCTAGATGTATGATATCCTCCGACAGTATAGATGAATTTTGCATCATATCTCTTTGCAACATTTATGACATCCTGACATAATTCATTGAGTTCTTCATTTTCTTGAGGTTGACCTCTGCCTCCTCCGAAAACAATGATATCTTTGCCAAATCTATATTCCCATTTTTCTTCTGGAATTTCGATATAACCTCCTTTATCATAGACATATGGTGGTCTTGATGATGTTGCATGTCTAAAGGACACTGTTCCCAAACTTTTGTTGATGTGATTTACTACAATACTTCCGACATTTCCCATATCTTGCATTGCTGCTATTATCAGGGGTTTATTCACATCTGCAACTTTTGTATCTTCAAAATGCACATGGATCCCTGAAATTTGTACTTTAAAACATGTTTGGTACTAGGAATGTTAATTGTTAGCACTATTTTGAAATTATAGCACTAGTTAAATATCATTATTGTTTAATTGATGTATAGTTACAATCGTCCGAAGGTTCATCACCTGAGAACTGTCGCCGGAGTACAACCGTTTCCGGCCTTAAGTTCTCTAAATAGAACTGTCGCCGGAGTACAACCGTTTCCGGCCTTAAGTTCTATTTCATCGCTTGATAATTTTGGAAATTCAGCACACCAACATGAAATATCATTATCACATGAAAACTCATCTCCACATTCAGCACATTTTTTGTTCATTAGTTATCTGATAATATGCTCAACACTCTATTAGGAATATCTGGCAATCTGCTTACTGCTAATACTTTGTCATATCCTAAATATTTCAAATTATTTGCAATTGAGGTGGCACTAAATGTATCTCGACCAACTCCAATGGCAGTCATTTTAATTCCTAATGATTTGTATGATTTGAGTATCATTTTTACTGCATTAGCATCTGCTGGTTCTCCATCTGATAATGTCAAAAAGATATCTGGCTTTTTAGAGGTTAATACCGGAAGCATTCTATCATAAACTTCAGCAAGAGGTGTTCCTCCATTAGCAGAAATCTGTGCTAATCTCTTTGCTGCAGAATTATTCCATTTCATTTCTGATGGTTTTACCAACCAGCATACCACTTGTCTATCAACTGTATTGAATGCATAAACTGAAAAATTAACATTAAGAAATGATAGTACCTCACACAATCCAATTGTTGCTTTTTTGTATTCTGTCTGTTGATCTGATACACTTGAAGAATGATCAAGTAAAATAACAATTCTTGATTTTATTGATTTTTTAACATCATGAATGAATGGTTTATGAAAGCCTTCGATGTATGTTTCTTCGTCAAATTCCTCTCCTGCCAAAACATGTTCTTCTTTCCATCCAGTTTTCCACTCTCTGAATCTATTTTTTAGATTACTGATTAAATCTTGATCATAAATCTTTGTTTCATCAACATTTGTTGCATTTGGAATCTGAATTCCAATCGTTTCTGGCATCAATCCCTTATTTTCATTCTTTTTTGTTTCTTCCTTTATCAGATTGAACTCTTTTGCAACTTCTTTACCTTCTATTGCTTTTTTTGGATCAATCTCTCCTAATTCTGATTCAAGATTTTTAGTAATTTTTTGTACAGCTTTTTCAAAATCTTGAGGCATCACCATCATTCCTGGTCCTTTCAATGGAACTGATAATGGAATTGTGATTAATGGATCAATATCTAAAATTGTCAAAATTTTTGGAATATGCTTCTCAATCCATTCTGTACCGTAGTTATTTTCTAGTGCTTCATCAAGAATTTCCTTTGCAAAATCAGATGCTTTTACAACACGTTCAAAATGACTAGGTTGCATTTCACCTTTAACATCTCCAAACAAAAACTGTTGGTAAAATCCTTCAACAATTTTTGATTTTCCTAAAAGGTTGTTTAACAATGGTCTGTAAATCCATTGCCATGAATAATTAAAAATCAATTCTCCATCCATTCCTTGCCAAACTTTTCGTCCAACCATTTCAATTCTTCTTCTTTCAATTGCATTAAGTAAAAATCCAAATGCATGATCATTTGATAGAATTTTTTCACAATTTTTAATTTTCATACTTTCATACCATGCTGCAGTTCTGAATTGTCTGTATCGTGAAAATTCATCGCCATTGTAATCTAGTACTGGTGTTAGAATGACTTTATTTTCTTTCATTCTTGTCTCGTTAACTTTTTTTGGTGACATTGTAACAATGATTTTGTCATTTTCTGACCATCGTCTGACTAAAACCACTAATCAATTTTGAATATGCTATAGTTTCTCTTAATGATGGTGAGTAGTATAACTCCTCAACTGATGCAGCTTGTCTTAATGTATTTGCAAGTTTGATTCCCTGCGTTAATGATTTTTCATCTACATTTGGAACATGTTTCTTGACAATCTCAAATTCTTGTTCTTCAGGTGGATAATCCATTCTCAGTCTTATTGGAAATCTACTCAATAGTTGTGGTGGTAATTCTTTTGTTCCAACATGGTTTAATGGGTTAATTGTTGCTATGACAAACCATGATTTTCTTGCAGTGACCACTTCTCCATCTGATTCTTTGAGAACCACTTGTCGTCTGTCATCTAACGCCTCGTCTAATCTTAGTAAAACATCTGCTTCTGCAGCATTTATCTCATCAAGATATAACATATCTCCTTCTTTCATGGATTTTATCAAAATTCCCTCATCGAATTGGATATTTCCTTCAGTTAGACTCTTTGAACCTACCAAATGACTTTCTCTAGTTCTTAAACTAAAGTTAATTGATTCAAGCTTAACTGATTTTTTCTTTGCAAATTCTCTGACAAGCGTAGTCTTTCCAGTTCCTTTTGGACCTATAACCAAAACAAATATTCCTTGCTCGTATGCTTTTTCTAAAGTCTCAAATGTATTACTCCAATCTAGATATTCTGGAAAATTCTCCTCAACTTCTGATTTACCTTGTTCTTCCATCAAAGTACAATTGTTTGATTTTCTACTTTATTTAAGACTAGTTCTACACTGCAAATGATGCTATCTTTACGTATGACTCATCTAACGTTTTATGTAATTTTTTATTCCAGTCATCAAATCCGGATGGATCTTTTGGATAATTGTTATAGTGTTCAACAAGCCATTGATTCTGACCTGATGTATATCTAAGACCATTTGCAACTGTTTTATTCATTGCACCTCTAATTATCATTCCAATTTTTCCAAGACCTGAAAAGTCTGGATGTTCTCCTTTACTTATTGATTCAACGTCCAAATTACCTAGGAAATGTTTCATTCCATAACTGATTTGTTCATTTGTCATTGTTTGAACTAATCTTCTGAATAATTCTAAACCAGCTGTTTTGTAACCGTATTCTTTAATAAAATCCAAATTATATTGCCACAAACTTGCTTCTGAAACATCATTTGCTTCAATTGCCTGTGCAACGTTATTTCCAAGTATTGTTCCTGCGATTAATGCTGGTCCAATTCCTCCTGCATCTATTGGTTTTGGCATCCATGCAGAGTCTCCAACCAACATATATCCTCCTGAAACCATACAATCATTTTGTCTTCTTACTGAAACTTGAAAAACTCCTGTATTGTTGTGAACATCTTGTGCATCTTCAGATAGTTTTGCATTTTTAATTGCTGTATTTCTATCAAGATATTCTTGCATTAATGATGCAACATTATCTGATTTTCCTAATCTTTTATTTCGTTGTTCTAGAATTGTCTTTTCAACTCCTAATCCGATATTCACTTTATTCTCTCCTTTTGGAAACACCCATCCATATCCTCCTGGTGCAATGTCTTGATCTAAGTGAATTATACAATAATCTGGATCAAATTGTGCTAAATCCTTCTTTCCTTGCTCAAAATACATAATATGTCTACCAGTTGATTCAACATCTCTTCTGTCTATTTTTTTCTCAACTTTTGTAGAATTTTGTAATTGGTTTCTTAACATTGATGTGATTCCTGTTGCATCTACCACTAATTTTGCAGTCTTCTTGTAAGGTTGCTTTGTTTTATTGTCTAATCCTTGTATACCGACAACTTGCATTCCATCATAAAGTAATCCTGTAAGATTAATCTCAAAATCAAATTCTACACCCATTTTCTTTGTTCTTGCATTTTGGATTTCTGGAAGTTTCTGTCTGTTTAACATATACCCTGCACCGTCAAATGGAATTGCAGTTTCATAATCGGGTGAAAATGCCATGACTCCTTTTACATCATGTTCAATTTCTGGTCTAGTCCATGGAACTTTAATTCGTTCAGTCATAAAGTCGACTGCTTCTTTTGAACATGCATCTCCGCATGTCCATCCTGGAGATGATTTTCTTCCAGGTAAATGTTCTGGATTTCTATCTACTGAAAGAATTCTCAAATTTTGATTTGAATAATATGAAATTGCTTGAGCTGCAATTGTTCCAGTTAATCCGCCACCTGCAACAATTACATCATAATCTGTTTCCAATACTTCTCTGTCTGAATAATCATTATTTAAAACAATCAGAATACTATATTTGGGTCGGTTCGTCGCGGCGTCATCAGCGCTTGGCGCTCAGACTGGAGCGGCTTTTATTTCCTCATTCCCGCTGTTATTTGACGATAAATATTATTAAATGATCTATAACGATCACACTTTCATTAATTCCTGATAAATTTTTTTTGTATTATTTTTGACATAAACAGGTGTACTGATGTTAATCTTAATTGCATCTTCTTTAGACATTGTCAAATTTTCAGAGACTAATTTTTGCTTACTAATTCGTAAATTCAATCCTGATGATGTAACATAATCTTCAACATTTTCAAAAACTTCTTCAAAATCATCTTTTTTCATCTTTGAAAAGAATACTTTGATAAAATTTTCTGCATTCTTTTTTTTCAATTTAGATGATATCAATAATATTGGATTGTTAAAATGACCTGGCACCTGTTCAATCTGAAAATTCTTTTGTTCTATATCAAATACATTTTCTAAAGATTCTAAAACTTTATTTTCATTCTCTGTAGCATGAAGAATTAAATTAATTTTCACTTCTAATTGCATTTTTAAAACATCAGTTTATTCTGATTTTGTCTTTTTACTTTTTGCTTCAAGTAAGACTGTTTGTGCAGATGCTGTTTTGATTAGTTTTACCTTCTCTAATCCTACATGTCTTAATTTTATGACTTTCTTAGCAGCAGCCATGATGTCAGAGTTTATCTTTCCATAACATGTTGCTTGAACAAATCCATCAATATCCATAGTTGGAACTGTTTTCTCAATTACATCTTTAGCAATTAGGCGTAATTGACGTTGTCTTGATGTATTTAGTTGTCTATGAGTAAGGGCGAGCATTTTGATTCTGAAGATATAGTTATCTTTAGTTTCAATATCAATTACGAAATTTACTTTTGATGAACCTCTTCGAATCAAACTTCTTAGGAACTCTTTTGAATATTCAAATCTCTTGAAAACTGTTTTAGCTTTGTTGTCTGTTACACTATCTATCTGGAAAATTATTTTGTACTGATGTTGTGATGGATCTCCTTTTAGAATATCCCATAATGTAACTTCTAAAATTCGACCTTTTGCATTTTCATCATCTGTAATTGGAACATAACCAATATTGACATTGTTAAATGAATCTGGAGCAACAACATTTACCCATTTTTTTTCTTTCCACTTGTCCTTGATCTTACGAGCTTTTCTTGCCAATTATCTTCGACCCCTATTTTCTGAATATAAACTGTTCTAGATTATATGAGATTATCTCCAAAGTATTTCTGTAAAACTTTTGGAATCTCCACATGTCCGTCTTTTGTTTGATTATTTTCAAGTATTGCAACCATAGTTCTTTCTATTGCAACCAGTGTACTATTCAATGTATGAATATATTTTGTATCCTCATTACTTTTCTCTCTGAATCTAATTTTCAATCTTCTTGATTGATAATCTAAACAATTTGAACATGACACAATTTCTCTATACGCATTTTGTCCTGACATCCATGCTTCTATATCATAAGTTTTAGCTGAAACTTTTCCCATATCTCCACTTGATAATAACATCAATCTATATGGAATTTCTAATTCTTGATAGAACTCTTCTGTATTTTTAATCATTTTTTCATGCTCATCCCATGATTCTTCTGGTCTACAAAAAATGAACTGTTCAATTTTTTCAAACTGATGAACCCTGAAAATCCCTTTTTGATCTTTTCCGTGTGCTCCTGCCTCTTTTCTAAAACAAGGGCTGATTGATGCATATCTCAAAGGAATTTTTCCACCTTCTAAGATTTCATCATAATGCATTGATGCAATTGCATGTTCTGATGTTCCTATTAGGAATAAATCCTCATCTTGAACTTTGTAGATTACTTCTTCAAAATCATCTGCTATCACTGCTCCCTCCATTGATTGCCTGTTGATCATATATGGTGGTTGGATTAGATTGTAATCTCTTTTTGAAACAAAATCTAAAGCAAATGCGGTTAATGCTTGTCCTAATTTCACTAACCCTCCTTTCAAATAATAAAATCTCGCACCAGCTGTCTTTGATGCTCTCTCTAAATCTACTATGTCTAGTCCTAATCCCAAATCGATATGATCTTTTACCTCAAAGTCAAATTTTGGTACATCTCCCCACGTTCTTACTTGTTTGTTAAAAGATTCATCTGGCCCCTTTGGAACTGAATCATGTATCATGTTTGGAATTGAAAAAGATAATTTGTGATAATCATCATCAATTGTTTTTCGTTGATTCTCCATATCGTCTAATTTTGATGATATTTGAGACATTTCTTGTAATAATTCTGATGCGTCATTACCTGCTTTTTTTTCAGTTGCAATTTTCATTGACATCTGATTTCTCTTTTGTTTTAGTTCGTCGGTTTGCTGCATCATGTCTTTTCTCACTTTGTTTAACTCTAGCATTTTTTCCAAATCAAACTCAACTGCTCTATCTTTCAACATCTCTTTTATTTTCTCAGGTTCATCTCTGATAATTTTTGGATCTAGCATTACTTGATTACCTCCATGGAAAGATTTACGTGTTCCAATACTTCATCCACAGTTGAAATCAGTTTTTTCAAATCTCCTTCACTTGAAAAACTAAACAAAAGCTGGTTTTCTTTCTCTTTAATCTCTAAACTCAAACCTTGAGGAAAATTCACATTGTCTGGTTCAAGTGCCTTTTCGATTACTTTGGCCTTGTCCTTCGAAATGTTATTGATTGCTATCTCTATCTGGCATTTTGGTAACATTGTTCTCAAGATAATCTAAAAATCCATCCAATTTGTCTTTAGTTATTTTTGCTCCTGCTGCAGCCTCATGGCCTCCGCCAATTCCATCAAATTGTTCAGCTCCCCCTCTCATTAATTGACTGAGATTTATTGAACTCTTACAACTAGCTGATTTTCTTGATGAGAACTTGATTGTTCCTTCGGAGCCGTCTGTTCTTAAAATTACTATTTTTCCCGAGTTTTTTGGTGATCCTGCAATTAATGATGAAATTGTACCTGTCATGGTTTCTGGTACTAATCCTTGTGCGTTAACCATTACACAGTTTTCCAAATTACTTGTTCTCCATCTCTCATTTGTTAACACATTCATGTATTCTCTAATCATGCTCCTATATTCCGACAAAATCTTCTCGCCTTCTTGCAACATTGTATTTCTGTCTCCCATACAAATTGCAATGCCTACTCCAGATCTGTTGATTCTTCCACAAGAATTCAACATTGTAGAGAATTCTCTACCATCTCTGAGAAAACTTCTTTTTTCTTCTCTTGGAAATGTGTATGTATATCCAATCAGTTCTTCCATGACCTGAGTGGCATTATCTCCTTGAACAAATCTACTTATTGATTCAATTATGCTCTGTTTCTCTTCTTGGGTTAAATCTGCTGGAACTCTCCATCTTGCTCCATCCTTTAGTTGAATTCCCGCATTTGTCAGCATTGCAAGACATGCATCTCTATTCCATGTCAATCCTTCAATAAATGGCTGGGATGTAAATGCAATTGCATCAGGAAGTGGTCTTGTTTCTCTTCCAACCAAAAGTAAATCTAAATCGATATTTACCAATCCTAGGTTTTTTGCAGTTTCTGCTATCTCGATATTCTTTCCGGTGAATGATTTTCGTTCACCTTGATCTTGCCTGTCTCCTAGTGCTGATACTACTGCGACTCTCGATAAATCTTCGTTGTCATCACTAAGTGCCTTTGCAGCCAAATATGCCATTCCTCCTGCACAGATCTCTACGCCACCATCCATTCCATACTTCCATGCATTTATGACACGTTCATTATCGTGTTCCTCTTCAGCAATTTCATGATGATCTAACATAAGCCAATTATCTGATAATTTCTCATCAAGTACCTTTCCAAAACCTCCGCCCAAATCGGTAATTACATGCAAGTCTCTTGTCTCCTTTTGCATTTTATCCACCAAATTCTCACTAAATTCATTAGTTGTTCTAACTGTACATTTGGCACCATGTCTGATTAAGGCCTTTGAAATAATTGATCCAGATGTAATTCCATCACAATCAATATGGGTTGTAACTAGGATATTTTTTCTTGATTTCACTGCATCTGAAATTCGATCTGAAAAATTAGATAATGATTCTTCTAAAACTTTCCCCATTACTCTAGCTGTGCTACTACAGACTTATATTTCCATTTTTGATCTATGTCGCCAGTTTTTTTGTAATGTGTAGATAATCTGTGAACTTTTGCCTCAACTAATTCTAAGGCTCTCACGTTTCTGCTATCTGATTTGTTGTCTTTAAGATGTTTTTGGAGATTAACTGCCTTCATCACAATATTGTTCAAGTCCTCTGGTATCTCTGGCATCAATTTGTTCTCTTTTAGAACATTTGTGATACTTTTGTTAATGATTGGTTTCACCAATGGAATTGCATGTTGGTCTCTTAGTTTGATTCCAATTTGACTGGCAGTCATACCTTCTTTTGCATATTTGACAATCAAAGCCTCAATTTCTTCATTGGTTTGCTTAACCCATTCAGGTTTTTTCAGATCGATAGGTCTGATAGAATGTGACTTCCCATGATTGTGAGTATGGAGTCTTCCCATTTTTGTGGCTAAATTACGTACGGAATTAAATGTATCTAGCGAGACTGTTCAAAAAAGTTAAATAATAATGGTAGTCAGAAAATGCAGATACAAATGAACAAATCAATCGTATTAGGCGCACTTTTTGCAGCTGTATTCTCAGTGGGAGTTACCCCAGCATTTGCTCAATATATGGGCAGTGGTGGAGATGGTAGCCAAGACGGTGGACACCCATCAATGTCATTGGAAGCCTCTCTTGAATTAGCAGCTTCTAAAGTACAATATGCCGCAGATAACCCAGGTGCAGGTTCAGGTACTCCATACATGGATGCTAACGGTGTACTCGGTGCATCTGCTATTGCAGCAGCAATCTTTGGTGGTATCGCAGGTGCCTTCTTCTTAAGAGGAAGAACAGGCAAATATGCCAAAGCAGGAACAGGATAATCTCCTTCCTTACTCTTATTTTATTCCTAAACCATAGCGAAGGCTGATCTCGGCGTTTACTTATCAAAAAAAATCTTTATATCTACGCCTGAATTCAAAATATTGATGATTCCTGTATTCGGAACAATCTTGAGTATATTGTCTAGTCTGACCGGACAACTCGGTCCAAACTATGACCCACTATTCTTCGATGTTATGGTATACATCTTTGGAACCATAATGTTCACAATATTCCTACTCGCATTGATTGCGTACTGGGTACGTATTCACGGCTGGGGATACAAAGACAATCGTGAAAGATGGGTTGATGAACTTGACAGACACTTTGAGAATGAGGGCATCGGTTTAATTCCAGATAATGGAAAATACTGGTAATCTTTCTCTCTTCTTTCTTTTCTATTTTCTACGTCTTTAGTGAAAACTAAGTCTAACATCTATTGACTTGAAAAATTTAATATTATTTTCTAAAGGTCTGGAGGTAAGAAATCCGCATCTTTTGAAGAGTCATAATCCTTTGAAATGAACTCTGCTCTGTAGGTATATCCGTCAACCATTAACTCATTTATGAAATAAGGTGATTCTTTACCGTTAACGATAATCTTTGATTTACTAAGTTCCATATCTCTCATTGGGAAGTCCCATGACCATAGAAAATGACCGATCTCAAATGGATATTCTTCTACCCATTCAGCATAGATTGTTCCATCATCAGTTAGGGTGTATAGTGTTCTTTGACAGCCATCCTCAAATCCAATGTTTGCTGGAATGTCTGCTTTGTTCTTATCAACATAAAGTTCTAGTTGTACTGAAATGACATATCTGGTATCTCTGTCATTGATACAAACTTTGAGAGGATCATTTTGACTAAGTTGGCCTTGGATTAGACTACTTGCTACTCCTACTGAAATTGCAATGATTGCAGTTATTGCTAAAAATCGTAACGTCTTTTTCCTCTTTGCCGGATCTCCCAATCCTGGATATTTCATAGCAAAACTGCATTATTTTGGAATAAAGTCTTTTCTAAGCCTCAGAAAAATCATCGATTATTTCTAAGGTATCGAATTGGTCCTGATGATCTGCAATGAAAAATGTAATCTGGTCTGAATCTACTTCCACCCATTCTGACTCTCCTTCAAATGGAAGAAAATCTTCTACTGCTATGTCATTTGGACCTGAAAATCGTACCAAAACTTTTTTCTTTTTTTCCAAGGCAAATGGCAATTTGAGAACTTTACCTCTTCTTTCATCTTGTATGTTGATTGTATAATCATCTCCTCGAAATTCTACCTTTCCTTTGAAGTAGCTTTCATGAATGTTTAGATGGTCAATTTTGAACGTATATGGCATGATTACTCTAAGTACTAATAAAATAAAAAGAAATTGGAACTAGAATCGTGACTGGAAATTAAGTATTGATTAATTTTTAATCAAGAAACTTAAGTTAAATAACTATGATGTATGACCTTGGGTTTTTGATTGAATAAAAGGAAAAAAGAGTGAGTTTAGATTACTTGCCAAGGTCGTGTTGCAAATGTGATTACATAACCAACTGCAATGATGATTGATTGATATGCGATGTTGGTGTATGGAATTGGTTTGAGAATTGGTTCTCCCTCTACAACGACTGTTTGTCCTGGTCCAAGTCCAGGTCCTACGTGCTCAATGTTCAATTGAGTGTGGACGTGATAAACTCCTGGTTCAAGAGCTCGTGCTGAGATTTCATAATCTACAACATCGTTTCCTGGAATGTCAAAGACATTACCTGGTGGATCTCTTGCTAGAATTTCCCATCTGTTACCTGCGTTAGTTGACTCTGAGAAAATTGATGACCATGCACGCATGTCTGAATCAATCAAACTTACGAATGCACCGCTCAAAGTTAGAACTTCACCGGTTTGGAGGGATTGTCTGTTGAATGTTTCATCCTCGATTCGAATGAAACGACTTTGCAATTGTGCTTGTACACCGTGTCCTTCAGCAGTTTGAATCATTGTTGCTGCATGAGGTCCAAAGACTCCTACTACCATAACGGTTGCAAGTGCAAATGCCATAACTTTTCTATCTACCATATGTTATCCCTTAATTGTAATCGACAGGAATGAGGAATTTAAGTTTTAACTCTGTTATCGATCCACGCTATTTCCTTCGTAAATCGTGTCAATGTTAATCATCAATGTTAATCATTGAATTTCTTAAAAAATTCTTGATAATAATTACAATATAATCATTTTCTAATCGAAATATTTGATATATTAATCCTGAAAAAATAAAATATTTCAAAAAAATTCACTGATCATGAACCTCGTGGCTTATATTCCAAAAAACACGTATAGTTACTATGGCACAAATGCCGGCATTACTCCCAAAAGAAGTCGAAATCCAGAGACTAAAGAAAATCTGGTTAGTAGTCATCGCTATGGGATCAACAGCCGCATCCGTAGAAGTCGACAACTTTGTCGATGGTTCACTCCATCAGACTTCTATTAGAGATTCAGCATTCACTCCAGCACACTGGTGGTTATACTCTCACTTTGTAGCACTACCACTCGGTTGGGGATTCGTTGCAATCTATGATAGAAAAGTCCCAGTATTGAG
The DNA here is from genome assembly GCA_001627235.1 of Nitrosopelagicus sp. REDSEA-S31_B2. Taxonomy (GTDB): domain Archaea; phylum Thermoproteota; class Nitrososphaeria; order Nitrososphaerales; family Nitrosopumilaceae; genus Nitrosopelagicus. Next base: position 4,432 of record LUPB01000039.1, on the reverse strand, counting down.
AGGACCAAACAACTCTATGAACACTGGTCTAAAGATGACAATCTTAGGTTATCTTGCAACCATGTTTACTATTGGTGTTAACGAGATGTGGCACTTTTGGTTCGTCGAAGAAATCTTCGCAGTTCCAAACCACTGGATGTTCAACATGGGTGTCGTCGTAGCCTTCATGGGTGCTCTAGCTTATGTAGTTAGAGTCTATGCAAGACTCGTCGAATTAGGTGCAGAAACACCTGGTGAAAACCCATATGTTGCAGAAATGTACAAAATGGCCCTTGAGGGTAAATTGTACAGCAGATCCATACCATAATCAGGTACGATTTCCGTACTTTGTTTTTTTTATATCCCTACCTAGAGGTAGATCGACCTAGGTTCAGAATTGAAGAAAGACTTTAATAGATTCTGTCGAGTGTATATTCAATATGACACTTCCAAAAGGATTTGGTTCAGGTGGCGGTGGCGGAGCAGGATCTGCTGACGTCGAGAAAATGATTGGCCGTCGTGTTGAAAACATGACTGGAATGATCACCGCATCATATCTAGCAGCATGGCTCGCTACATTTGGTGGTACTGCAGCAGGATACTTCGTTTATCCTTGGGCATATCCAACCCCAAGCGGACATTATGCATTTATCGTCCTGACCATCATCGAAGCAATTGGTTACCTCTTCTGTGTCAAAGTAATGGAAGAAGGAACAACTAAGAAAAGTAACGGTATAGTTGGTGGAACCCTTGGTGGTACAACCATCGGAACAATACTTATCGTTATGTTCGTAGGTAAATAATCAAAAACAGTCCTCTAGGACTTTTTCCCTTTTATCTGTCCTCTAGTCACGGTTTCGTATGCACGATCTCGTGAATTTCCCAAATTTTTATATACTAACCATCAGGAGTATTTTCAATGGTCTGGCTTAGACGATGTACTCACTACTTGTTCATAGTAGTAGTCGCAGTCAATTCAACTCTGCTTACAATTAACGCAGGAGACTACATCTTCTATACTGATTGGGCCTGGACATCGTTTGTAGTATTCTCAATATCTCAAACATTGATGCTCGCTGTAGGTGCAGCATATTATCTGACCTTCACTGGAGTTCCAGGAACCGCAACGTATTATGCCCTTATCATGACAGTCTACACTTGGATTGCCAAAGGAGCATGGTTCGCATTAGGTTACCCATACGACTTTATTGTTACACCAGTTTGGCTACCGTCAGCAATGCTGTTGGACTTAGCATACTGGGCAACAAAGAAGAATAAGCACTCTCTGATACTATTTGGCGGAGTCTTAGTTGGAATGTCATTGCCACTATTCAACATGGTCAATTTGATCACTGTGGCAGACCCACTAGAGACTGCATTCAAGTATCCAAGACCAACGTTACCACCATACATGACTCCGATAGAGCCGCAGGTAGGTAAGTTCTATAACAGCCCAGTTGCACTTGGTGCAGGAGCTGGTGCAGTACTTGCATGTACTTTCACGGCTCTAGGTTGTAAACTAACAACCTGGACATACAGATGGATGGCCGCTTGGTCAAAGTGGGATTAAACAAACCCATTTCCTCTTTTCATTTTATTCGTTTTAGTTAGGCTGTGCCTTATTCGATGATTTTTTTCAAAAAACGAAATTTGTATTTAACCTATTGCCCATAAATCAACTAAATCTTCACACTTAGTGATCATAGATTCACTTGGCTAGAGAAAACCTCATTATGAAAGAAATGAGTCTTGGCACAAGAGTATCGACAAATTGCAGTATCTGAACCAAAGCCCTTTGTGAAATGGGTTGGAGGCAAAAGACAACTTATGCAAGATTTAGAGAATAATTTCCCTAAACAATTTACCACATATCATGAACCCTTCCTTGGTGGTGGTGCTGTCATGTTTAATCTACTAACAAAAAAGCCTCAGTTGTCATGTAATGTTTCAGATTTCAATTCTGATCTAATTCTTGCATACGTGACAATCCGTGATAAATTAGGAAAACTAATCGAATCATTAGAAAACCATTCAAAAAATTATCATAAAGATTCTGCTGAATATTATTATCAGGTTCGAAAACAAGAACCAAAACAGCAGATTGAAAAAGTATCCAGATTGTTATTCCTCAACAAAACCTGCTTTAACGGATTATATCGTGTTAATAAAAAAGGCCAGTTTAATGTTCCATTAGGCAGATACACAAATCCGAATATTGTAAACAAAGAGAATCTGACCGCGGTAAGTAAAATTCTGCAATCCAAAAAAATCAAAATTTCTTGTAGGGATTTTGAGGCTGTTTTAGGTGATGCAAAAAAAGGAGATCTAGTATATTTTGACCCTCCATATCAGCCAGTAAGCAGCACTGCAAATTTCACAAGCTACACTCATCGTGATTTCACTGAAGACGATCTTGAGAGATTGGCTAAACTTGCAGATAAACTTCATTCCAAGGGATGCTATGTTTTACTATCAAACTCTAATTCTAAAACAGTCAAAGATTTCTTCTCAAAGAAGTATTGGAAAATATCTTCAATTAATGTAAATCGTGCAATTAATTCTAATGCTCAGAAGAGAACTGGTCATAAAGAAATTATTATAAAAAATTACTAAAAGCTCCGAGCGGGATCTGAACCCACGACCTTTACATTACCAATGTAACGCTCTACCAGGCTGAGCTATCGGAGCATAAACTTTTCAATATTTGGAATCCTTATAATTCTTGATTGGATATGTTCTAACCCAACTGTTAAATTTCTCGCAAATTGTTGATTTTCTAGTGGAGGGGTAGTCAAGCCTGGCCAAAGAAAGCAATTATGCTTTTGGACACGCGGGACTTAAGATCATAATAATGGGTGATCCCGTCTCTCAGGAGTTCGAGGGTTCGAATCCCTCCCCCTCCACTTTATCGATGATTTCTGAGACCTTTGGAATTTAGTTTTTCATAAATTTCTGGTATTGACCAGACATAACCAATACAATGACAATCTTTTGCCTCACACAACTGGCAATATAGTTCCCCTCTTTGAAGAACAACTTCTGCAATCCTATTTTGAATATTATTTTTTACAATAACTCTATCTTCTTCAATTGAGATTAATTCTAATTTTGGAGCATACTTTGCAAATGTCTTGTCTTTTAACATGGAATCTTCTAGCATGTAAGTGATATAACCGGCGAAACTGTTGACGCCTTTCATTGTTAGTTTATCTTTGTTCTTTTCATAAACATCGTAGAACTTTTCATACACTTGTTCTGAAATTGTAATTGATTTGAATCCTGGTTTTGGCATTTTACCTTCTCTTACCGTACTTTGAAGTACCAAGTATATAATGTTTTTTCAGTAAAATTTGTCACCTTATGCGTAAATCATTTTTTATTAAAATTAGACTTTATACCATAGATATTTGATATTTTCATATGGCTCGCGGTTATGATGAAACAGAGGTAAAATTTCGTTTAATCAAATTATTACATTCTTCAAAATCAGGAATTTCAGGAGTTGAAATCTCTGAAAAACTTGGAATTAATCGTGTGACAATGTCTAAGTACCTAAACAAATTTGCAGCCGAAGGTACTATCACTCAAAAAGATATTGGAAATCTCAATCTATGGTTTGTTGATGATGATATTGAACAGCTTCATTTTCCAGATGACTATTTCATTGTACAAGAAAAATTTCTTTCAAATCTGATTGAATGTATGGAAAAACCAGTCTATAATTTGATAAAAAATTGTATTAATTCAAAAGCTAAAATGGATAAAATCGTAACTGAAATCATTCTTCCTTCAATACCACAAATCCAAAAATTATTTGATGATGGAAAAATTGGAAAATCCGAACAGCAATTGATGAATGGGATTATTGCCAATTCAATTCAGATGATTACTCAACACTCTGGTAAATCAGAATCTGGAAAAAACATAATCCTCTTATCTGCAGATCCTGAATCCTTGTTAATTTCTGAGGCTGCTGCTGCGGCATTTCGTTCCCAAAACTGGAATGTATTCTCAATTGGAGATATGTCCTCATCAATTGATGTCTTGTTTGATCTTGAATTACGAAAACTATTGTCAAAAACTTGGAAATCAAAAGAAGGCATTATGATAATTTTGATTTTTTCACAATCTGAAGAAGGTCTCAAATTCTTTTCTGATTCTTTTTATTCAGTCAAAGAAAAATCTGAAAATAATCTGTTTATTGCATTATCTGGAAAAACTGGAAAGAAGGTAAAAATCAAAGCAGACTTATCTTCTCCAAAACTTGAAGAAATTCTTCAATGGTCAAACACCAAATTTGAAAATATTTAGTAAATTAATGGGCCCGATGAGATTCGAACTCATGGCCTTTCGATTATCAGTCGAACGCTCTAGCCAAGCTGAGCTACGAGCCCTCGAAAATTTTCGAGGATTTGGTCATTTAAGTTTGCTGTTCTTTCCACTTAATTGAACA
>LUPB01000038.1 GCA_001627235.1 Nitrosopelagicus sp. REDSEA-S31_B2 | reverse complement strand
CGTAAAAACTCTGATACTTGGTTTACTGAAAAATGAATTTGCATTTACTACAAATACTCTATTTCCAACTACCGCTCTTAATTTATTCCATCTTGAATCATCTTTCAAATATTTTTCATATTCTGAAACTGTTCTTTCTATTCCAAATCCACATGGCATTAAAACAATCACGTCAGGATCTGCATTCTCAATTTCATCAATTTCTATTTTTCTTGAATGCTCTCCACTTTTTGTAATCAAATTAACTCCCCCTGCACATTCAATCATGTCTGGAACCCAATGTCCTGCAGTAAAAAATGGATTTAACCACTCAATTCCTAGAACCTTTGGTTTTTTATTATACTGTTGTTCTTTGACATTGTTAATTCTTGAATTTAATTCACTGATGAGTCTCTCACCGTTTTCTACTTCTCCGATAATTTTTGAAATATCTTTTACAGATTGGAGTATTCCTTGTATATCATGAGGGCTCATAGAATAAATTTCTGGTTTGTCATCTAGTATGTCCAATGCTTTTTTAACTTGATTTGTATATGCTGAACAAACTTCACAAATCTCCTGTGAAATTATAAGATCTGGCTTTGCACTCTTCAAATTTTTCTGAACCAGTTTGTAAATATCTTCTCCTTTTTCTGAAAGAAAACAAATTTTTTCATCAATTTCTTTACTTGACATATTTTCTGGATCAAAAACACTTTCTATCACTCTTGGTTTGTTTTTTGCATCTATAGGATAATCGCACTCATGTGTTACTCCATGTAATCTATCTTTTGCACCTAATTCATAAATTAATTCTGTAGCGCTAGGTAAAAACGAAACAATTCTTTTTTCTTTCATTTGAATAAAATTATTTTTTAGATGTCTTTAACTTTATGTCAATTATTTAGTGATGAATTATTTATTATTCATAAAATATAATGAAATTCATGCCTAGAACCGGTTCAGAAATAAGAAAAGGAATTGAACAAAACTGGCATGAATATTTATCAAAATATGCTAATCTATTCTCGTCAAACGAAATACAAGGTTCTAGTCCACCATCTGTCTTTGTAGGCTCATATGGATATCCCAAAGTAGGAATTGGCCCCATGCTTCCTCCAATTCATGGTGACACACAACTTTTAGATTCGCCTGAAAAATGGATTGGAAAAAATCTTGAAGAAATTGTTAATTATAGATTAAATCTTGTGCGGGGAATTCAGAAAACAGGTATAGAAGATACAGGCAGTCGTTTTGTTGAAAGTCTACACGAACTGGCAATGTCTTCGGGCTCAATTGATTCTGAAGTAAAATTTCTAAAAAACCCTGCTCCGATTCCGTCAATTGATGGACAAAATGCACCTTTTGGACCTATTGGTGAAATCAAGAGTGCAAAATTTTCTCCAAATTCTTCTATCAAGCCAATTGAACGTGCATACTATGATACTGATCTAAAAGCAGAAGATGCTGTAATGAAATTGTACAATTCTGGAATTGAAATTTCAAAAATTCAAAAATGTTTCAGCATTGGAATGTTTGGAAAAAACAGAAAGTTAGTACCAACAAAATGGAGCATTACTGCAACTGATCAAATCATATCTAATGAATTGATGTTAGATATTCTGAATTTTGACATTCTAGATCAGTTTCTTGTGTTCCATTTTGATCATCTGGGAAACATATTCTCTGTGATTTTATTTCCACATAGATGGTTATTTGAAATGCAAGAGGCATGGCATGACAAAAACTCTATTGGATTTGGAAGTGATTATGAAAACGCAAAAGGTATAGATCATCCTCCTACTATTGCAGGTGCATATTTTGCAGGAAAGCTAGCCGTTGCTGAATACCTTGAAAAAATCCAAAAACAATCTGGTGTTATGATCTTTAGAGAAATTCAACCTGAATATGCGGTACCTGTTGGTGTATGGCAAGTTCGTGAAGGTATACGTGAAGCTATGAAGAGTTCCCCTCAAGAAGTATTTTCATTAAATGATGCAATTGATCTTGCTACAAAACGTATGAGTATAAGTAAAAACGAGTGGTTATCTCACGGAAAAATGCTCAAACTCATAGAACAGACTAGTATGTCTGATTTCTTCTAATATTTGCATATTTATTGAGAGTCTCCAAAAAACACTCAATGGAAAACAAGAGCGTTATGATAGCAATTTTGCTTGTGTTATCTCCAATCTTCTTTACAATTGTAATTTATCCTGATAGTTTCAGTCTTAGCTGGAATCAAGGCCGTGGTGGATTCTTATTTGCAGGTGCATTTCTTGCAGCAGAACTAATTGGTCTAAAATTTGCCATACCAAAAAAGCGCTTTTTTTATTGCATACCATTAGCAGCACTAACAATCGCTTACTACATCTCACTTGAATTTGGTGTACATGATTACATCATGAGTTTAGTTGATGTCTTTGGTGTCTTAGAATATTCTTGGCCTTGGTTGTTTGATTTTGCTGTAATGGCAATTTTCGTTACTGCATCACTTGCAATACTGTTTGGCAGAAAATGGATTAGAATTGGTCCTGCAGGTCCGATATTCCTTTCAGGTAATGCAATAATTCTTGCACTTGATTCATTTTTCCCATATGATACACTTGGTCCTTTACAATACATTGTTCCATACTTTGTACAAGCCAACGTTTGGGTCATAACTGCACTTGATCTTGGCGTTGCAACAGCTCGTGATAATCTAATGTTCTTGAATGGTGATTTTGGACCATTTGCTTTACAGGTATTCTGGCCTTCTGCTGGTGTTCACAGTATTATCATCTATTCTCTTGTCATGATGGCATTTTTAATCAAAATGAGAATTCCACGTAATAGAAAAATAGTATACTTTGCTATAGGAATTTTTGGAACAATATTTGTAAACATGATCCGAATATTTTCACTATCTGTTTATGCATTGAAAGTAACAACTGATCCTGAAGCTTGGGAAGAATTTCATTCTGTAGCTGGAGAAATTATGTTCCTTCCGTGGCTGTTTATTTTCTTATTGGTTGTAACTGCAATTGAGACAAAACGTCTCAAAAAGATAGAATCTCAAAAAGAATCTAAAAATAACTCGTAATGTTACTCTGACCTTCAACATCAGAAAATTCTGAAATCCTAACTCCTATTCTTCTTACTAACATTTCTTGCTCTACTAACGCTTCTTCTAATAACTGATTTACAATTTTTTTTAATTCTTCAAGATTATTTCCTGGATTTCTTAACATTCTTGACTTTGTTTTTGTAGACAAATCTTCATTAACAAACTGAATTCCAATTGAGCGATACATTTTGTTATTTTCCATTGCAAGTTTATTCAATTGAATGCATAATTCTTGTACATTTTCTTGTAAAAATTCCAGTTCCTTAGAATTCTTCTTCAAAGTTGTAATCTTACTAAATTGAATTGTTGGTGGTCTTGGCTTCACTGCTTCATTATCTATCCCTCTTGCAGAATTGAAAATATACCCTCCAGTTTTTCTTCCAAATATTTTATTCAAATCAAATACATCTATCATTGTTAACTCTTCAATCGTATTCACATTCATCTGTGAAAAAACATCTTCAGTTTTTCTACCTATTCCAGGAATCTCTCTTATTTTCAATGACGATAAAAATTGTTCAATTTGTTCTGGTTTGACAGTTGTAAGTCCATCTGGTTTTTTAAAATCAGATGCAATTTTTGAAAGTAACTTATTTGGAGTTATTCCAATTGAACATGTTAATTTTAGATTATTTCTTATTTCATTTTTTAATTGTTGTGCTAAGTGTTGAGCTTTATCAAAGTCACCTTCTATTTTTTTTGTCACATCTAGGTATGCTTCATCTCTACCAACATACTCAAACACATCTGCATATTTTTCAATTATTTCCATTGCTTTAGATGAAATTTCTGAATAATAATCAAAATCAGCTGGTAAGAAAACTGCATCTTGTTCTTTTAGTTTATTTTTTGCTAAAATAATTGGTATGCCTGACTTTACACCAAATTTTCTTGCGTTATAATTTGCAGTTGCAATTGCTCCACTATCTCCTCCTCTCTCTGAAAATATACACACTGCTACACATTTTCCTTTAATTTTGGAATTTCTAATCTCTTCACATTGTGCATAAAAATAATCAAAATCAATATGAAATACAACTCGTCTTTCCATGATTAGTTTTAAAATTCAATTCTTATTACAATTACGTAATTTTATATCTGAATTATATTATTCATGTATAATGGAATCTCCAATTGAAGTAAATGATGATGGTGTTAAATTAAAACCTGAAATAATGGAGCCTGAAAAATTCTATCACTGTATATTCAAAGAAAAAGTCATTTTAGTTTTCAAGGATCATCAGGAATTCTTGAATTGCTTTGAAATTGAAGAATCAGACATTGTTGAAAAAATCAAATCATCGAAGGATGAAGATATTCATTCAGTACTAGAATCTTACATTGAAAAAGAGAAGCTTAAAAAACAATAAACTAGTTTTACGTGCACCTGAACCAGAACCACAAAGTGCACCTGAACCAGAACCACAAAGTGCACCTGAACCAGAAAAAAAACCATTTAGCCCTAAAGAAAAGCCAACAAGAAATCTAATTTTGATTGGCGTCAAACCTCTAGTTACTTATGTTAATTCTACATTGACACAATTGTCTACTTTGCCAACTGTTACCATAAAGGCACGTGGAAAAAGAATAACGCAGGCAGTTGATGTATCACAATTCATTCTAAAACGAATGCATTCAATTGGCTACTCAATATCTGATGTTAGAATCTCTTCAGATGCTTTAGAATCAAAAGATGGTAAAACACGAAATGTTTCTACAATAGAGATTGATATTTCTCATAATTAACTAGAGTTTTAACAAAAAATCAATGCCGAAATATACCAAAATCAGGCTCAATCCTACAATAATTATCTTGAAATTTCTTTTTGAGAGATAATTTTTGGCCTTTGAAGAAAATGCCGCAATTGTGAACAACCACACGTAGTCCATCCATATGTGAAACAAAAATAAAATAACTATTCCAATTAATCCAAAACTTTCAATTGATTCTGAGATTAATACAAGACCAATTGTTAACCACCAAATAATAAAAAATGGATTTAACGCACTAAGAAGAACTCCTGCAACTAATGGCCCTTGTTTTGATTTTGTTTCTACACTGAACTCTTTTTTTGTTACTGCTCTTATCTGTATAATTGCAAATCCAAATAGACCTATTGCTCCTAAAACTGTGATTGTTGTTCTAATTTCTGGTATACTTTCAATTGAAAAAAATCCTATCCCTAAAAGTAATATCAATGGAAATTCGACTATGGTGTGACCTACTGCCATTTTCAAACCAGAAATTTTTCCTTCGCGTAAACCATACATTACATTTGCAGCAAATAATGGTCCTGGTGACATCACCCCTGATGCAGAAATAATTATAACTAATCCTAGAAAACCAAATAATTCTTCCATAATGTATTTTGTCTGATGTAGATATTAACGATAGATGTGGTCGCCTAAATCTTTTGTATTTTGTGTAGCTTGTTGCAATTGCTCTTCAATAATCTTTGATTCATTTTCAAGCTTTGTCAGATTACATGATACACCTGGAATAATTTTTGAAAATGTATCACACAAATTTGCAGTTGCCTGAAAGTCTGGAATCTCTTTGTTAGAACTTACTAGTAACACGATAACATCCTGCCCTCTTGTTGCTCCTTCATTTAACAAAATTCCTGATATCCCTGGAATTGTTGCATGATCTACCATAGTAATTCCTTTTTCAACAAGTTTTCCTCTAGCTTTTCCTGTTGATGCAACTCCAAAAACTTCTAATTCACTTGAACCTTTTACTGTTATACTGCTAACAATTGTTGAACATTTTTTTTCTTTTGCCCAATCTAACATCAATCTTGCAGCGGATCTATGCATTGTTACATCTAATGTAAGATATGATGAAAATATTCCCACCTTCAGATCTTTGTTAACAAATATTCTTGTGGCATAGTTTGGCATTCCATCTCTTATTATGCTGATTGGAGGGAACTTGTCTGAATCAATTGTTGCACCTAATTCAAAATTTGATGTATTTATCAGAGATTCTGTTGCAATTGCACTTGTAATTCCTGTTGATGGAAATCCGTTAACAAGTACTCCTCCTTCCAAATCAATTGGAACGATCTCATTAATTGTAATTTCTCCAGTCATACTATACTCATTATTTTACATGTAAAATAATTTGTCTTTCTAGGAAAACTTTAAACTCTAAGTAATTTACAAGTTGACGAATGCCTGAAAAAATCAAAGTTGCCCTAGTTGGACTTGGAAATTGTTTTTCCGGACTTATCCAGGGAATAGAATATTATTCAAAAAATCCTTCTCAAAAGGTTACAGGCATAATTCATGAAAATCTACGTGATTACACTATTCATGACATAGAGTTTGTTGCTGGATTTGATGTTGGAGCAAATAAAATTGGAAAACCAATCAATGAAGCAATCTATGAATCCCCTAACATGGTGGATTGGATAGACAAAAATGATATGCCAAAGGCAAATGGAAATGTCTATGAAAGCCCTGCATTAGATGGAGTTGGAATTTGGGTTGAAAACAAAGTAAAACCAATTGAAAGTGGAAAATCTGAATCTGAACTAAGAGAAGAAATTATCAAAGTTTTAGAAGAAACAGGAACTGAAATTATCGTTTCATATTTACCGGTGGGCTCTGAAAAAGCAACTCAATTTTGGGCTCAAGTTTGTTTGGATACAAACACTGCATTTGTTAATTGCATGCCTGCATTCATCGCATCTGATAAAGAATGGGCACAAAAGTTTACTGATAAAAACATTCCAATAATTGGTGATGACATTAAAGGACAAGTTGGCGCCACCATTGTACACAGAACTCTTGCACGATTATGTGATGAACGAGGAACAAAAATAGAAAAAACCTATCAAATTAACGTTGGCGGAAATACTGATTTTCTAAATATGAAAGAACAAGAACGTCTTGTCAGTAAAAAAATCTCTAAAACTGAAAGTGTTCAAAGTCAACTTACCGATAGATTAGACGATGATAACATCTACGTAGGTCCATCTGACTTCATTCCTTTCTTGGGCAACACCAAACTCATGTTTATGAGAATTGAAGGTAGACAATGGGCAAATATTCCATATAATATGGAAGTTAGACTTGAAGTAGATGATAAGGCAAACTCTGCTGGAATCGTTATTGATGCCATAAGACTTGCAAAAATAGCACTCGATCGTGGTATGGGTGGTCCAATTATTCCTGCATCAGCTTATCTGATGAAGCATCCAATAGAACAAATGACCGATCCAGTCGCAAAAAGTAAAATCGAAGCCTTTGTGAAAGGCGAATAACCTCTACAACTCCCTTCGTAGCATTACAAAGTTTGTTTCCAAAGTCAACATTACTTGTTCGCATTAATTATGCAATTCAAAATTATATGATCCGTATTGGTACATGTAAAAAAAGTAGAGATCTTTGGTTTCAAATCATTTGGATTTAAGAATACTATTGTAGATTTTGAACCTGGTCTTGTATCTATATCTGGACCAAATGGATCAGGTAAAAGTAACATTTTAGATGCAATTACTTTTGCTTTAGGTGAAAACAGGCCTAAGGTAATGCGTGCACCAAACTTACGTGCATTAATGCATGATGTAGAAGGTTCAACTAGACGTGGACCAAAAATGGCACGAACAAGTGTTCACTTTGATAACACTGATAGAAAAATACCTGTTGACTCTGATATTGTTACAATTACTAGAGAGATGAATGACAAAGGTGACAATATCTACTATCTTAACAAAAAGAAGGTTATTCGTTCAAAAGTCCTTGACTTGATGGAAATTGCAAATGCGGGTCTAAATCAAATTAATAACGTTCAACAGGGAACTGTAACTCGAATCTCTGAGATGACATCTGAGGAAAAACGAATCGTCATAGAGGATTTGATTGGTCTTTCTGCATTTGATGAGAAGAAAAAAGAGGCTGAAAAACAACTAACCGATGCTGATCATAAACTTGAGATTGCCATGGCCAAAATGGGTGAGGTTAAGAAAAGAATTGATGAATTAGAAGAAGAACGTAACAAAAAACTTCGATATGACTTGCTTGAACGTGAATTGAATCGTTATAGGGCAATATCTGCCGCATCAAATCTGAAAACAATTCAATCTGAAAAATCATCAAAAGAAAAAACTCTCAATTCCTTGAATTCTGAAATTAAACATCTTGAAGAAGAACGTGCATCTGTACGAAAAGATGCTTCTGAAATAAGAACTCAAAAAACCAAATTCATGGATGAAGTTAATGCCTTTAACAAATCAAAATCTGAAATTGAAACCAAACTTAGCTATGAAAGAAGAAAATTTGATGAATCTGATAGTCTCATTAAAACTAGTACTAATCGTTTAACCGAAATTGACAAAAACCTTCCAAATCACACTGTTAATTTAGAAAACATGAAAATTCAAAAATCATTTTCTGAATCCCAAATCTCATACTTTAAAGATGAAATAAGAAAACTTCGTGAGACCGTTAATTCATTTGATGAAAGAACAAAATCTCTACGAACGCAAAAAAATGAAGCGTTGCGAAAACAATCTCACATAATCACGCAAAAAAAAGATGTGGATGGAAAAATTGAAAAACTAACAAACAAAATAACTGCAGCAAAACTATCTGTTGGAGAATTTGAATCACAATCTTCCAATGGAAATGAAAAAATAAATTCAAATCAAGAAAAACTAAATGCAATAATACAAAGTCTTGAAACACTTGAACGCCAAAAAATTAAACTTGAACGTATAATTCAAAACCATAAACATTCTGTTTCAGAAATCAATTCAAGAATAAAAAAATTCTCTGATGAAAAAATAAAATCTGAAAAAGATGTACATGAACTCTCTGAACTAATTGACGCATCATCAAAAGGTGCAAACAGATATGAAACAAAAATTAAATTTGCAAAAGGAATAATGCATGAGGATTATTCTATTTCAAAGTTAAAGCATAGTACACAAGACTTTGGAATTGAGGGTCTTGTATATGAAATTCTTTCATGGGATAAAAAATATGAACGTGCATCTCTTGCAGTATGTTCTGATTGGATTAAAGCTGTAGTTGTTAAAGACTTTGAATCATTAATTTCTCTTGCAGAATTTGTAACTGATAAAAAATTACCAAAATTAAAGATAATACCTCTCCAGGCAATTCCTGAAATCAATATTGAATCTCCAAAACAAAACGGAGTTTTAGGAATGCTTTCTGATTATGTAAACTGCGATAAAAAATTCATGCCTTTGAAAAAATTCCTCTTTGGAAATGTTGTTTTAGTAGAATCAAGAAATGTTGCAATCACCTTATCTAAATCAGGTTTCAAGGCAATCACTTTATCTGGTGAATTTTTTGAAGCAAAAACGACTTCTGTTGTTATTGATAATAATTCTAAAATCTCAAAATTAACAAAAATTATCAACATGAGTGATTCTGTTGAGGGTCTTCAACAGATGATTTCTGCATTAAGACAAACCGTTCTAAAAAAGAAAAATCGTGTCAAAAAACTCGATTCTCTCGTAAAAAATTATGAAAAACGTCTATCTCTCTCTGAAGTTGGAATGACCACTACAACAAACAGCCTCTCTGAACTCAAATCGAGGATTTCCCAAATTTCTCAAAGTAAGAAACAATTTGAGACTAGAATTAACCAATTACAACGAACCCAGGAACGAATTTCTCGAGAATTGATCAATCATAAATCTCATCTTGAATCTCTTGAATCTCAGAAAAAACTTGTTCGTGAAAACTATGCTGAACCTCAAATGGATGCTATCGCAAATGAGATTACACTTGTAAATCAGCAAATGGAAGAACAAGACAAGAAACTAGAGCCTATTCAAAGCAAATTAAAAACAAAACAATCCTATCTTGCTGAATTAATGGCATATGACACAAAAATTACTGGTGAAAAGAAAAATCTACAACAGACCTGTTCATCTATGAATCAAGAAAAATATCATTTAGAAGTTGATATACGTCGTGCAACCAAAGACATGGAAACTTCTCAAACTGAACTTGAAAAACTCCGTGATGAAGAACAGAAATTAATTGAAACGTCAGGTACATCTGTGGATAGAATGCAGGAGTTTGATACTAGTCTTGAAAACCTCAATTCCAAAGATCGTGAACAAACAAAAGAAATCTCATCTCGTGAACGTAATACTGACTCATTAAATCGTGATCTTACTGACTTGCGTCAGAAAGAATCAAAAATTACCTCACTTCTTGCCACATTTGGTTTTGATATAACTATTGAAGTATTTGATGTAGAATCTACAATATCCTCACTTGAATCTGAACAGAATCGTATTCGTAACTCACTAAATGCCGGTGCACCTCAACAATATGTAGAAATTTCAAACGGCTACAAGTCATCTTCGTCTAAAAAGAACATGCTTGAAAAAGAACGTAATACAATTGTTGCATTCATTGAATCTGTTGAAAAAGACAAACGACAAACATTCTTGGATGCATTTGACATAGTTGATTCTCAAGTTAAAGATGCATTCTCAAAGATGACAGGTGGAACTGCTTGGCTTGAAATTGAAAATGAAGATGATATTTTCAATTCTGGACTAAACTATCTAATTCAATTCCCTGGAAAACCAAAAAGAGAATCTACATCAATTAGTGGTGGTGAGAAAACACTTGCAGCAACCGTATTTGTACTTGCATTACAAAAACTAAACCCTTCTCCATTTTACATGTTCGATGAAGTTGATGCACACCTTGATGCACCAAACGCCGAAAAACTATCTAACATTATAAAAGAACGCTCAGAAGGCAGTCAATTCCTAATGGTATCACTCAAAGACTCTGTTGTTGAAAAGGCACGCTTGATTTATGGTGTCTTCCCAAAGCATGGTGTATCTCATGTCATAAAATACAAAGATAAACGACTCTTGGCATCGATGTCCAATCAAGAATAATTCAATCTTTAGATAATTTTCTAATGTATGAAATTATTCCTGTATAATCTATATCTCCAAATCCTGCATCTGTTGCATCTGCATAAATTTTTCTTGCAATCTTTGCCATAGGTAATTCTGCATCAAAAGATTCTGCAGCATCGTTGATTGTATCCAAGTCTTTTTTCAGATTTGCAAGAGTAAATGTTGGCTTTACATTCTCACTAATCATATTGTGCGCCTTTCCTTCACTCATCCCTGTCTTGAAATAAGTAGAATTCAATATTTTGAGAAATATCTCTGGATCAAATCCTGCTTTTTTTGTTAATGTAATTCCTTCTGAAAGTGCCAATGCTAACATTGCAATCTGTAAGTTCATTGCAAGTTTTATTGAATGCGCAGTACCTGTTTCTCCTAAGTACACTGATTGTTCTGCTATTGATTCAAAAAGCGGTTTACATTTCTCAAAAATCTCTTTTTTTCCTGATGCCATGATGACTAACTTTCCTTTTATTGCAACATTTGGACCTCCCATGACTGGAATTTCCATATAGTCTACGTCATTTTCAACAACCTGTTTTGAAATCTCTTTTGTTGCATTTGGATTAACTGTACTCATATCTGCAATACACATTCCGTTGTGTTTTCCTTCCATGATTCCTTTTTCTCCAAAAATTACATCTCTTACTGCATCTGCATCTTTTACTACTGTGATTACTACATCAGAATCTTCTGCAACTTGTTTTGGCGTATCTGCAACTTTAGCTCCTTTCTCTTTCAGTCTTCTTGTTTTTTCTTTTGTTCTATTGAATACAATAACTTTGTAACCTACATCCATTAGATGAAGTCCTACTGCTTCACCCAGCATACCTGTTCCAACAATCCCAACTGTTGTCATTTTCTCTCTTCCTCAACTAATTCCCAATCACCTTTTCCAAATCTGGCTGCAGTGAATTTCAGATGTCCTATCACTCTATCCCCTTTTCTTACCATTGCAAAATCTGATTTTTTTGTACTGTAAATTTTCTCTTTTGCCTTGTATCCTCCTTCGATTACTTTCACCCGAAATTTTCTACTTGCTTTAACTATCAAACTCCTTGCAATTTTGACATCTCCCATCCAAGAAAACATCTCAAATGTTCCAAAATTCTCTCTCCTATTTTACTATACATGAAGTTATCTTGGAGGTCCCCATGTTTCTTCAATAATCGTTTTTCCATCTTCTGTAAAAACAAAATATTTCTTTCCACATCTAAAACACTGCCATACAAATTTTCCATCTACCTTCTTTTGATATTGCATAGGAAGTAAACATGTAGTACAATCAAGTGATTCTGGCATTTCTGTAGAATCAACCATTGGTAATTGTTTTTTCTCTGAATCGTTAACCATCTAACTCATGTCTTCATTCTGGATATTTATCCTTGCCATATTCTACCATTTTGGATATAGTACAACTATGGTTATCTTGTGATCATTATTATATTCAAAAATCAAAAAAATAGTGAATATTATGACTACTGAATCCTCATATGATTCCACAAATCCAGAAATTCAGTCTCTAAACGAGCAATCAAAACAATATGCCGAACAAATAATGCAAATTGTTGATGAAGTACAAAAGGTCATAGTTGGTCAAGAACAAGTTATAAAAAAATTGGTTATTGCAATGATGGCTGATGGACATGTTCTCTTAGAAGGTGTACCAGGTTTGGCAAAAACCAAGATGGTTGACACGCTATCAAAAACAATTAGTTCAAACTTTTGTCGAATTCAATTTACTCCTGATTTACTACCTGCAGACATTATTGGAACAAAAATCTATGATAACAAAGAAGAAAAATTCACAACCGAAAAAGGTCCAATTTTTAGTAACTTGATACTTGCTGATGAAATTAATCGTGCACCACCAAAAGTTCAATCTGCATTACTTGAAGCAATGCAAGAAAGACAGGTAAGCATTCATGGTGACACTTATGAAATTGAAAAACCATTTCTAGTTCTTGCAACACAAAACCCAATTGAGAGTGAAGGAACTTATCGATTACCTGAAGCTCAAGTTGATAGATTTGCATTAAAACTAATAATTGATTATCCTTCAAAAGATAACGAAAAATTAATCATACAAAGAAATACTCAAGAAAATAAACCCACTGCACAAAACATTATTTCCAAAGAAAAAATTCTAGAAATACAAAATTTTGTCCAAAAAATTTACGCCGATGAAAAAATTGAAGAGTATGTATCAAGTATTGTAGATGCCACACGAAATCCAAAAAATTATGATCTTGGGTTAGATGGTATAATCGAATTTGGTGCATCTCCTCGTGCATCAATTTGGTTAATACTTGCAGCAAAAGCACATGCGTTGTTATCCGGAAGAGGATTTGTCATTCCTGAAGACATAAAATCTATTGCAAATGATGTTTTACGTCACAGAATTATCTTGACATTTGAAGCTGAGGCTGAAGGTAACACCTCTGATGATTTGATTAATAAAATCTTAGAAAAAGTTCGTGCTCCATAGAATTCAATTGTCTGAAATTAAAGATCTTCTAAAACGTATTCGTGAACTTGAAATCAAAACCAAAGGTTTGGTTGATGGAATGATGACAGGTAGCTACAAATCTAAAATTCGTGGTAGAGGAATTGAGTTTTCAGAAGTTAGAGAGTATGTGCTTGGTGATGATGTTAGGCATATTGACTGGAATGTTACTGCTCGCACGAACAAATTACATGTAAAAGAGTTCGTAGAAGAACGTGACTTGCGTGTATATGTCATTTTTGATTATTCTGCAAGTAATGAATTTGGATTCAATAAAAGTAAAAAATCCATTGGGCATGAAGTTGCCGCTTCAATTATTTTTTCTGCAATGAAAAATAATGACAGTGTGGGTCTGGGAATTTTTACTGATACTCTTGAACAATTTATTCCCGCAAGAAAAGGAAGACGACACAGCCTTACCTTACTTAGATCACTCTTATCTCATAAAACTAAAAGTAAAAAAACTAACATTGAAACTTCATTACTCCAGTTACATCATGTTCTTGGTCAACATAGTGTGATTTTCATAATATCTGATTATCTTTCCCCAAGTTTCTTACGTCCATTAAAATTTCTTAAAAACCGTCATGATGTAGTTTTGATAAATCTCGCTGACATACGTGAATCTGAATTACCTGACATTGGATATACCATGCTTGAAGATATGGAGTCTGGAGAACAATTGCTAGTAAACACATCTGATCAAAACTTTAGAGATGCATTTACAAAAAACTCTCTAGAAAACTCACACAAAATCAAAAATGATATTACAAAAATTAAAGTTGAAATGGTAAATGTCTCTGAACAAATTCCATTTGATAAGGCATTAAGACAATTCTTTGATCAGAGGATGAGGCGTTAGACATGGAATATGAATTTGGATATTGGTATGTTTTATTTGCACTATTGGCATTACCTGGATTTTTCTATCTTTATCGTTTCTACACTAAAACAAAAAAATCAAACTCACTAAAATTTAGTAATTTACAGCTTGTCAAAAGTTCCTTATCTTCTCAATCTCAATTACGAAAGCATCTTCCATTCATCTTGATTCTTGTTGCTGTTGCGTTCATAATTATTGGTCTAGCAGATCCTCGAATGCCATTGGAAAATGTCAAAGAAGGTGTGAATATTGTTCTTGTACTTGATGGTTCTGGAAGTATGGCTGCCACAGATTATACTCCAACACGACTTGAATCAGCCAAAAATGCAGCAGAAATTCTAATCGAAAGTCTTGAACCAAATGATCATGCAGGAATTGTACTCTTTGAGTCTGGTGCAACAACTGTCTCATATCTGACTCCTTTCAAGGAAAAAACATTAGATGATTTGAACGCAATCAGGCAAAGAGATGGTGCAACTGCAATAGGAGATGGCTTGGTATTAGGCGTAGATATGGCAAATTCCATACCTAACAAGAAGAAAGTAGTAGTCTTACTAAGTGACGGTGATCATAATGCAGGAGTTGTAACTCCAAACGAAGCTGTCCAGTATGCATTGCAGAAAAAAATTCAGATTCATACAATTGGTATGGGTTCAGATGAACCTGTATTACTTGGAACAAACATCTACGGAAATCCACTATATGCTGAATTAAATGAAGCAGAACTAATTGCCATTGCAACTGCTGCAAATGGTAAATATTACAAATCCATAGATAACAATAGCCTAACCGAAATTTTTGAAGATATAAGCGATGACATTGACCGTGAGCTCGAACAAGTAAGTATCAAGGATTACTTTTTTGTAGCATCAGCTGTAATACTAGCAGCAAATATTTACATTGTTTACGGTAAATATAGAATAGTGATTTAATCTGTGAAAAAAATTCTTTACACAATTCTAATTCTATTTGCATTTGTACCAGTCTTTGCAACTTCTGCATTTGGTGGGGGTGGGTTTGGTCCTGCTCAAACATTTCACACTGTTACCACTGATACAGAATACATAATTCAAGAGATCGATGAAAGTGGAAATATTGTATTCATGCAGCACATATTGTTTAATGACTCTGGATCTATAATTGATGTTACAGTTTCAAGCTACCAAAGTGCACAATACCAACAAATTGACGAAGTATGTAAAACACAAAAACTATTCACAAATCACATTTTGGTGATTCCTTTTTCCACAATCAACACATCTGACATAGGACGTTACATCATGCTTCCTGCATTGGCTGAATTTGATGAACCGGATACTAAAGAAAAAACAGAAATTTTCTTTGATAAACAAAGTCTTGTACTAGGTGATGGAAGTGATGGTGGATTTACAACATCAGTTGACTTTTCTTGCGATGATGTGTACGTTACACTAAATCCTAGATATGAGCATGCATTTGATGATAGCCTTGGAATGGATGATGACTTTAGTCAACCAACCGTTCAGAGAAATGCACAACAGCAAGGTGGACAACAAGGAGCCCAACAAGGTGGGCAGCAAGGTGGTGGACCTCAATCAGGCTCGACATTGACTCAACAAGAACAGGAAACTCTCCAATATGCCGAACAATTACTACGTGAATATCAGATGGCTGCTGAATTACAAAATGCACCTGTTAATCCTACTGAGCGTCCATTTCTAGTAGAACAAAATACTGAACAATTTAGAGATGATATTAGGCAACAAATGCAAATTCAAGAACAATTGATGCAACTATTACAACAAAACCCGGACTTTCAAACCTTGGATGAACAGTTATCCAATGAAGGTCTAATACAACAACCACCAAACTTTGATGTAACTGATGATCAAATTTCGGTATCTGTGCCTTATGAAAATGATGACAATGAAGCATCAATTACAGCCCAATTCCAAAATGGCCAAATATCAAATGTTTCTCTAGAACGACCTGATGCAGAACTTGAAACTTCTCTTTTATGGATAATTCCTTTGATAATTGGAGTAATTGCTGTTGCAGTATTAATCTCTAAAAGACAATCACAAACAAAATCAAAATCAAGTACAAAAATTCCTGTTGTAATAAGCAATGGAAATTACACAATAAACTATACTGATCTTACTCGTGAAATGTTAAGTGAAGCAAAAAATCTCTACGATGAAGAACTATTCAAAGATGCACATGAAAAATTATCTCAAGCAATAAGATTCTATTACTCAAATCGTCATTACAATGGAACTGAGATGACAAACATGGATACTTTACAATTACTTCGCAAACAAAATATCCCTGAGTTTGATACAATCTTGAATTATCTAAACATGTGTGAGATGATTGAATTTGCAAAAAACTCTACGCAAAGAAAAAACTTTTTCTCTGCCATTGAGAAATTCTCACAGATGATTGACTAACTCTAAATATCTTTAATGAGTGTCTTGATATTGGCCACATTTTCAGGTGTTAACTCGATTTCTTTATGCTCTGCTTTCACATGCTCCTCGATTTTTACCATTAGTTCCTCTTCTGTTGGAGCGTTTGCAGACCATCCGCAATCTTTTCCTGCATCGTGACAGCTAATACTTTTTGCCATATTCGTGCCTAATTTCTCAGATATTTATTGATTTTTCAGGATTTTGCTTCACGTTGTCTTTGTGCTTTGAATTTTCCTCTAAATGCAACTGCTGCAATTATAGTTCCTACAAATGGTGCTGTCCAGTACAGCCACAAATTTTCTACTACTCCTGATAATAATGCTGGAGCAAGAGCGCGGGCAGGATTCATAGATGCACCTGAAATAAATGACAAAAACAAAATATCTAATCCAACTATTCCGCCAATTGCAATGCCGCTAAATCCTCTCAAGCCTTTTGTATATACGACATAAAATATGACTCCCATAAGCATTGCCGATGCCAAAACTTCTACTGGAAATATCAAAAGTAAAGAAAAGTCAAAGTTTGGTATATTTGCTCCAAGATCTGCCTTATCTCCAATCACACTTAAGACAAACAATGAACCTAGTATGATACAAAACTTGAATCTTTGATATGTGCCCTGTAATGTAATATCCAATTGTTACAGCAGGGTTGAAATGTGCAAGTGATACCTTTCCAAAAGAATACACTCCGATTACTAATGCCACAAATGGTGCAACTGCTGCAAACGGAATTCCCAACTCGCCGTTGAACATCTCTGCATCTAATACAATTGAACCTGTAGCAAAAACTACAAGAATAAACGTCCCGACTAATTCAACTGTAAAAATCTGTAAATTTGAATAAGCCATTATTTTTCATCATCTATTGATTTTATTAAACTCAAAACCTCTGATTTAATCTGATCACGTATTTTTCTCACATCTTCGATTGTTTTTTCTTTTGGATCTGGTATATTCCACTCTATCACATCTTTTACAAACAATGCTGGACATGATTCTTTATCCATACATCCCATATTCACCGTCTTAAACGAATTATCAATCATTGAATTAGATATTGTCTTTGGCAATTGACTAGAAATGTCGATTCCAATCTCTTTCATTACCTGTTCAACAATTGGATTAACTTTGGCTGAAGGCGTGGTGCCTGCACTAATTACATTGAATTTTCCTTCTGTAAATTTTCTAAAAAAAGCCTCCGCCATTTGACTGCGCCCTGCATTTTCTACGCACACAAATAGGATATCCTTGGTCATATGTCTCTAGAATTTTTCTGTTCTAACTACGCCTACATCACTGACATACAAAATAATTGCAAAATCTGGAAACAATGTTCTTGAAATATCCTCTCCCACACCAGATAATTTTTCTTCGCGCATAACTACTTCAATTTTTACATTTTTCTCATTTTTGAATCCTTGACCTCGCAGTCCTTTTGTGATATGGTAAACATGATTGGAAGTAATACGATAATGTTGTACGGGAATGTAATGCCTAATGCAGATGTAATGTACAAACTTGGATTTGCTTGTGGAATTGCATAACGTAACACTGCCGGTGCTGCAATAAATGATGCACTTGCTAACAATAAACCAAACATGACTGCTCCTCCTAAACTTAATCCTAGTGCTGTTGAAACTAGCACTCCTATAATTCCATTAAATGTTGGAATGATTATTGAAAATGCTGTAAGAAATATTCCTACCTTCTTGATATCCTCTAATCTCTGTCCTGCAATTATTCCCATCTCAATCATGAAAATTACAATTGCACCTGTGAATAATTCGTCAAATACAATACTAATTGGTTCAAAACCTTCCTTTCCTATGATATAACCAATCACAATACTTCCTAGTAGAATAACGATTGCCTTTCCTGTGATTGATTCTTTTAACACCTGAGATAGTTTTGTGCTTGACTGTTTCATTCCAATTTCTAATTCTTCATCATCTGCAAAAGACTGTTTTTTTGTACGAATTTGTTTTGATACTGCCATGTTTGTAAGAAATATCGCCAAGATGAATGCAACAGGTTCTAAAACTGCAAGAATTGCAGCCAAATATCCTTCTGATGAGACTCCTTGATTTTTGAGAAATGATAAACCTACTGAAAATGTTACAGCACCTACTGCGCCATAAGTTGATGCTAATGCATATGAATCAAAGATATTGAATTTTCCTAGTCTTCGTAAAATTTGATAATGATTTAGTGTAAACAACAACGAAAGACCAATTGCAACTAACATTGGGACTAACATTTCCTCAAAACCTGTTTTTCTCATCTCTATTCCGCCATGAAGTCCAATAGCGGCTAGAAGATATATCGGCAAAAACTCTGAAATTGCCTCTGGCATCTTCAAGTCAGATTTTATTCGTGCTGCAATAATTCCAAACAGGAAGAAGAGAACTATTGGAGTTAACAGATTCGATTGGATTAGTTGTAAAATATCCATTACTTATGTTTGAAAAAATTTTCAGCTGAAATAAAAATCAACCACTAGGTTCTATCTTATGTTTTCCTGTGACAATATAGTTTACTGCATCGCTCATGAAAACAGCGTGGTCTGCAATTCTTTCCAAATATCTCAAAATCAATGTCTCCATTAATGCACATTTTGTGTTATCTGAGTTAACTAATTGAGGAATTCTTTCACGATAAATTTTATCAACTTTTTCCTCTCTTGTTTCAATCTCGATTGCTTTTCTAATATCTAGTTCCTTAAACGAAACTACTGCATCACGAATCATCTTTTTTACTCTAGTTGATGTTTCGGTTAATCCTTCATTGACACATTCTGTTACTCCACCATAGGTTTCTCTAACAAGTGACATATCGTATGCATATCTTCCAAATCTTGAATATGCGTAAGCAATTTCTGTTGATGATCTAATAAATCGAAAGTCTTCTGCAATTGGTTGATATTTTAACATGATATCAAAAATCTGGTCTTCTACACTGTAGTAATTTTTTCGAATTTTTTCTGATAAATCATGAACTTGTGGCGCTGTTTGTCTATCTTCTAGGTATGAATCTACGGCTAAGGAAAAACATGTAATTGCATCTTGACCCATCTCATAAATCGTATTAGACAATTTTTCAATTGCAGGATCAATAAGTCGTGCCAACTATCCAAATCTCCCTTGTACGTAATTTGCAGTCAGTTCCTTTTCTGGATTCTTGAAAATCTTTTCAGTTTTGTCATATTCGACCAAATCTCCCAAATACATGAAGCCTGTTCTATCTGAAACCCTAAGTGCTTGTTGCATGTTATGTGTTACAATAATTATTGTATAATGTTTCTTTAATTCGATAATTGTTTGTTCAATTTTCTGTGTAGCAATTGGGTCTAGTGCAGATGCTGGCTCATCCATAAGTAATACCTCTGGTTGTATAGCAAGCGCTCTTGCAATACACAGTCTTTGCTGTTGTCCTCCTGATAATGCAACTGCAGGTTTTTTCAACTCATCTTTTACCTCGTCCCATAGATATGCCATCTTTAATGAATCTTCTATAATCTCGTTTAGGATGCTCTTGTCTTTTACACCGTTGAGCTTCAATCCTGCTGCAACATTGTCCCAAATTGACATTGTTGGAAATGGATTTGGTTTCTGGAACACCATTCCAATTTTCCTTCTTTGTAAAATTGGATTGATGTAGGAATCGTAAACATTTTCTCCATCAATGATGATTTTACCTGTAACTTCTGCACCTTTTGTTAAATCGTGCATTCTGTTAATCGTTCGTAAAAGTGTAGTTTTTCCACATCCTGATGGACCAATTAATGCTGTAACTGCTTTATCTGGAATTTTCATATTGATATTCTTGATTGCCTTTTTTCCATTGTACGCAACAGCTAAGTTTTCAATCAAAACTTTGTATTTGCCATCGCCTGTCATATTGTTTGGTATTTCTTTTTCTGGCTCATTTCTTTTTGTTGATGGCTGTTCATCATTCTTCATTGCGTTTAAAACATCTAATGCATTCATTTCCATTATTTTTTACCTCCTGTTATGCGCATGAACATTCCAAGTGATCCAGATCCTCCTTTCCTATGAAGAACAAGATATCGAACACTCATGTTTAGCACAAGAAGTATTGTAATTAATACTAGTGCAGCGCCCCAACCAAACATCACTGCATCATCATATGGTAAAAGTGATAATCTCCAAATTGTTAGTGGTAATGCATCCATTGCAGATTCTGTACCTCTAAACCATCCCTTACTTCCTAAAATTGTCATAATTAGTGGAGCAGTTTCTCCTGCAATTCTTGCAACTGACAACATTATCCCTGTAACAATTCCGCCTTTTGCTGCTGTAAGTAAGATCTTAACTGTAACAATTGCTTTTGGAATTCCTAACGCATGTCCTGCTTCTCTGTATGTATCTGGAATTAATTTTAGTGCCTCTTCTGTAGTTCTTGCAATTATTGGGAACATAATTAGTGAAAGTGCAACTGCTCCTGCCCACAAATTGAATTTTCCTAAGACTAAAACGATAAACAAGAATGCAAAAATTCCAAAGACGATTGATGGGAACTGCATCATGACATCATTGAAAAATCTAATCATTTTTCCAACTCTTGAATTTGCATATTCTGCAACATAAATTCCAGATAAAACTCCAATTGGAATTCCTATCGCTGATGTCATTCCAATCATGATGAATGTACCTTGAATTGAGTTTGCAATTCCTCCTTCTCCAGAACCTGCGGCTCCTGGCAATGCAGTAAGAAATTCAAATGAGATTAGTTCTACTCCCATTCTCACAACATCGACTAAGATACTTCCTAATGGAATGATTGCAATGGCAACACACGCTATGACGATTATTTTGACAATTTTATCTGTCACCATTCTACTTCCAAGATTATCTTGGAAATAATTTCTAAATTCTAATCTGCGTTCTGAACTACTCAAAATCCTTTGATACCCCCTTCATGTGCATTTGTTACTCTACGAATTATCAAGTGTGCACATACATTGATTCCTAGTGATACAAACAAGAGAATTAATCCTAATCCAATCAGCGCGGGAAAGTACATTGAAACTGG
>LUPB01000037.1 GCA_001627235.1 Nitrosopelagicus sp. REDSEA-S31_B2 | reverse complement strand
GCAGTTCCATCAAATCCACCATTGTAATTATCATAAGGATTTCCTCGGTTGTAACCGCCAGTTCCATAATAGTCAGAATCATTTTTTTGTTTTTTTAGTTCATCTACAGGGTTTTTTGATTCATTGACATCTTCAGATTTAGAAGGGGTAGGAGGATAATCAGGCGCGCCCATTGCACCAGGAGTGATACTAACTGTAAAAACAAGCAAGAATGTGAATACGATAAGTAGTGGTTTCATGAATGATTTTCATTATTTTTATGATATATACTGAATAGAAAATTTTAGACAAATACTAGTACATTTTTGGAATGGACTATATTCAATTAATTGAAAATTTCAAATCTCAGAATCATGAGGAGAAAGATGATTTTAGATAACATAGTAAAAAAACCAGGAATTGGGTTTAATGAAATTGCAAGGAATACTAAACTGAGTAATGGAGTAGTATCACATTACATTTTGCAATTGTTGAAAGACGGTGAAATAGTAAAATCAGGCGTTAGAGCCAAATATTTTCATTATAAAATTTCAGAAAAAGACATAGAATTACTGATAACCTTACGAAATAAAACTAACTATGAAATTGTGAAATTTTTGCTCAAAATGGAATTTCCGGTATCAGCAGAAGGAATTACCAAGGCAGTAAAAAAATCAAGATCAACAGTATCAGTTAATTTGAAAAGACTTCAAAAAATGCAAATAGTTGGTAGAAAGATTCTCAATAAGAATATGAAACTCACATCCGACATCGGATATTATGTTTTAAACGAAGAGACTATCAGAAAGATTTTTTCAAAGTATAGCCTAAATTCCTAAAAATGAATCATGGATAAATTGTTCGTGGTGCTTATATTCAAAATTCACATACTCCATACATGAAAACAAACCAAAATAATGATTCAACATATGATTACTCTGGACTTTTCATCGATGACGAAGAGTTCTAGTTCTGAGTCTATCAAGTCAGGATCTAGTTAATATTATCCGGAAGTTGAAAATATTCATGAAGTTATACTTGGACTTTGATCCTTGTCCAGAATGCAAAGAGATGATGAATGAATTATCATCAGAAGAGATGCTTTTTGCAGATGATGAGACAAGAGCAGATGTATCGGCAAAGTTCCTAAGACATTTGACTTACAATCATAACGAGGTTGTAAAGGCAGTAATGTCAGAAGTAAAAAGTCAAAAAAGAAGTCCAGAGTTTGATTTGTACAAATAATCAGACAGTCACTTTTTGGATAAGTAATTCCTTTAATTCTTCAATGTCTTTTGCAGTGCTTAATCTATTTCGTAGTTGAGCGCCACCAACAGTTCCTTTTGTAAAACGAATTGCCTGCTGTTTTATGTTTGCAAATCGAATGTTGTATTTTGTTGTTAATTCCACATAGTCAACAAATGCTTGTAACCGGTCTCCAAGTGAATAGTGTTTGTATTCACCACATTCTAAATAGTCATTAATCTGTTCAAAGATGAATGGATTTCCCATTGCACCTCTTCCAATCATTATATGATCACAACCGGTATAATCTAAAACTTTTTTTGCAATTTCAGGAGATGTGATATCCCCATTTCCAACAATTGGTACAGAGGAATTTTCTTTCAATTTTTTAATCATATCCCAATCAGCATGACCAGAATATCCTTGAGAGACTGTTCTTCCATGAAGGGTAATCATTTGAACTCCTTCTTGTTCTGCAATTTTTGCAATGTCTAAAAATAGAGATTTGTTTTCTTCAGTTACGCCAATTCTCATTTTTAATGAAATTGGCTTTTTAACGGTGTTAACTAAAGTACGGAATATTTCTCGGGTAAGATCTGCATTTTGTAATAAAGCACCACCTGCCATTTGTTTGGTAATGTGTGGAGCAGGGCACCCCATGTTATAATCAATCATATCAAAGTGAGGTTCTACTATCTTTGCTGCTTTTTCTAATGCTTCAATATCAGAACCAAATAATTGTACAGATAGAGGGCGTTCTTTTTCAGAAAATTCAATGAATTCAGTTATGTTTTTGGATTGAGATTCTAACTGTTCATGTTTTGCAACTATTGCATTGACACTTGTTAATTCAGTCACAACAAGACCTGCACCCATTCTTTTACACATAATCCGTAATGCAGGATCACTAACTCCAGCCATAGGAGCTAAGAAAGCCTTACTTGTGAAATTTGGAAGTTGGGCCATATGAGAAATCTGGCGAATTGTTAATTAAATCTAGATTTCATAAAATATGTAATGCTAGTAGATAAGAAAATTTTAGCCGGAGGAGTGGCAATGATTGCAGTAGGAATAGCATTTTCTGCAATGTTAACAGACATGACACCAATAGGCAGAGAAGGAATGACTGATGAAGAGATTGCAGAATTTTTACTCGAAGAAAGAGAAAATGAAGACTTTACAACACTAGCAGGAATTCTAGTGGGAATTGGATTTCTTCTAGTATTGATTAGTTTTGGAGCTCGTAGAAAACGAAAAGGTGGAGCAAAGAAGACAGAGAAAAAACCTGCAACTAAGTAAAGGTTTGAAGAGTTTTAAAGAATGTATTTCGTTGTATTGGCTTTCGACCAATCTCTTTTGCTAGAGTTGCCAATTCCAATAGTGAAGAATTAGTTGGTTTTCCTGCAGCACGGTATATCTCTTCAGAAAATGCAGTTCCTACCAAGTCATTTCCACCATGAGATAAAGCAACCTGTGCAAGCTTTGTTCCATAAGCAACCCAATAAACAGAAATGTTGTTCAGAGTATTTGCAAGCATCAATCTGGATAATGCAATTATTTTCAGATCATAAATTGACGAGCATTCGTGTGTTACCTGATGTTCTTTTTCAAGTTCAGTATTATCTAGACTGAATTTTAATGGAATTAAAGTGATAAATCCATTAGTCTTTTTTTGTAATTCTCTAATTTTTATTAGATGATCTACAATGTGTTCTGGTTTTTCTATGTGGCCATACAACATTGTAACATTGCTTTT
Organism: Nitrosopelagicus sp. REDSEA-S31_B2; assembly: GCA_001627235.1. Taxonomy (GTDB): domain Archaea; phylum Thermoproteota; class Nitrososphaeria; order Nitrososphaerales; family Nitrosopumilaceae; genus Nitrosopelagicus. Next base: position 1,831 of record LUPB01000037.1, on the reverse strand, counting down.
AATTCCAAGGTTGTGAGCTGTTTCAATTGTATCAAGCCATTCTTGACCGGTACATTTTCCTCGTATAATTTTTTGGCGAATGTCAGGATGGAATAATTCTGCACCACCTCCAGGCATTGAATCCAAACCTGCATCTTTTAATCTAGATAAGATTTCAGATACAGAGTTTTTCGTTAATTTGGAAAGATAGAAAATTTCAGCTGCAGTAAATGCTTTGATGGTCATATCAGGATGTTTACTCTTTATTGCAGACATCATTTGTTCATAGTAATCTAACTGCAAGTCAGGATGAAATCCACCTACAATATGCACTTCAGTAGCACCGAGATCTTTTGCAGCTGCAACTCGCTTTTCGATTTGGTCAGGAGATAAGGTATATGCATCATCTTCATCACCTTTACGATAAAATGCACACATCTGACAGCTTGCAGCACAGAGATTTGTGTAATTCATGTAATATGATGCAGCAAAGGATACAGTGTCGCCAACTAATTTTTTTCTTACAATATCAGCAGCGGCGCCTATAACATGGAGATTATCGTCATCTAAGATTTCCATTCCATCATCAAAAGATAGTTCTTCACCATTAATGGCACGTTCAATTGCAGTGGAATTTCCAACTAATTCTTCTAACACAACTCACATGAGTATGAAGAAAATATAAAACAATGCAACCAAAGATTCTGTATGGTATTACCATTAGTTGACGAAGATAAACCAAAGTGTTTTCTGTGTCACGATACTTTTGATGATTATGAGGATTTACGCAAACATCAAGAAACAAAGCATAAGGATTTTTTCGAATATCATGAAAAGCAGGCAGAAAAGGGGCCTTCTCCTGGAGACGTGTCTATTTTTTAGATTTTAACAATTCTAGAGCCTTTTCTTTACCCATATTTGCCAAATCATAATCCTTGTCTATGACTAGAGCCTTTTTGAAACAAGATAATGCATCATTGACCTTTCCCATTTCACCCAGAGACATTCCCTTACAAGCAAGTGCCATTGCAAAACGAGGTTTTAGTTTTAACGCAGCATCATAGAATTCAATGGCTTCAGTAAATTTTGATTTGGCATGAAGTAAAGTTCCCTTACCAACTAGTGCATCCAGATTTTTTGGATCCTCTTTCAATACTAGAGTGTAAATTTGAAAAGATTGTGAATTTTTTCCCAATCGTTGTAAAGTTGCAGCCTTGTCTAAAAGTGCAGGTATGTTTTTCGGATCTGATTCTAAAATTGTATCATATAGTAAAATCGCTTCTTCAAATTCTTGATCGTCAGCAAGATCAGAAGCTTGCTCAAGTATTTTTTGAATTTTTTTATCCACTAGTCTTGGATGAATTTGCTAGATAATATTGATTATCATTTTTTTTGATTTTTCTATATACACCAAGTCCAATTAATGCAAATATTCCAGATATTACACCAACTAGAATATACAATTGTGAAAAATCTTCAGAGAAATATCTTGATTCAAGCCATGCGGCAGGTAAAACAGTAGTGAAGTCACTTCCTGAAAAATCCTCAATGTAACCAATTGCTAATGCAAGTTTTCCACTTGAACCATTTTTGTCAAATACCACCACATAGTATGTTCCAGGTGCTTCAAGTTGTAGATCAATTTCCTGTCGTTCCCAATATGTCACCTGACCAAATGGCTCATAAAATTCTGAAGAAGGAATTTGACCATTATAATCAAAGACATATGCAGTATAACCTTCAGGTAATGGATAAGCAAAATCCCTACTCGAGTCTATTACTCGAAGTTCATCAACAAGTTCAAGAAATGTTTCAGGACCTATCAAAGCAAGTGATGGAGTAAAATCCTCTA
>LUPB01000036.1 GCA_001627235.1 Nitrosopelagicus sp. REDSEA-S31_B2 | reverse complement strand
ATGAAAACGATTAGTAATCTTCTTGGAGGAAATATAGAAGCAGCCACAATTAATGGCGGAATTCCGTTTGTGTCATCAGGAATATTGGCAAATAACAACGCGGTAGTTGTTGGAACATTGACAAATGGCCCAGAAATAATGATGCTTACAAGAGCATTCTTACACTAGATAATTTTTTACATATTCTAATAATTCAGAAATTTTAACTTTATTTTCACTTCTATCTGACATATTTCTTACAACGACCATACCATTTGAAAATTCATCTGGGCCTACAATTATTGAGAATTTAGACTGTATGGAGTTTTCCATTTGTTTTTTTAATGCTCTACCAGACAAATCAATATCAGTTGGAATATTATTTTCTCTTAATGAGGAAGTGATTTTCATAGCATTTGCCTTCATTTCATCATTGACATACAGAACAGAGATACGATTAGTATTTTCTTTAAACGAGGATTTTTGATTTTCTAATGCTAACATAATTCTCTCAACACCTCCAGCAACACCAGTTGCACCCAAATCATTTCGTCCAAAAACAGAAGGAAGGTTATCATATCTTCCACCTCCAACTAATGCACCAATATCAAAGGTTTGATCAAACGCTTCAAAAACTACACCAGAATAATAATCAAGACCACGAACAATTCCAAAATCAATTTGTATATTTTTTACATTTCTATTACTTAGAGATTCAAAGAGAGTTGTTAGTTCAGACCAATTTTCAAATTGAGAAACATCTAAAGATTTTGAAATTTCTTCAGGACTTCCTTTAAGTTTAGAAAATTCAAGTATTTTTTCCAATTTTTCTTTTTGATAGCCCTTTTTCTCATATTCAGATATTATTTCCTGTTCAGATTTTTTCTGGATTTTATCAATTGCTCGAAGAATGTCAGAAATTACTTCAGAATCCTCAGATTCAAAGAGGGATGAAATGTACGATTGAACAATTTTACGATGAGATATACTCAAAATTATGTTAGTCAATCCCAGATTAGAGAAAAATTTTGATGTGAATTCTATGATTTCGGAATCAGTTTCAGTATTTTGCCTTCCAAAGATTTCAATATCCCATTGATGGAAATAGCGATATCGACCTTTTTGAGGTTCGTCATATCTCCATACACCTCCAAATGCAGAAATTTTTGCGGGGAGTTTCATGGATTTTTGTTCAGTTGCATAACGTGTCAATCCAACTGTAAAATCAAATCTTAATGATACTTCTCTGTCGCCTTTATCATTGAAAAAATAGACATCATCTCTAATTGTCGGTCCACTTTTTGCTTCAATGACAGACATTAATTCAATCGGGGATGGTTCCTACAAAAAAAAATGAAACAACGGATTTAGACTTTGCTGTCATGGTTGTAACTAATTAATAACATAATATCAGATAATGCCATGAGCTACAAAACATTAGAACATGCAACTGATGCAATTATCGAGGTTACAGCAGACAATTTGAATGATGCATTCAAAACAGCAGGAATTTCTGTTATTGAGACAATTTTAGATATTTCAAAAGTTGAGGAAAAAGAAAACAAGAAAATTGTAGTTGAAGGAAAAGATCTGAAATATCTCCTGTATAATTGGCTTGAAGAAATTATCATATTAACAATTACAGAAGGCTTTGCTGGCAAAAGAATTCAAGTTGAGATGAATGAAGATGACAAATGGAGAATCACTGCAGAAATTTTTGGAGAAAGTATAGATTTGAAAAAACATGAGTTTAAGGTTGAAATTAAATCGCCGACATTTCATGATATGCGTATAGAACAAAATGAAAAAATTGTGATGAGATATTTACTTGATTTGTAATCAATAAATATCGTAATGCATTAGATGATAATATGGAAGATAGTGAGCTTGAGAAAATAAAGAAAAAACAATTGGAAGAATTATTACAACAACAAAATCTAAACAAAATTGTTAATGAAATGCCAGTGATGGAATTAACATCACAAGATTTTGATCAAAAAAAATCAGAAAATGAATTACTTTTGGTGGATTTCTGGGCAGAATGGTGTGGACCATGCAAATCAATGCATCCAATATTTTCAAGAATGGCAAAAAAATACAAATCAGTTAGATTTGCAAGAGTAAATGTAGATAATGCTCAAGATATTGCAAGAAGATATGGAGTTCAGTCAATTCCTACATTTATCATGTTCAAAAACGGGGAAGTTGCAAATACCATGGTTGGTGCAGTAGGGGAACCAGGAATTCATATGATTTGCAAAAAATTTACTGAAACTCAGTAACCATAAACTGGATTTGTTTCTCGTTGAATAGAAACAATTTCATTTAATGTTTCCAATTCTTCAGAAGAAAGTTTATGAGAATATTTTTTTAAGAGTTGTTTTGCTTCAGATGGAGTAGGTAAAGTATAGAATACATCTTCTTCATTAATTTGTCTTCCAATAGTAACATTTTGAACAGAGCATGCAACTTCTTCACCAGATTTTACTTCTTGAACTGTTTTACCATCAGCTTCAAGGGAGTGAATATTTCCAATTTTTTTACCAGATTTGTTTGTAAATGCAATTTTTTGTCGTAATGTACCAACATCTACACGTATACCAAATACAGCAGGATTATTGTTACGAAATGCATATCCTTTCAGAAATGTAAATTTGCTGATTGGAGTAAATTCTTTGAAAATTGAGTTTTCTAGATCAGCTTTATCATCATCAACCCATTGTGAATATGTATCAATTAAGCTATAGATGACTTTGTCTTCAAATACACGTATGTGACTTTCATCACATTCAGTTTTTGCATCATCAAATATTTTGACATTGAAAGCTAGGACTACTCCAAGATGTCTATCCTTGTCTTTGATTGCCTTTGCTTGCATAATATCTCTGCGAGTTACAGGTCCAATGTCGGCTTTAGCAATAGGTACTTGTTGTCTTCGTAGCATTTCAGTAATAGCTTCTAATGATCCGATTGTATCACATTTCAAGATGACGCCAGTTGTTTCAGTATCAATGAATACAGATTCCATTTCAGATTCCAATGTTTTCTTAAATTCATTAGCAGTGTCAGAATCTGATGACGCGTAAACGGTAGTACCAGGAAGAACTCCATCAAGTTCAGGAGATGCAATCTTAATTCCTGCAGCAGCTTGTACTTCATCTATGGGTTTGAATTTATCTCTAGGATCACGCATTTCATCTAACGGTTTGGGTAACAATAGAGCTTTTGGCTTTGTAATGATAACAGAATCTCTTTTTGCAACAACAACATTATCATCTTTTTTCAAATGTCCATCAATCAATATCATATTTGCAGTTGGACCCAATCCAACTTCATCATTTACTTCTAGAACAATTCCACGAGTTGGCTTTTCTTCTTGTTCTAATTTTTTACTAAGAAATTGCTGTGTTAAACCCACCAAAACTGCAAGTAGTTCTGGTATTCCAACTCCAGATCTAGCACTAACAGGTACAATAGATATCTCCTTTTTAAAGTCCTGTACACGGTAAAAAGCCTCAGATTGATATCCTAAGATGGATAACGCACCAACTACATTGTAGATTTGTTCATCGATATTTGTCTGAATAGAAGGAGATTGTTTTTTTATTGCCTTAGAAATATAGGCATCATCAGATTGTTGCCAACCAGATATCATATCTACCTTGTTTAATGCGACTACAAATGGTACTTTTCGACTTTCTAAAATTTTCAAACTTTCATTTGTTTGAGGTTGAAAACCACGATTGATATCAACTACCAGTATTGCAATATCAGCTGCAGAACCACCTCTTGCTCGAAGATTTGTAAATACTTCATGCCCTGGAGTATCAATTACTAGAATTCCTGGAACTTTGTTTTCAGTTTTTCCAAGTTTTTCATACAGTGCACCACAGAGTTTTTGAATAGTTTCATCAGGTAGAAAACTTGCACCAATGTGTTGGGTTATACCACCAGCTTCTCGTCCCTGTACACCAGTACCCCGAATTTTATCTAAGAGAGATGTTTTGCCGGAATCAACATGGCCTAGAACGGCCACAATGGGTTGTCTGATACGCAATGTGAATCACTTGAATACCACATTTACTTCCTTATCAAAGCTTTCAGTTGAATCAGATGCATGAATAATATTTTCAGTGAAACCTAAACCAAAATCTCCACGTATTGAACCAGGTTCTGCTTCAAATGATTTTGTTGCACCCACCATTTGTCTTGTTGTTGCAACAGCATTATTTCCTTCAACTACAGTAACAACTACAGGACCAGATGTGATGTATTCTAACAATTCACCAAAAAATGGTTTATCTTTATGCACTGAATAAAATTCTGTGGCTAATTCTTTGGTGAATGTGAACATTTTTAATTTTAAAATTGTAAATCCTTTTTTTTCAAATCGTGAAATTATTTCTCCAACTAATTTTCTTTTTACACCGTCAGGTTTGACAATGAATAATGTTTGTTCAGACAATTTACTTCTTCTGTTTAATTCCGCCTTTGACGTATTTGTTTGTCCATTTGAATTTTCTTGGGTCTCTTTTGAGAACCATGTAATTTTTTTTACATTTTGCAGAACAGAACCAGAGTACAGTGCCGTCGTTTTTTACAAACATTGTTCCAGTACCTTTTGCGACCGGACGATCACAAAAACTGCATGGTTTTACTAAAAGACTCATAATTATCACTAATGTAGTTTCTTTGCCTCACGTTCAGTTTCACGTAAGATTAGTACTTCGCCTACCCGTGGAGAACCTTTTACGTTTCTAGTAAGAACACGTCCTTTGTCTTTACCTTCACGAACTTTTACTCTAACTTGAATAACTTCGCCTGCAATGCCAGTTCTACCAACAATTTGTATAATGTCTGCAGGAGTTAATTGTTCAGATTCTGGTTGTTGACTCATTGTTCAGTCGAGCCACCTTTTAGTTTAGCGAGTGATGCAACTACTTCATCAACAATGTGTTGTGCATCTCCTGAATCTAATATAGCAGCGGCAGCGGATGTGACATCAATTCCAAGAGCTTTTCCAAGTTCTTGTTTACTTGGAACAAATGCATAAGCTGCTTTTTGTTCTTCACAGATTAGTGGAAGATGTGCAACAACCTCTGGAGGTTCAACATCTTCTGCGATAATGATTAATTTACTAATTCCACGTTCAATGGCTTTTGTTGCTTCATTTGTACCTCTTACGACTTTGCCAGAAGTAGCAGATACTCTAAGTGCTTCTAGGATCGGACTAACAAGTTCTTCTGGTGTTTCAAATTTGACGTAATATGCTTTAGCCATTATGAGCATGCTCTAAAATGGTCTTAAATATGTTATCAGGAGAGAATTGATTTGGTTTTTGCAACAAAATTAGAGATTAAAGAATCAAGATTATCTTGAGAGTTTGATTCACCATATATTCGGATTATAGGTTCAGTACCGCTTGGTCTAATCATGACCCAATTATCCTGATCAACCTGAATTTTTATTCCATCAGAAGTGTCAGAAGTTGGAAATTCTTTCAAAAGTTCAGAAATAACAATTTTTGATTGTTCCAAAGAACATTCTATCTTGGTTTTGGTTGTATAATTAGGCGGTAAATTTTCTATATTTTCACTAAGACTAATTTCTGACTTTGATAGTAAGTCTAACATTAATGCCAAAGTCATAGCACCATCTCTAACATGATTATGCTTTCCAAACATGAATCCTCCATTTTCTTCATATCCAACTAATGCATCATCACATACCATTTTTCTGGAAACCTCTACGCTACCAACCTTGGTTCGTACTACATGTGAATTGCTTTTCTGTACAATACTCTCAATGATGTTGCCAGAATTTAGGCAGGTCACAACTTGTGAATTAGGATATTTTTCTAAGAGATAACTGCATAAAAGTAATGCAGAACTATCACCGGTCAAAATTTTTCCATTTTCATCACAAAAAATACTACGATCTCCATCACCATCAAATGCAATTCCAAGATTAGAGTTTGTTTTAATAACTAAATCAGATAACTTGCCTAAATTTTGAGGAGTAGGCTCAGATCCACGTCCAGGAAAATCGCCGTCTATTTCTTCATTAATTGTAAAAATGTCACAATCCAATTTTTCACATAGCTTTTTTGCAGTAACAGATTGCGCTCCGTTTCCAAGATCCAAACAAACCTTGAATTTTTTATTTTTAATAGCACTTGTGTCGACTAGAGAAATTATTCCATCAAGATATGTAGAAATAACATTTTTTTCTTCTAGTGTTTTTCCAAATGAATCTCCTTTAATCCAGTTCTTTTCATCATAAATTTTTTCGATTATTTTTTCATCATCACGAGATATTTCAACACCATCAGAAGCTACGGGTTTGATTCCATTATACTGAGGAGGATTATGAGATGCAGTTATCATCAATCCTCCATCATAACCCAGTTTTTTTGTTGCATATTCTAAACAGGGTGTTGGTACGAGTCCAGCCATATAACAATCCAAACCTGAATAATTTAATGTTGAAGAAACAATCTTTGCAACTATTGGACTAGAATGTCGGCCGTCATATCCAACCAAAATTTTTCCTTTTTTGAAATATGCTGCCAAAGACATCGTAAGATCATTAACAAATTCTAGTGTAAAGTCCTCTGAAAAAACACCACGAACGCCATTCGTACCAAATAATTTTTTCATATTGTCAATTCAATACCGATAAATTTGTCTGTTGTTGCACATTCGTTGCGGGTGTCGCCCAGCCTGGTCAAAGGCGCAGGGTTTAGGACCCTGTCTCTCAGGAGTTCGTGGGTTCGAATCCCACCACCCGCATCATTGGTTTTTTTTACAAAATACCTTAAGCATATATGAGATCATTGAAAAATTACCGCATTGAAAAAAACACTAATTGGAATTACAGTAGTAGGAAAAGATAAGGAGGGAATTGTAGCTAATTTCACAAATTTTGTTTTTGAGAGAAAGGGTAACCTTGAAAGAGTGAATCAGAATGTAATCAAAGGTCTATTTGGCATGTATTTAGAAGCATCATTCACAAAAAAGATTGATGTTAAGAGATTTGATTCAGATTTAGAGAAATTAGGTAAACAATTGCGTATGGAGGTTAATACCCATCATGAATCAAATTCACAAAAGAATATCGCAGTATTTGTTACAAAAGAACCACATTGTCTTGAATCATTGATTCGCGCACAAAGAAAGAATGAACTGAAAGGAAAGATCGCAGTTGTAATAGGTACAGAAAATACGTTATCATCTATTGCCAAGAAAGCAAAATTACCTTTTGTATTGATTGATGAAAAAAATCAAGACAAAGCTGAATCAAAGATTATTGGAGTTTGTAAAAAATATGACATTGATTTGATCGCATTGGCAAGATATATGAGAATTTTAACACCTAACTTTGTTTGGAGATATCCAAATAGAATAATCAATATTCATCCATCATTACTTCCTGCATTTCCTGGAGCAATGGCTTATGCACAAGCATATGAGAGAGGAACAAAGATTATTGGCGTTACATCCCATTATGTAACAGAGAACCTTGATCAAGGACCAATAATTTTCCAGGATTCATTCAATGTTAGACCTGAACATACACTAGAATCAATTAAACGAGCAGGACAAAAACTTGAAGCAGAGGTTTTGTTAAAAGCAGTAAAGATGCATCTAGCAGACAAATTGGAAGTTAGATGGAGAAAAGTCCATACAAAGTGATTTGATGATTATTCGTGATCAATTTGATCCTGATCTAAGAAAGATGATTAAGAGGAAGAAACAGATTGCAATTATTCCAATAGGTTCAATTGAACAACATGGGCCACATTTACCAATTTCAACAGATTCAGACATTGTTACAGAAATTGCATTTAGATTATCAGAAAAAATTAATGGTTTGCTTCTTCCAACAATTTCATATGGAATTTCAGATGAACATTTTCCATTTTTCAATCTAAGCGTTAAAAAATCAACATTATCAAAAATTTTGGAAGATATATGTGAATCACTCATCAAAAATGGGATTTCTAAGATTCTAATCATCAATGGTCATTATGGAAATCTGGATTCATTGAAAAGTTTTGAGAGGAAAAATACTAGAAGAAAAATCAAGATATTCTCGTATTGGAAGCATATGAGTAGGGAATTTGATCATGCTGGAAACGTTGAGACTTCAATAATGCTTGCAATTTCAAAAAATGTCAATATGAAAAAAGCAAAAAAAGGATTTGATACGGAAGGAATGTCAAAACAAGAAATATCAAGAATTAACAAGTTAGCCCAAAAATCATTTCCAAAAGTTACAGGAAATGGGGTTTGGGGCGATCCAACAAAATCTTCTGCGAAACTAGGAAGAGAAATCATTAAGGAAGTTGTGGATAATCTTGCAAAAGAGTCAAACTTGGCTTACTGAAACAAAACGAAATTTTAACCAGTGAACGTTTAATATACTCCTCATTATTGGAATCAATAAGTGAAATAAATGTCCGTAGATATGGCAGTAAAAGTACTCGATGAAAGTATCAACAAAAAGGTACTGATCAAGCTCAAAGGTGGCAAAACCATTACAGGTATGCTACAAGGTTTTGATCAACACATGAACCTGCTACTCGACCAATCAGAAGAGATCCCTTCTGAAGGCGATTCAAAAAGTCTAGGATCCATTGTAGTTCGTGGAGATAATGTTGTTATGATATCTCCTCCAGCAGAATAGGTGTTTTCTAATGACTAGAGGCACGCCATCAATGGGTAAGCATTCAAAGGCTCACACACATATCAGATGTAGAAGATGTGGAAAAAATACATTACACAGACGTCTAGATAGATGTGCAAGTTGTGGATATCCAGATGCAAAAAGACGAAAATACAATTGGATTAAACGGAGCGTACCTGCGTTATAATTAATGTTGAAACTATTTTCCAAATCAAAAACTAAATTACAAACTCCAACAATCGGTTCAAATTCACATGTTGTAAGTCAATTACATTCTTTACAAATTGAAAAAGATATTCTAACAAAAACAATTGCAAGACTATACCAAAATGAAGGAGATTTAACAAAAATTCAAAAAGACAGATTATTACTAAAATATCAACATCAACTAGGCGTAGTAATTACTAGAATTGAAAAATTAGAAAATGCAAGTAAACATCCAGATTTGGGCCCTCTAGGCGATGGATTAATTACATTAATGGATCAAAAACTATCGCAACTTGATCAAAGACTTTACGAGCTTACATCAAAGATTCAAGTAGCACAATCACAAAAAGAAGCAGAGATTAAGACAAGTGAGAAAAAACAGGCAAGAGTAGAAACTGTAGAGGAAAAAACAAAACCAGTCTTTGAAAAACCAATCGAAGAATTTGTGGGTAAGAGTTCAAAGAAGTTTGAGATTACAACACTAACATCATTGCCAAAATTAGATCCTGTCAAACAATCAAAGTATGATCAAATGTTATCACAGTTAAGCAGTGATGTAATTCCACCAGCACCAATGAAACCAAAAATAACAGAAAAACCAAGAGAAGTAATTCCAGAAATTAAAGAACAAGAAGTAATCCCCGTTGTTGAAGAAAAACCTCAACCAGTTGTAGAACAAATAACAAAACCAAGTATTAATGAAATGCCATCACCAGTTGTAGAATTACCAGAAGAGTCAGATATCGATGATGAAGATGATGACATTGAACAAATAAAATCAAAAATTCTTAAAACTTTATCAAAAATTGAACAAGCAGAGGTCGATTAATGTCATTTGATGATGCCATCAAGGCATTATCTTTAGATGCTTTGAAGAATGTAAAAGATGGATACGTGTTAGGTTTAGGAAGTGGACGAGCAGCAACTGCATTAGTAAAATCATTATCAAAATATATCAAAACAAAAAAAATTCAAGTAAAATGCGTTCCAACATCTATGCAAATTAAATTAATTGCAGAGAAAGGTGGGTTAGAACTAATTGAAGCAGATCAGATTGATAAGATTGATTTAGTGTTTGATGGTGCGGATCAGATTGATAAAAATAAATTTTTGATAAAAGGTGGGGGCGGAGCATTGTTAAGAGAAAATATTTTGATCAGTGCTGCAAAAAAGGTTATCATCATGGCAGATAGTTCAAAATTTGTTAAAAACTTTAGCAGAATGATTCCAGTTGAAGTTCAACCATTAGCAAGACAAATTGTTTGGAAAAAAATTGAAAAATTAGGTGGAAAACCAGAGCTTAGAATTTTAGACAGAGGTTATCCATTTGTTACTGAAAATTCCAACATAATACTAGATTGCGATTTTGGAGTAATAAAAAATCCAAAAATCTTACAACAAAAATTACTCAACATTGCAGGAGTAATAGAAGTTGGAATATTTACAAGAAAACCAGATATCATTTACAAAGCAAAAGAAAATGGAAAATTTGATGTTTTAACCTAGACTTCGTGAGACGAGTTTTCCATATCCAGGTTTTCCTACAACCTCAAAATCTTCAGCTATTAGAGTACCTCTCACAATAGTTTTGACAGGCCATCCCTTCAAGTTCCATCCATCATAAACAAGATAGTCAGAGAATCCACCAAAAAGTTCAGGAGAAACTTTTGTTTCTTTTTTTAGATCAATCAGAGTGACATCAGCATCAAATCCGGTCGAGATATTTCCCTTGCCAGATAATCCAAATATTTTTGACGTATTAGCACTTGTTAGATTTACAAGTTGATCTAGTGTAATTCGATTTTTGTTTATTCCTTCACTAAGTAATATTGGTAATGATGTTCCAATTCCAGGAAAACCGGCTAAAGCACCCCATACATCATCACCGCCAAGTTTTAGTTTTAATTGGTTTGCAACATGATCAGTTCCTATTGTATTAATATGATTTTTTTGTAATGATTCCCAAACGTACTCTACATCATTTTTTGTTCTGATAGGAGGCATAACTTTTGCAAGATAACCATCTTGTGTCTCATGAGACAATGTAAGATAATGCGGACATGTTTCAACAAAAATTTTAGTTCCATTATTTTTTTCTATTTGTATTTGTTCTAAAGCAAGTTTTGATCCAATATGAACAAAATAGATGACACAGTCATACTTTCGTCCAAATTCACAAATAGTTTTGATTGATTTTGCTTCAAAGTCAGGTGATCGACTTTCTGACCAAGAATTAAGACCATCATGTTTTTTCTCTTGTTCAGTTTTCATTGCACATGCACATTCTTGATAATCCTCTGCATGTACCAGAACAGGACATTTCAGTTCTCCTGCACGTTTAACAATTTTTTCAACTAATTCATTTGTCACGTTAACATGAGATGAGATTAATTTTTCTTCCCCTGGATTCATTTCCATGTAAACATGACCAACATCACCACCAAGATTCATGTAAATTTTGAAAGAAAGTATCTGGTTTTCAGTACAGTATTTCATCTCATCTATCTGACTAGTATCAAAAATTGATGCATGTATTGTGTAATCAATATAATGTGAGTTTTGACTTGCGAGTAGATGTTTTTGTAAAGAATCCTTGTATGAGCCTTCTAATCTAAACATTCGAATCATGGTTGTAACGCCACCAATAGCTGCAGCATGAGATTCTGTTTTTGCTGCCTGATCTATCGGAGAGTATACACCATAATGTACATGAGGGTCAATTACACCAGGAATACTAACAAGACCAGAACCATTAATTTTTTTGTCACAACTAGGCGTATCATTAGTAATTAGTTTTATTTTTCCAGAATCAATTACAATATTTTTCTCAACCATTCCATTTGGGGTCATGACATGGGAATCTGTAATGATTAGATCGTAAGTCATCAGTTTTTCTACAATTTTCATCTATATTAGTAGAGTAAAAATGAATATACACTATCAAAAAATGTCATTACTGGGGCCGATGGCTTAGGAGTATAGCGCCACGTTCGCAACGTGGATGTCGAGGGTGCGATTCCCTCTCGGTCCACTTCTCGAAAGCATTATACATTGAAAAATGAAATACTCATCATGAAAGTATTCAACGGTAAACAGGCAGCAAATGATTACATGTCAGCACATACATTGGCATTTTCAACACCAGAGCTAACATTAATGCGATTTTCATTTTGGTTAGGAGATATGGTACCAGATCCTGAACAAAAAGAAGAAAGTATTCCAAGATTATACACTTACGTTGAGGAAAAAGACTATGCACCAGTAGAAATAATCGATGATGAAAAATATGTTCCAACTGGAGCAGTTCTTGGATCTTCAATGTATGGGAGTGCAAATGCAGAATCATCTGGAGAAGAACAATTTTGTTCTGAATGTGGTGCCAAAAATTCAGCTACAGCAAAATTTTGTAGAGAATGTGGTGTTAATCTAAGTTAAGAATTATTGTTTTGCGCCACACTTGGTGCAGAATTTTGCATTAGGTCTCAATGATGCGCCACACGAAGTACATGCACCTCCAGTTTCTTTTTGAGGTAGCAATGAAGGATCAGGGGATGGTAAAGTTCCTGGTTGATTAAATGCATCAGGAGCAGACATTACAGAAGGTGGACCACCAGCAGGATTTTCAGCAGTTCCTACACGTGCACCCGGATTCATACCGGGCATCGTTCCAGGTTGGCCCATTCCAGGCATTAATCCAGGAGAATGTGTTCCCCCTCCGGCACCGCCTGATGAAACACGGTCAAGAGTTTTTTTCATTTCCATTAATGATTTGATTGCTAAGAATTCGAGTGCAGAATATGCCACGGTGTAATCACCTAATTTTTGAAAAAATTCCTTATCTGTTAGTTTTCCTGCTTTATACAGATTATTTGCATCAAGAAATGATTCATAGTATCCTTGAGATTCATCAAATAATGCTTGAAGTTTTTCAAAAGTGAGATTTAGTGTATCAATTTCACCTAGTGACATAATTCAATGAGGAGAATCTAATATTAATAGTTTAGAATAAAAAGAGAAAAATTAGTAGAGCCTAAATTTTTTCGAGTGCTCTATCTATCATGTTTTGGTACGTTTCTTTTGAGCCTGCACCAACTTGTTGAGCTATGACTTCACCCTTGTTAAGGAGAATTAGTGTCGGAATACTAAAGATATTGTATTTTTGTGCAATCTCTTGTGCATTATCAACATTAACCTTTACAAAGTTGACTTTGCCATCATAATCTCCAGCAAGTTCTTCCACAACAGGTCCAACCATTCTACATGGACCACACCATTGAGCCCAAAAGTCTACAAAGACTGGTTTATCTGAGCTCATGACATCTGTTTCCCATGATTTTGGATCTTCAATTTCAGTTATTGCCATAATGACCAAATTTTATCAAAATTTCACATCTAAAAATGTATTCTTAGTTATGTCAAAATAGAATGGTTAGGTAATATTTTTCAAAATATACTTAAATGACGTCTTAGAGGTAAGAATTCATGAGTGCAGAGCTTAGATTAAAAAAACTTAGAGGTTCAGGCGGATTCGTTATGGCACGAGTTACAGATGAACAACAAAGTAAAGGAAATCTTGGTGGGCCTGATCTATTTTTAGCACCTATAGGAAGATTAGAATCTGAAAAAATTTCAAAGTATACATGCAATACATGTGAGAAAGAATTTGAGGGCAGTCCTAAAATAGAATTTGAAAATCCAAATGAAGAAGTTGCTGAGAATTTAATTTTAGTTGAAAGAGGAAAATATCTCTGTAATGAATGTGGTTCAACTATTGCAGAATATAGAGATTTTAGAAAACCAGATGAACAAATGGATGTTGGACTAGCAAATCCAATTGAGCAACAACAAGAAACAAGTTTTTCAGATTTCGATACATTTACTGAACAAGAAACAGTGCAACCACAAGTTGCACCAGAACCAAGTTTAGGAGGAGATACATTTAGATCCATTTTTGGTATGGATGTATTTGATGAAACAGCAAAAAGAATTGGAAAAGCAAAACAAGGTTCGGTGGAGACTCCAGTAGGAGAAGGTCTACGTTGTCCTAGTTGTAATTTTGATAACAAGCCTGACTCTAAATTTTGTGAAAGTTGCGGAGCCCAGTTATAGCTTTTCGAGAAGATTTATCTAAGTAATTCAGCGAGCAAACATAATTTGGGTTCAAGTTCAAAAAATCTCATAAAGGATATAGTGATTATTGTAGTAGCTATTGCAGTAATTTGGCTTGGATTACAAGCAGTTTTTGGAACTGCAAATCCATTTTACGTGGTTTCAAGTGGGAGTATGATTCCAGCATTAGAAGTTTATGATGTGATTGTAGTTGAAGGTAATACTCCATTTGAAGATGTAGAGAAAGGAGACATAATTGTATTTTATTCACCTAAATTGTATGAACAAGGAAAAGAGAGAGTTATCGTACATAGGGTTAGTTTAGACCTGTCTACAGATGAACAAAAGATAGTAAGAACAAAAGGAGATGCAAATCCTTCATCAATTGCAGGTACAGATTATCCAATCACAGAAAAAGAGTATCTAGGAAAGGTTGAGTATGTGATCCCACAAGTTGGATATATAACACAAATTCTTCAACCTCCAATCAATTACATAATCATTGCAGTTATTATTGGAGTAATGGTTGTAAAACACTTTGCTGATAAGGAAAAGAAAAAAATGAAATTTCAGTATACAAAAGATAGTTCAGAAGTTAATGAGTCAGTTGATACTTTAGAGAAAAATCAGGAGGAATCAACAGATGATACACTAGGCAAAAAAATAGATGATGATTTAGACAAAACTTTGAAAAAGAATAGTGATTCAGTGTATACTAAATCTTCAGAGTCAACAGATGACGATAAAAAAGAAATTTAATAAAATTACTTTTCAGGTATTTTGAATACACGATTGAAATATTCAGAATTTTCTTTTGCTTCTTCAGGTGATTCTTTAACTTTAGCCAAGTCTTTTGCGAGTTGTTTCTTGTAACCTAATTGCATTTGGCGAGCAATCTGGATTCTTTGTGCTTGCGGAGATCCAGCTCCATGCATTGATTCAGTTAGGTAACCAACTGCGTTTCTACCCATAGTCATATTTTCAATTAAGCGTAGAATTCTCATTCTGTTTTCAACTTCAATACCAGATTTACCTTTAAGGTATTTTTTCAATAGTGGACCAGTTTTTTCACTTCTAAATTCTGCTTCAGATGGTAATGTAACAAGTATTCCTCCTGCAACATCTTGTGCAAGTCTTGCTAATTCATATGGCAATCTGGTAACATTATGTTTACATACATTTGCTAACATGTCATCGTTTAGAAATACACCAGATTTCATTTTATGACCTTGATATGATGCTGCAATTCCTGCAGCATAAATTGATTCGTTAAGATGAGTCATTTCAATAATTTTATCTTTAATATGAGATACCTTAGGAACTCCATTGTATTCTGCAATTGCTGCAGCCGCACCAATTAGGACATCACCTAAACCAGTTTTACAAACATAACTTCGTCTATGATAACAAGTGAATCTTTCTACTAACATTGATGCAAATTCGTATTCTCCATCCATGAATATCATTTCGTTTGGAATGAATACACGATCAAAGATGACCATTGTCTCTTGTCCACCATATTCAGAGTTTCCAACATCAATATCACCAGGTTCCATACTACGAGTATCACAAGATTGTCTACCGTAAATGTAAGTGATTCCAGGTGCATCTACAGGAAGTGCACCAACAATTGCATAGTCTTTATCATTTTCAAGTAATCTCATAGTTGGCATTACAATCATCCAGTGTGAGTTAATTGTACCAGTTTGATGTGCCTTAGCACCTGTTACATAGACGCCTTTGTCATCTCTATCAACAATGTGTAAAAACAAATCAGGATCTTCTTGTTCACTTGGTGCAAGACTTCTATCACCTTTGACATCAGTCATAGCTCCGCCAATTACCAAATTTTCATGTTGAACCATTTTAATAAATTCTAATAATCTTTCATGATATTTTGTACTGTGTTTTTCATCAATTTCAAATGTTGTAGAATGTAATGCATTCATTGCATCCATACCAACACATCTTTGGAAACATGTTCCAGTAAGTTGTCCTAATTTTCTTTGCATTTTATTTTGTAGAACTAAATCTTCAGCACTTTCAGCTATGTGTAAAAAGCGATTAACTTTCTCACCAGAGATTGAGGAATGAGGAAATGCGAGTTCTTCTTCTTCCACTGCAAGATCATAAGTTTTTGCAACTGCATTAATTGAAGGTCGAATCATTGGATGATCAACTGGTTCTTTTACTAGTTCACCAAACAAGTAAACTTTCAAGTCTCTACCTT
This sequence comes from Nitrosopelagicus sp. REDSEA-S31_B2, assembly GCA_001627235.1. Taxonomy (GTDB): domain Archaea; phylum Thermoproteota; class Nitrososphaeria; order Nitrososphaerales; family Nitrosopumilaceae; genus Nitrosopelagicus. The sequence goes on along the minus strand of LUPB01000036.1, from coordinate 2,174 downwards.
TGAGACTTTCAATGTATTCTTCACCAGTTCTGATCGGTTTTACGGTTTTTTGCATGTCTATTCTCCATTATTGATTCAAATAATTAAAAAGTTTCCAATTAGAGCTGTGCCTAACTATAAGCCAATTCGTACATCAAGAACCTTACAGCCCTTATTTTTTTCCATTACCAAAACCGGATTCATGTCTAATTCCTTTATCTCATTAAAGTCAGATACAAGTTGAGATAATCTTTGAATGCATTCTGAAAGTTTTTTCACATCAGATGGTTTTTCACCTCGAACGCCCTCAAGAATTTTTTTAGTTTTAATTGATGATATCATATCATCAGCTTCAATATTTGTCATTGGTGCAAGTTTGAATGTAACATCTTTTAGGACTTCAACATAAATTCCACCCATTCCAAGCATTACAACAGGCCCCATTCCTGGTTCTAGTTTTGAACCAATAATCATCTCTTTTCCACCTTTAACCATCTCTACAACAAGAACTCCTTTAATGTCAGCCTTCTTGTTGTATTTTTTTGCATTTTTTATTATAGTATCAAATGCATTTTCAACATCTTTTGCATTCTGTAGATTTACTTTGACACCACCAGCATCAGATTTATGAATGATTTGTGGTGATGCAATTTTCAATACCACAGGGAAGCCAATTTTTTTGGCTGCAGATACTGCTTCCTTTTTGGTTTTTGCTAGTTTACTAGCAGGTAATGGAAAACCATATGCCCGAAGAATTTCTTGACCTTCTTCTTCCAGTAAAGCAGTTCTTTTCTCTTTTTTTGCATTGTCAAGAATTTTTTTCACTTTATCTTTTTTGACAGTGAATTTTGTGATTTTTCCAGAAGGATTTTTTACCCAATTTGTGAAAGTGAGCATTGCTTTTAGTGCACGGATAGAACCTTCTGCATATGTATAGTAAGGAACATCTCCATTTGCAAGAATTTCACGATTTGTAATTCCTTCATCTAATCCCATAAGACTAGCTAACATTGTTTTTTTGTATTTTTTCGACATTGATACAATAACTTCAGCAAGTTTGTCATAGTTCAGTGTAGCAGATGGAGTACACATAGAGATTACAGAGCCAACGTTTTTGTGTTTTAAAACTTCGTTTAAGACATTTTCAAATCGATTAAAATCTGCATCACCCACAATATCAACAGGATTACGTGAGCTTCCCCATGGAGGAATTACTGCATCAATTTTTTTTCTAATTTCTTCAATTTTTGCCATCTTTATTCCAAGTTTAGAACAAGCATCAGTGGAGATAATAGCAGGTCCACCAGCATTTGAAACTATTACAAGATCACCATTCATTGGAAGGGGTTGTTTTGAAAATGCAGTTGCATAATCAAATAATTCTTCCATAGTATCAACACGAATTGCACCAGATTGTTTTAGTAATGCATCATAGATTTCATCAGAACCCATTAAAGCACCAGTATGTGACATTGCAGCTTTAGCACCTTCTGGGCTTCTTCCAGATTTTAGTACTAAAACAGGTTTTTTCTTTTTGCGTGTGATGTCTTTACAGACCTTGAGAAATTCTTGACCATTTCCCATATCTTCAAGATACATGACAATAACTTTGGTTTGTTTATGTTCAGCAAGCATCTTGAGCATATCAATTTCGCTCATGTCAGCTTTGTTACCCATACTAATTACTGCGGAAAATCCAATACCCTGTGCACTTGCATCTTCAACTAGTGCAGCACATATTGCGCCACTTTGTGAGATGAGAGCAATTTCTCCAGATTTTGGAGTAATTTTGAGAAATGTTGAATTCATCATCGTCTTAGGTTCTAAATTCATCACACCAAGACAATTAGGACCGATAATTTGCAATTTGTATTTTTTAGCAATATCTTTTAGTTGTTGTTCTAACTTTGCGCCTTCTTCATCAACTTCTTTGAATCCAGCAGTAATGACAATAGCACCTTTTAGTTTCTTTTTTCCACATTCTTCAAGCACTGCCGGAACAATAGTATTTTTTGTTACAACAACTGCCAGATCTATTTTTCCTGGAACATCCAAAACTGATTTGTATGCTTTTTTATCAAAAACTGTTTCACGCGTAGGACTGATTGGATAAATTGTTCCTTTGTAACCTTTCATAATGTTTGATGTAATTGCTCTACCTACACTACCTTCTTTGTCAGAAGCACCTACAATAG
>LUPB01000035.1 GCA_001627235.1 Nitrosopelagicus sp. REDSEA-S31_B2 | reverse complement strand
CTGAAGGAAATCATCGAATCATTAATAGGTGATTTATCTCCAAATTTTCATAATTGTACTACAAAAGTTTACTCTTACTTGCAGCAGTCTTTGTGACTTTGCCATTTCTAAGTGAAGATGCATTTGGACATGGATTAGGTGGTGATGCTGCACCTCCAATTAGTTTTGGTGGAATGGAAGTTACTGTATTTACTCAACTAGATCCTGCAGATATGACTGCAGGAGATGTTGATTCAGCAAATATTGCAATTCGTTTCTATGACATGCTAACTGATCAAAATCTAAATCAAGTAACATATCGTGTTGAAGTTTGGAGAAGCGGTGATCTTTTAGCTAGAGAATACTTCTACGATGAAGATGGCACACTAAACGTTGAGGTAAGACCAAAAGCCGATTGTTATGAAGCAAAAAAGTGGAAGTGTACTGACACTTATGGTGAAATACATGGAACTGCAGGTGCATATTTTGCAAGAGGTGATGGAAGACCACTAATCAATGGTCCAATATTTGAAAAAGGTGGATTATACAACGTTAAAGTTTCAATTGAAGGTGCAACAAGTCCTAGATCATTAGTTGCCGAACCTCTTAACTTTGACACATTTGTCAGTGTTGCACAAGACCAAGGATTCTTTATCAAAACTGCAAATGCTGAAGAAATTCCAGTTACTGTAAAAACTTACTATGATGATGTAGAAAATTTTTCATTTAATCAAAGTAATAATGGAATATCATTTGACATGCCATTTGATTGGAATCCTGAATATATCGAACTAGTACAAATGGTTCATGAAGAGATTCGTGTTCCAAAATCATTTGATGCATACAACGCTGAGACATCATTCAAGGGTTATGTGGATGGTGTAGAAGTTGATAAAAGAGTTCTAGTAATGGATCCATATTCATCTGAGACTGAAAACATTGTTCACTTTTTGGTAACTGGAACTGAATTGCAAAGAATTAACGAAATTCTAGGGGAATCTCATTATTCATCTAAACAAATGAGCTTTGAATTAGTTCCAGAAGGAACTGTTGAGAAAAACTCCTTTGATATTACATTTGATAATGGATACACAGCACTTGTTGCATGGGATTCCATGTATGGTGCAGGTGATGAAATTCCATTTGAGTTTTCATTCTTTGATAATAATGGTGCTTTAGTAAAAGATGTAATCTATGCATTTGGTTTGGTTAATCCACAAGGAGAACAATTCAATTTAGTTACTGGAGATACCCCTGAACAATATGTAGGAGTAAAATCAGTAGAAGGAATTTCTACACACATGATTACCATTCCTGATGATGGCTTGTATACTCTAAATTTGGTATTAACTGGCGAGGGATTCTCAAACTATGATGAGTTTTTCCAATCATCTCAATTGTTTGAAGTTGGAGTATCTACAACTAGTTCATTTAAGCCAACTCCATCAATGTCTGCCCCATCACAATCTGTCAACATTCCTGATTGGGTAAAGAACAATGCAAAGTGGTGGTCTAATGGAGAAATTGATGATAACACCTTTGCATCTGGTATTGAATTTATGATAAAACAAGGAATCATCTCAGTACCAACTACTGCAAGTGGTGCACAAAATGAAAACGCAACCATTCCTGATTGGGTTAGAAATAATGCTGCATGGTGGGCTGATGGCCAAATTGATGATAACACCTTTGCATCTGGAATTCAATTCCTAGTCAAAGAAGGAATTATCTCAGTTTAGACTTACCTGAAAATTATTATACAAACCTAACAAACTTTGATTGATTCATGCTTCCATTAAGAGATGAAAATCCACATCCACCAGGATTCAAACCAAAACTAACAATTGCACTAATCATTATCAATGTGATCGTATTTGGAATTGAAGTTGCAATTACTGGACAGTTTATTGAATTTTCAAATTATGAAGCAATGAACATGTTTCTCAACTGGGGTGCCGTACCTGGATGTGTAACAGGTCAGATAGATGGAATTAATACTGGAGTTGAAATCATTGATTGCCCTGCCATTCCTGAACTGACCTTGATTACGTCAACATTCATGCACGGAGGAATCATGCACCTTGGTGGTAACATGTTGTTTTTGTGGATCTTTGGTGACAACATTGAAGCAAAGTTTGGCAGAGTAAAGTACATTGGAATTTATCTAATGTGGGGAGTTGGCGCAGGATTAATTCACATTTATGGTGACACTGGCAGTGGAATTCCTGCAGTAGGTGCATCAGGAGCTATTGCGGGAATTTTAGGTGCATACTTGGTTATGTTCCCACACGCTAAGGTGATGACATTTGTCATGTTAGGATTTTTCTGGAGAATGATGCACATTCCTGCAAAGTTTTTCTTACCATTTTGGTTAATCTTCCAAAACTTGTTACCTTTCTTCATAGGAGGATTTGGTGTTGCTGGTGGCGGTGTTGCATTTTTGGCACACATTGGTGGTTTCTTTTTGGGATTAGGAGTAGGTTATTTCTACAAGAAAACAAACCGGTCTGACTATACTTACGGTTCTAGATATGGGTACAAAGGAGATTGGAGATAATTCAATCAATTAAATTATCAGAGATATAATTTCAATTCATGCCATACATACACGTATCATTATACCCTGGACGTTCTGAGGAACAAAAACAGGAATATGCAAAGGCTATCACAAAATCTGCAGTTGAAATTCTAAAAACAAAAGAAGATCACGTCATTGTAGTTTTTGATGAAAATCCAAAAGAGAACTGGTTCCTTGCAGGAAAACAACTCTAAACTATCTTTTTATTTTCATACTTTTTCTATACTTCATGTCAAAGATTGCACTTGTTCAGTTCAAAGCATCAACTGATAAGAAAAAAAATCTTCCAAAAATTCTAGATTACATAAAACAAGCAGCAAAAAATAATGCTGATATGGTTACCTTCCCTGAATACATGATGTTTTACACTCCCTCTACACAAACTGCAAGACAAGTTGCACAGGAAGCAGAAACCATTAACGGTGAATTTGTTTCTGCAGTTGCACAAAGTGCAAAAGAAAACTCTATCAGTGTAGTCGGTACAATGTATGAAAAAAGCAGAAAAAAAGATCGCGTATATGACACCTCATTCATTATTAACAAACAAGGAAAAGTAACTGGAAAATATAGGAAAATTCATCTTTATGATGCGCTTGGGTTCAAAGAATCTGATAAAATGTCATCAGGTACCGAAATTCCATTACCAACAAAAACGTCAGTTGGAAAAATGGGAATGCTAATTTGCTATGACTTGAGATTTCCTGAAATGTCACGAACATTAGCATCATCAGGTACAGAAATCCTAGTTGCACCATCAGCATGGGTTAACGGTCCTATGAAAGAAGAACATTGGTTAACACTAAACAAATCCCGTGCCATTGAAAATGGATGTTATGTAATTGCTCCTGATCATCTAGGACATGTATATTCTGGAAGAAGTTTAGCTGTTGATCCTTACGGTCGTATCTTACTAGATATGAAAAAACGGCAAGGAATTGGATACGTTAACATCTCTTTAGATAAGGTTCACGAAATTAGAAAAAAATTACCGCTCCTAAAGAACAGGAGAACTGACATCTACTCTGATTTTAAGATCTAGTCTTACATTTCATGTTGGCACACTGTCTTTTCCACTCTTGTTTTCTTGAATATCTGAAAATTACAGTTGGCCATTGACACTCTGGGCATTTGGTTTTGAGAACCTTTAGCATTGCCTTTTGTAGGAGAGGGGCTGATGCCTTACATCCATTTTGAAAATTTGTACAACCGATAAAGCGTTTTTTTGTTGTAAATGACTTGATAACTGATAATTGTCCTTTATGACACTCTGGACACTCACAAATGCCTTCTTTTGGAGAATTTGTTCCTAAAATTGTATATTTTTTACTTCTTGCAGAAAATGATACAAACCCATTTTCATCATAATACTGATCTATTTCCAACTTGAAATTATCTACAATTTTTTTTGTAGACTTTGTAACATTTCGCTTTTCAGATTTTGTAATGGACACTTGGATCTTTTTTCTCATGTGTAATAATATCAATTCAAGTTAATGAAATTACTTGATCAATTTTTATAGGGACTAGGTCAGCAAATTTTCGTGGAAAGAGAATCTGTTTGTGTTTTAGGTGGAGGAAGTACAAAATACGGTAAACTCGATGATAGCATTTCTGATATTACATTACAAGCATCAGTTGGTGCAATTGAAAGTGCAGGAATTGAGCCTAAAGAAATTCAAGCAGGTTACATTTCTAATGTATTTGGAGTAGCAGACAAGCAGGTACACCTAGGACCTGTAGTCATGAGTAATTTAGGAATTTCAGAATGTCCTTCATTATCAATTGAATCTGCATGTGGTTCTGGTTCTGTTTCATTTAGAGAAGCATTTGCAAATGTTGCAGCAGGATTTTATGATGCTGTACTAGTTACAGGTACAGAAAAAGTTACACACACTGGAACTGATTGGACAACAACTTACTTTTCTTATTGTTCTGATTTCTTTTATGAAGGTCAAGCAGGTGCATCATTTCCAGGTTTGTTTGCATCAATGGCTCGAGCATATCTACACGAGTTTGATGCAACAGAAGAAGATCTTGCAAGTGTAGCAGTAAAGAACCATGAGAATGGTGTATTGAATCCTAAAGCACACTTGAGAAAGAAAATTAGTATTGATGATGTTATGGATTCTGCAGTTGTTGCAAGTCCTTTGAAATTATATGATTGCTGTCCATTTTCAGACGGAGCAAGCTCTGTTATTTTATGTAATGAAAAGTTTGCAAAAGAACATTCAAAAGATTATGTCAAAGTAATTGGTTCTGGTAGGGGTGGATCACCTGCAGCATTACAAGGACGTGAAAAATTAACAACCATACCAAGTACAAGAATTGCAGCAGAAGCAGCATACAAAATGGCAGGTATCACTGCAAAAGATGTTGACTTTGCTGAAGTTCATGATTGTTTTACTGTTGCAGAAGTTGTTGACAGTGAAGACTTGGGATTCTTTGAGAAAGGTACTGGTGCAACAGCTGCACGTAATGGTGAAACTAAACTAAATGGTTCAATTCCAATTAACCCATCTGGTGGTTTGAAATCAAAAGGACATCCAATTGGTGCAACAGGTGTTGGTCAAGTTGTTGAAGTCTTTGAACAATTGACAGGAAAATCTGGAGAAAGAACTGTTAATGACGCAAAAATTGGATTGACACAAAACTTTGGTGCAACTGGCGCTAGTTGTGCAGTTCATGTATTAAATGTGGAGCATTACATCTTGCAACTGTTTATTATTGTAAAAAATGTGGAAGTAAAGAATTTGAAGATTCCACTATCAAAGGAACAGGCAAAGTTGCAACTTATACGATAATGACTGTTCCTCCTGAGGGATTTGAGGATTTAGCACCTTATGCTTGGGTAGTCATGGAAATTGATGATTCTGACATTAGAGTGTCTGGATTTCTACCAAAAATTGCAACCCCTACAGATTTGCCAATCGGAACTCCTGTGAAAATTACAGGCTTTGACGAACGTGGCATAGTACTAGAAAAACAGTAAATCAATTTTATTGATTTTATTAAAAATAATTTCCATAATTTTTAATTGTCATACCAAAACTGATCTATTATGTCAGTAGAAATCGTATGTGGAAAGAGTGGAGAAAAGATCTCTGCAATGAAAATGCTCAAAACAGTAAAAGATGTTCTAAAACATTACAATAACAAATGTCCATCTTGCAACCAAACATTATCTACAACAGAATTTTCTTTAGATGTTGAAGAGAAATGATCTTTTTTGATCTATGTACTAGTGACAAGAAGCCTTAATAGTTAATTTTTTTTTACTAATTCAATGGGGAAGCAAGACGCAGATTTTGAAGAAGAATTAGACATGGATGTTGATGTAGATGTCGACGATGATGACGATCTAGATCTAGAAATGGATGGTGGCGACAAAGATGATGGTCGTTTACAATCTACATCAAAACGTGTAAGAATGATCTTCTCT
>LUPB01000034.1 GCA_001627235.1 Nitrosopelagicus sp. REDSEA-S31_B2 | reverse complement strand
TATTCTGCTTATTCAAATCCTGGTGATGTAATGATTGCATCATCAATTCCAGCTGGAGGTCACATCTCACATGGAAAGAAAGAACATTCAGGAACTGCAGGTTTGGTACATGGATTAGATATCGAGTTCTTTGCATTTGATCCTGAAGAGATGACATTAGATGTTGACAAGACTAAAGCTAAAGTTGAAGATTTGAAATCACAAGGACGATTACCAAAAATTGCAATGTTTGGTGGTTCTGTATTTTTATTCCCACATCCAGTAAAGGAACTAGCTGATTTTCTAAAAGGACATGACATGCACATCAACTATGATGCAGCACATGTTGCAGGATTAATTGCTGGTGGAAAATTCCAGGACCCACTTAGAGAAGGAACCGACACAATGACCATGAGTACTCACAAAACTTTGTTTGGTCCACAAGGTGGATTAGTTTTAGGATTTGAAAAACATGCCGAACCAATCAAGAAAGCAATGTTCCCAGGTTTAACAAGTAGTCATCACATTCATCATATGGGTGCAAAGGCAGTAGCATTTGCAGAGGCCTTAGAGTTTGGTAAAGACTATGCAGAGCAGACAATTAAAAATGCAAAAGCTTTAGCTGCAGAACTAAACAATGTTGGATTCAAAGTGTTAGGTGAGAAAAGAGGTTACACGGAATCACATCAAACAGTTGTAAACGTTTTAGATTTTGGTGATGGTGGAACTATTGAAGCTGATTTAGAAAAAGCAAACATTATCGTAAACCGTCAATTAATTCCTGGAGATTTGAAAGCAAACCGTCACTATATGCATCCAGGTGGAATTCGTTTAGGAACTTCAGAGATTACTCGTCTTGGTATGAAAGAATCTGAGATGAAAGAAATTGCATCTTTGATAAAACAAGTTGTAGTTGACAAAAAAGATGCCGTTGAAGTTGCAAATCGAGTAAAAGAATTCAAAACTGATTTCAAGAAAACACAATACTGCTTTGATAACAAACTTGGTGCTTACGAGTACGTAAAATTACGTTAATTTACAAAATCAGTTAACAGTTGTTGTGAACCATCACCTTTTCCAAAGAGTAGTTCAATTTCATCAGATAATGTCATGATTCTTCCTTTTAGGTATGGATCAACGTCATATTTTGTGACTAGTTTCTTTGCTAATGGAAGATATTTTTCAATTGATGGTCGAGTAATTGTCTGTAGTAGTTTGTGACCACATGTGCATTTTTGAAGTAATGGCATTCGTCTATATTTTGCACCACATGCAGTACAACGGAATTTTTGTTTTGCATATGCGCGAATGTTTCCCATAATATCAGGAATGAGATGTGTTTGTATCAAATATGAAACAATTTCTTTTGTTTCAACAGCGTTAATGATATCTGCATTTTTAATTTGCAAGTCAAGCTTGTCAACCATTGATTCAAGTGTTGAATAGGCACTACGAGATTTTGATGAGGTTAAAGTTGTAGTTCCATGTGTGAAAAAATAATCATGAAACATGTTTTCATCTCCTGTATCTTTTCGCATAGCTAAAGTTTCGATATTTCTGATGTCACCTGATTTCTCATGGTTGGAAGTTGACTCATAAAATGCAAGAGGGAATTTTTTTGTAACTTCAAAGTTATGTGCCTGTGTTTGTGCCTCATGTGGTAAGACAATTGGTTGAATTAACAATGGTGCGTCCATCAATCCTCCAATTTTATCAGACAGGAACTGTCTTGAAAAGTTCAGTAATGCATCTAATAACAACATGACAGAATCAGCATCACCATCTGCGTCTCGTCTTTTTGCTGAATGCCAGATAGGACTTGCAAAGCAAACATGTGTTTTTGTGTATCCAATTAATCGTCCTGTGATACCAACAGAGGTATGTGGTGCAAGACCAATTACCAAATGGCCTAGTAAATCCTGAGTGTTTTTCAAATTATAAAATGACTGTTTGCCAAAAAATTTCTGTAATTCAAAGTCAATGTACTTTGAAACATTTACGAGATATTCTGCACTTTCTAATGGAATGATAACATCTTGCATCTTTAATTCAATTAATTGTTCATCATTTGTGATTGGATTTCCATCTACATCTTTTTCATAACCAAGTTTTTTGATTTGATCAACTGTGGTTCCAATCCAGGAAAGTTTGAAGTGTGTTAAAGGGGAGTTTGTTGCATCAAATCTTACTGTACCATCTTTGAAGACAGACAGCCCAAAGTTTTGTCTTATCAATCCCTTTTCTAGTGGCTCAGGAATTTTTTCTTGGTTGATTAGTTGTTCTACGCCTTTGAATGGGGGTTTTGCTCGGATTCCAAGTTTTTCTTGTGCTGAAATTAGACTTTGTTTTAATGGGAACTGTTTGTATGAAAATCCATTTGCATCACGCTTGCATTTCTCACAATGTGGTGTTTCTAACTCATCTTTACAAATTCTACAGATATAGAATTTTGTGGTTTTATTTCCACACTTACTACAAACTATCCCAATTGATGGTATGTTACAGTCATTGCATCTGCGATTGTTCAAGTTTGAGAAAAATGATTCAGATGCAACTACTGCCTTTAGAATGTCACGTGTAATACCGCCTTTTTCTGCAACAGGAAATAGAACGTGTACTGGAGGTTTCATTAAACGAGGAGCAGCCTTTTCAGGTCTTCCGATTCTTACACCAATTGATGTTGAAAACTTGTTTTTAATTTCTATACCAGAACTTGCTGTTAGTAATTCTAAGACTGATTTGTAATCATCATATTCCAAGGTATTTCCAAAAATTAAATGATCCAAGATTTGAACGTCAATTCCAGATATGATGATTTTTTCATCTGAAACTTTATGAGGGATTCCAAGATTTTCAAGGATTTGTTTTTTTGATATTTCATAATGAATTTCATTTTCTGATTTTAAAATCGGGTTTGTGATTTGTTTGAGATCTTCAGTTGTGATAAAATCCCAATAATAAAGAAATTTTGGGTGTAATGGGATTTTTAGTTCTTTTGAGAGTAAAATGGCCTCAACAAACGTTGGAGTCTTTGTTAAAAATTCGAGTCGAGAGTCATTTTTAGAGAGTTTTGCCTTTAGATGTTCTGCCCAGACTTCTTCAACCATTGGAGTTGGAATCAATTCTGCGTTATTCTCTAGAAAATCACCAAATGTGATTAAGATATCACCAAGGTGGAGAATTTTTTCAATATTGTTTTTTATTTGAATTCCATGTTCTGTGCTTTGAATTTTGATAACCTCACCTCCCTTCAATCTAACAATGGGTGTTTCAAGTGAATCAACAAAGGCAACAGTCGCACCTTTACTAGGTTTGTCAAGTTTGATTTGTGTACCCACTGTAATGGTATGATCTAAAATTTCTGCAATTACAGGATGTAATCCTACGCTTGCAAAACCAGTGTTACATGCACGCCCATATCTGAGTCGAAATCCTCCAATCTTATTTGGCATGGACAAAACAGATCTTCCCGTAATGACTTCTTTCATACGTTTTTCAGAAGCATCATCGCCAGTCTCTCCTTTTTGAACAGCGCCTTGAATATCGTTTAGCCATTCCCAACCTTCTAGATTATACTTCTCGATTCGTTTCAAGAGTTTTTTTGATCTTCCAATTAATCCATCATTCAATACACGCAGTGCACCACCACGTACCCTGTCAGTTTTGATTCGAGTCATGTTACGGTGATTGACTACTTCATCAGGATCTGTTCCTTCACCTTCTAGTTCTACAGGCAAGTTTGAGATTACAGTTTTGATATCATCATCAGATACATGGAATTGAAAGCTCTGTTTTGCTTCGCTTTCATAGATTCTTAGTTCTTCTACGAATCTTCCTGTCTCATCATCAAAACAATCAGCTTGATATTTTTCGAGTCCAACTGCACGTCTCACGTGATCAGCTATTAGCATTGTGACTGCAGATTCAGTACCTCCTGCAGATCTCATTGGTCCTGCAATTGAAACTGAAAGATATTCAGAACCATCTTTGTTATTTTTAATTTTAATTTCACTAATTCCTTGTAATGGGGCAATTGTCACACCTTCAGTAACAATTGCTAAACCTACCCTAACAGCATGATCTAGCCTATCTTCTAAGGTAGCATCTGAAGATTGATACTTTCCTTCTGCTATTTCCTTTGACATGATTAGAGCAGCGTTTTCTTTTCCAAGTTTGTCTAATAGTTCACGAAGAGGCGTAGCAATGTCGATATCATGCATTTTGGCAACGCGTTCAGCCAAATCAAATGCGATTTTCGGCTCTATTATTCCAGAAGAGTCTAAAAGCGTTGATTTTGCGTCTGCTGCAGTCTCAAACTCTTTGTAAACCTGGTTTGAGAGTTCTTCGTAATAATCAGAGTAATTTTGAGGAATATTGATTTCTTTAACATAATTTGCTGTAGTCGACATGTAGGAGGTTAGTTTTTGATGGCTTTGGCTATTTCGGTTAGCTTTTGTAAGTTGTTACTATCCTCAAGAAGGGTTCCTATTACTAGAGCATCTGCTCCTGCATCTGTTAATGATTTTGCAGTATCAGCATCACGAATGCCTCCACCTACAATCAAAAATCCTTGGAAAACCTTTCTTACAGTTGCAACCATTTCTGGAGTAACATTGGTTTTTGCTCCTGAACCTGCCTCCAAATAGACAAATCTCATACCAAAGAATTGAGCCGCTAATGAGTATGCAGCTGCGATTTTCGGCTTATCAAATGGAATTCCTCTAACATTTCCTACAAACCATGCAGATGTTCCTTCCCCGATTACCAGATATGATGTTGGAAGTGGTTCCAGACCAAATTTGAGTACATTTGGGGCACCAAGTGCTTGTGCCTGAGTAATGTAGTATGGGTTTTCAGAGTTCATTAAGGAACTAAACAAGATGGCATCAGCCTGTGGGACAACTCCTGTAATGTTTCCTGGGAATAGAATAATTGGAATATTTACTGCTTCTTTGAGGTTCTTTACTACCTCAGCCATCTCCATTTGATCAGTTGCAGATGAGCCACCAACAAGTATTGATGCTGCGCCTATCTCTTCTACATCTTTAGCCAGTTTTACTGCAGAATCAATTTGAGATACCTCTGAATCAATTAATACGAATAGTAATGGTGATTTTTTACGCTCAGAAAGGAGTGTTTCCTCTACTTTTCCAGTCATGATTCCACTTCAAGGAAGACCCTTTAAGTTTTATTCAAGTACTGGTATACAGATTTGTATAGCTTTGAGTGACCCTAACAATTCCAATTTTTCGAATATTTTACGGGAAATTATCAAAAAATCACTATTTACAGAGAGACAAATTGAAATTATTTTAAAATCCAAGAATCTATCTGACGTTGAATTTACTATGACTAAAGGTGCGTATTACAGGCAGGTTTCTCAGTCTAGGGAGAAGCTCTCAGGCTTGTATTATTCCTTCATAGTTCTAGGCGTGCTAGGCATAGTTCTTCCTGATGATATTGATGTGATATCAGACCTTTCCGAACGAATGAGTGTGATAAAAGATGGTGATGTTTTCCCTGAGAAGGAACAAGAAATCATTAGTGTGATAGAACGTGTGGTAAAGCAGACTACAGGAATGTGATTTTGTGCCTAGAAACAGTACTTGGTCTGCAATAGTGTGATGGGGTTTTGATTAATCTAAGTGTAAAATAATGTTGTCCAATCACGATAAATCACAAATTCCTCATGATATGTCATGATAATTGAGATACCTGACCTTGATGTGATATTAGGACTAATTTTGGCCTTCATAGGAGGTTTGGTTACCTTATTCGTGTATTCTAAATTAAAGGCAATTTCAGCCTCTACTGACCAAACAAAGGCAGATTTGGAGCGTATGGAGTTCTATGAAAGACAATTAATTGATCTTAAAATAAAATTAGACGCTATTGACTTGGAAAATCTTACTTTTTCGCAAGAAACACCACAAAATATTGTAAAAAATGAGGAAAAGCCAGCACAAGTTGTACAAAAACAGGTAGAAATCGTGCCTGAACCGGCCCCAAATCCACCTAAAGTAGAACGTGCACCTAACATGAGTAGTGATAATATTGTTGAGGCTGTGTTGAGACTAATCACAGACAAGTCACGCACATCACGTGATATCCAAATCACATTAGGAAAGAGCCGAGAGCATATTTCCAGAACAATGAAGAAAATGACTGACGACGGATTGGTTGAAAGAAACACCAACGCCAAGCCATACAGTTACTCTATTACCCAAATGGGCCTCTCCAAGTTGTCAGGATCTGGTTCGGTGGCCCAAACCATAGCTCCTCAGACCTCCTGATTAGAAAATCTTAGGATTTTTTGACTTTGTTGAATTGTGTTTGAAATGTTGATTTTTTGGTGGTTTTACTAAGCTTTTTCATTATAATTTATGGAATAATAATAAACATAATTAATTAATATTAGTTCATCATAAATTATGATATGAGTGAGGTTCAAGAGGAATTAGTGAAGATTACTTCGGGAGGAACCATCTCAATTCCCAAACAGTTTAGGCAATATTTGGAGATGCAGAAGGGGGATTATCTCAAAATAGGCCTGGAAGGGGACCATTTAGTAGTTAGAAAAGTGCGTATTTCTTAGTTTTCTGACATTTTAGGAGTGGAATTTACCATCTTAATGGTCTGGTAAGCCCATTCTCTGCCTTTTTTGGCTCTTTCCACCTTGTTTTTAGAGGTAAATCTAGACAAATATGTCGAAATTACACTAAGTTTGATTGGCTCGTTGAATTCATCCTCATATCTCTCTAGAATTTCAGATGATGTGAAGCGGCCCGTAGGGTAATACTTGTCAACAATATGCCAGATTTTGCCTCCTACAGACTCTGTACTTGGGCTGTTGTCAGCCTCCTCAATATTCATCAAGTCCATTAATTCGAAGATTTTGAGAACTTTCTCTCTATTGATGTTGCCCTCAATATTGAACTTGTATTTAGCTCCATCCTTATCCTCGAGATCTATTCTAATCTTTTTTCCTGCCATTCAGATCAATAAGGATCCAACCTTAACTCATCAACTGATCTTCTTAGATTTGTTAACTAACAGGTTTGTTAACATTGACACGCCTGGCTCACGCCTGAGAGAGTTTTTTGTTATTAACAATCTCAAGGTATGGTGTTGCCTAAAATTATAGATTTTTGTGCCTAGAGTGGAAATGAAGGGGTTGAGTATTCGATATTAACAGTGTTAATAGCCACTTTAACGCCTAGACAGGAAATAAGGGGGTCAAAATGGCCTTTTTTTACCCATTCTTCACACGTTCTTAACATCTGTTAACTGCATCTTTAGATTTGTTTTTTCTCTCATATTTCACCCTCGTTTTTCAATTTATGATATCCCACACACCTATCTTTCCAGTCTTTGCTTTTCTAAAATTTTTAAAATGAGAATTCATATCTATACTAATTTTATTTTATTTTATTATACAATCTAATCTATCATTAGAAATGAAGGTGTCTGGGATGCGATCTGAGCGATCTGGAGTGAGTCAACAAGAACGATCAGTCTTGTGAAATAAATCAAAAAGATCAGTTGAACTGTAGTTTTGAAATAGTAAATGATCTCAACATGAGTACAACTACTATCGATCCAATTGACAGGCTCTTAGATGCTGCACAAAGCGGAAAGACCCTAATCAAAAACAGAGACGTGTTACATTTTACCCACATTCCTAATCAAATCCTTCACAGAGACCACGAGCAGGAGAAAATTACCCAATCACTATTACCAATCTTAATGGAATCTAGGCCATCAAACCTATTGGTCTATGGCAAGCCAGGAACCGGGAAGACACTAGTCATTAAGAAAGTCCTCTCAAAAATCCAAAAAAGGGTCGAGGAAGGCTCATTTCCAATCAAACTAGCATATACAAACGCAAAACAAGAGACCACTCTATACGGCCTTTTGGTCTCCTTTGGTAGGCAATTAGGTCTGGGCAGCCAGAAAACAAACGACGAGAAGATGTGGCTTCCAAGCACA
>LUPB01000033.1 GCA_001627235.1 Nitrosopelagicus sp. REDSEA-S31_B2 | reverse complement strand
GTTAGAACGCTTGTTAATTTGATCCTCTAAGCCTACCTTGATTAATAGATCAGTTGCGTTTTGACGTACATCTTCAGAACTTCGTTGGATTTGCTGTGGAAGCATCACATTTTCTAAAACTGTCAAATCTGGTAAGAGATTTGCAAATTGGAAAACAAATCCCAATTTTTCATTTCTATATTGTGAAACCTGTCCATCATTCAGAGTAGTAGTTTCTTTTCCATCTAAGATGACTTTGCCGCTTGTTGGTTTATCCAAAAGACCAATCATGTTAAGTAAGGTAGATTTTCCAGAACCTGAACTTCCAACTATGAGAACAAATTCTCCACGTCTAATACTTAATGAAACATTATCTAATGCCTTTACTTGAGCATCTCCCTCGCCAAATATTCTTGAAACGTTTTGTAATTCCAATACAATATCAGACATTTCTCATAGCCTCCACTGGTTGTAGTTTAGTCGCTCTATAAGAGGGATATATTGCAGCAAGCATTGCTAAGAAAAAGGCTAAAAGTGCGGTTTCGGCAATTTTTGGCCAGTTATAATTTACCTCAAGTGCTAAACTTCCCTGAAATTGCATGTTAGTTTCTTTGGCATATGTCGTGTATGCTAATCCTATTCCAGTTCCTGCACCAGCACCAATTGCACCAATAATCATTCCTTGTAAGATGAATATGATAAGAATATCTTTTCTTTTTGCACCTATTGCTCGCATAACACCAATTTCTCTAGTTTTACTATTTACAAGCATCATTTGTATAGTTACAATTGCAAAAGCAGAAGAACCCATTCCAAAATAACCAATTAAATTAATCATTGCAATTCCAGAACGGAATCCTTTAAGGGTAGCTTCGGCTGATTCTTCAATTGTTTGTGCTTTTAGATCATCATTAGCATATGCAGCCAAGAATTGTTTTCTGATATCTACTGCAGCTTCTGGATTCTTTTCATTAAGTTTTACAAAAATTGAATTTGATTCATCGGGTCTATCTAACATACTTCGTAGACTATCAATGTGAATTATGACACTAGTGTCAAATCCTTGCCCACCAGCTGTTTTGGATATTCCTGTAACCACAAATCTTTTTGATACTTCTTCTCCTCCTTGGTTTGTCATAATTAATTTAAGATTATCACCAACTCTCACACCTCCAAGATCTTCTGCAACAGTTTCACCAACTACAATTGAATTTCTAGCATACACATACTGACCTTCACTAATTGTTGTATGAATTTTTGATGCAAGAATATCAGATACAGGTTCTACACCTACAACTGGAACATCAAATTCTTCGTGAAATTGTCCCATGCTTCTAAATTCTATGTCTGCATTGCCCGAAAGCCGCGGCGTCGCCGACTGAACCAACGGTACTCTTTCAAACCAATTTGTGTAAACTACATGAGATCTTTGTATGGTTCCTTCTTCTTCATGACTGACAAAAATATCTCCAAATCGATATTCAGTCATATCACGAATAATTGCATCATAGATTCCTTGAAAAATTACAAAATTAACATGAATTACCAAAATTCCAATTGATACTGCAAGTACTGCACCAATCAAACTACCTCTTTTGTTTGCAAGCATTCTAGCTGCTAGATTTAGACGATAATCCATAATCGCTATAGAATTGTCTAATATATAATACTGATCTAACATAGTGCTAACATATTAGACAATATTAGAATAGAAAGGCTATATTTATTAGATTAATGTGCTATTAACTTAACATATTGGACATTTTAGATATGAAAATTCTTAGTCGATTACTGAATAATTGTAGAAAACCAGACAGACAAATTGGAATAGAATTAGGAATCTCAGGTGGTGCTGTTGGTTCAAGAATTAACAAAATGGAAAAAGCTGGAATTATTGAAAAGTTTTGTCTAAAGGTAGAACCTCCACTGTTGGGATTGAATATGTTTTACATTGTAGTAAACAGTCAGAACCAAAAAGAGATCATCAAAAATGTAAAGCTAGCTGGGATGCCATTTGCAATTGTTCCATGTGTTGGTGGAATTACAGTAATTGGTGTCATAGTGAAAGAAGAAATGCAGCAAAAAATTGAGTTGTTACAAAAGTTAATGCAAGATGTACGCGTAATGTCTGTTTTTGAAGCTGATAACACAAAGATTACACATAATCTTACTAGGACCGATTTAGAAATTTTAAGTCAGTTAATACAAGATCCTAGAAAAAGAATTGAACAGTTATCAAAAGACACTAGTCTATCAACAAAAACAATCAACAGGGCATTAGAGAAACTACAGAATAACGAATCAATTCAATTTACACTTGTATATGATCCTAGTAAAATTGAGGGATTCTTATGTTATGCAGTAGTAGCCATTACAGAAGAAGATATTCCAACAATGTTAAAGAGATTTGAAAAAGAATTTGGAGAGAATTATCTAATGACGCCATTTTTAGCAAAAAATCAAGTTGTTCTCTTTCTATATAGTGAGAGTATTTTCAAAATGGATGAAATGACAGAGAAAGTTGCAAAAATAGATGGTACCATAACAACTGAGTTATTTATTCCAAAGAAAATTGATATGCCTTCTAAATGGTTGGAAAAAAGGTTAGAAACATTAACAAAATCAGAAACATTACACATTTCACAGGTAAATTAAAAATGAAAAAAGAAAAATTGTACAAAGGAAGATTATTTGAAGTAAATGCATACAATATGCAAGTTGAACATCGAAAAGTCAGAAGAGAAGTAATTGAACATCCAGGTGCAGCTGCAATGCTTGCATTTGATGAAAAAGGAAAGGTCCTATTAGTAAAACAACACAGATTCCCTCATGGATATATTTTAGAA
>LUPB01000032.1 GCA_001627235.1 Nitrosopelagicus sp. REDSEA-S31_B2 | reverse complement strand
ATGAAAAGATTCTTTTCAATCCAAAACCAGGCGAATCATTGTCAATACCAGAATGGTTTAAGGCACCAACATTATGGTGGTCTAACAATCAAATTCCAGATACAATCTATGGAAGTGCATTACAGTTTTTAATTGATGAGAGAGTTATTACAATTCCAATTGATCAACAATCATTAAGTCAGGAATCATCATCAGATAAGACTTTGTGACTTCTCTTTCCAATTCCCCATAGAATCAATGTGATTATAATTCCTAATGACATTGCAATTACTATGGAGTAAATTAAAGGACCAGTTCTCATATCAGTTGCATTTTTTGCCATTGGGGATAAGACACATTCACCATTTTCGAAAACAGTACCATCACCACAAGAGCTCATTAATTTTTCAAGTCTTTGTTCTTCAGCTAATTTTGCTTCTTGTTCTGCTTTAGCAGCTGCGTCTGCTGCTGCTTTTTCTGCTGCTGCTTTTTCTGCTGCTTCTTTCTTTGCTTCATCTATTGCAGCTGCTGCTTTTTCTGCTGCCTCTTTATCTTTAATTTCTTGTTCTGCTTGCTCTTTTTGTTCCTCTAAGAATGAATTATCAGCAAGAATAGTTCCAATTATTTCAATTTCTTCAGTTCCTGCTGAAAGAGAAAATGACAAAGTTCTAGATGTGTCATCTTTGATTTCTTCAAATTCTATTTCATCACCATCAGATAAGATGAAGAAATCATCATCAGAGTATCCAATTTTGGCATCAAAGAAATCTCTTTGAAAAGTAATAGTTACATCACCATCAGTTCCAGTAACCTCTGTTTCAAAAATTAATGAGATGAAATCAAGATCAGCAGTAGCAGATTTTAGAACTACATTATTTCCAGTATATTCAATGTCATAACTTGTAGAATTAATTTCAGTAGTGACAGAATCAGCAAATGCTGATGGAATCATTATTGCAGCAATAAGTACAGTGACATATGCAATGTTTAGTTTCAAGCCTAAATTACGCCTCTAAGGATTTGTATTATCTTTTCTGCTATAACATTTGCAGCTAATGACTGAGCTTCTTTTGTCTGAGCGCCCATATGAGGCGTGGAAATGAAGTTAGGTAGGCTTGAAAGCTTGTTTGAGGTAGCAGGTTCAATCTCAAATACGTCTAATGCAGCACCACCAAGTTTTCCATCTTTAAGGAATTCATACAAGGCATCCTCATCAATCACACCACCTCTAGACGTGTTAATTATTCGGGCAGTATTTTTCATGGTTTCCATTTTTTCGGCATTTATCAGATGTTTTGTGCTATCCAACAATGGTACATGCAATGAGACATAATCTGAACTTGCAAGTAGTGTTCCAAGATCTGCTTTCATTAATCCAACCTCTTTAGAGAATTCTTCATCTATTGGTGCAACATCAAAACCAATAATATTCATGTTTAATGCACGAGCAAGTCTTCCTAATCTTTTTCCAATATTTCCTAATCCAACAATTCCTAAATATTTTCCACGTAATTCAGTTCCCATCAATTCTTTTTTAATCCAGTTACCATTACGAACTTCTCTATCAGCTCTTGGAATTTCTCTTGCAAGAGAAAACATCAATCCTAAAACTAATTCTGCAACTGCATTCATAGCACCTTCAACTGCATTGATTACACGAATGTTCTTTTCTTTAGCAGCGTTTTGATCAATATTGTCTAATCCTACTCCTACTCTGGCAATAATTTGACATTTGTTTGCTTTTTCAATCAAGTCTTTAGTGAGTTTTGTTCTGCTTCTAACAATTACAACTTCAAAATTTCCAATTTTTTCAGCAATTTGTTCTGGAGTAATTTCAGGTTCATATGTAATTTTTAGTCCATTTTTTTCTAAAATTTCATTCAATACAGGATTTACTTGATCACATATCAAAACAGATTGTTCCAGACTCATGCATGACACCTAAATTCATTTAATATAATCATTGTGAGAGATAGATTTCCATAAATTATCTACTTGACAATATTAAGCAGAATGGATTATGTTCAGATAATACCAATCGTATGTATCATTGCTGCAGTTGGAATTTTTGTAGGGGCTAGAATCTGGATGATGTTCAGATAATACCAATCGTATGTATTACAACTAAGAATTAGTGGAGCTAGGATTCACTAGTTCAGAAAATAAAAGGAAAAAGGGGTAATGGTTAGTTTATCCTTGTGCTGCAGCAATAACTGCAGGGATTACTTCCCATAGAGGTAAAGCGCCGTTTTCAATAGCTGCGTTTGCAACATCATCAGTACATAAGCAGTGGACATTCAAAGCTGGATGTGAAATTGTGTTCAATCCTGCTGGAGGAACTGCATCAGATGGGTTTCCTAGAACACCAGCATATGAACCAGCATCTACTGCACCTTGAACTACGCCAAGTGCGGTTGCTGCTTCATTAATTGGGTCTAATGGGAGACCTGCAACGATAACAGTTGCTGCACCACTATAGATAGCTGCATAATCATGGTTTACTGCTGCGTAAACGCCTGGTTCATCAAATACGACATCTACAATCATATTTTGTGAGCCACCGAGTAGCCATGTTTCAGTACCTTGTGCTTGTACTCTGTTTGCTTGTGTAACTCTATCTAGAATTTCACCAACAATGTGCCAATAGACTGGTTCGTTACCTTGATTCTCAACGAAGAATCTAACGTGTTCGCCAGTTGGAACAAAGAGTAGTTGTGATTGATATTGTTTTAAGTCCATTGAATTCCATGGTTGTGCAATGAAGATGTTCTTGTTTGCATCACCGAACATTAACAAGTTATGAATCTCATTTGGAACATAACTAAATGCTTGTCCGTTTACAACAGTCTGTGATGTTGAGTGACTCATCATCTTTGACATGTCATATGTACCAGCGTCAGTTAAGTACAACTGGTTGTATTGCAATTGGAACTCTAATGCATCTGCATCATAGAATTGTTTGTCCTTTACAACTTGACCACCTTCAAGTGCTGTTTTTTCCACCATTAGTCTTTTGTAACCGTCAAGTGGGTCAACAATGGTAATACCATACATACCAGAAAGTACGTGTTGGTCCATTGCTGCAACATTAACACCAGAGCAGTGGTATTTGAAAACACCTGGAACTTCAGCAATAAAGCAGTATTCACCAGTTTCACCGATGTTTACTGCACCCATGTAAGGTTTTGATGACATTTGTGATGCATGCAT
>LUPB01000031.1 GCA_001627235.1 Nitrosopelagicus sp. REDSEA-S31_B2 | reverse complement strand
ATCCAGACCTTCTCTTCAGATAATCTCTTTTTATCATCTGTATCTTCTTCAGATAAAACAGCAATTCCAGTTTCACCTAAAACCTCTTTTAGAATTTTGTTGCTTTCTATATCGGCCTGAGTTATAGGCGAATCATCTTCTTTTTTCTCTGATGAAAAATCAGTTTCATAAATCTCAATAACCTTCTCTCCAGCTCTAACTATTCCTTCAAGAATTTTTCCTAATTCTGGTTGATTTGAACTAAACGGTAATTCACTAATCATTTTTCAAGTCTCTATTTGCCAATTCTGGTTTTAGAGTCCATGCCACTGCTAGACCAACAAATGGAATTGAAATTAATCCTGTCATTTGAACTATAATCAATAGTTGCTGTTGTGCCACATCTGGTACTGTAATGAGCCATGGAAGTGGCAATGACAATATGAACCAGATTCCTACCAAAAGCCCAACTATCTCAATTCTCTGTTTTTTCTTAGCATTCATGGTAAACTCACTCTGTTCTCATCAAATTTAATTCTTGAACTTTATTCCAAAGGTAACTCTTCTATTCAGGACGTAATTTATGCCACTGGCTACAGCAATACCTATTCCTGCTCCATACATGTGGTAAAATGCACTACTCTCTACCAGGCTTACAGTAATTCCTAATTGAATTGCCATTCCAATAGCGCTAATTATTATAAATTTGATATACATTACAGAATTCTTCTTATCCTCTACGTGACTACCAAAAGTCCAATATCTGTTGAAAAAGAAATTAGTTGTAATTGAAACTGAAATCGCAATTATCTGAGATGCAAAATACCAAAACCCTGCAATATCTGTTAGAATGAATAAAATTCCTAAATTGACTAAAACCCCGCTAGCACCTACTAAGTAATACTGAACTGCGTGTTTTGCAAATAATGACAATCCGCCCTTTTTCTTGTCGTCCTCAATTGTCATGTCCCATTTGATTTGACCTTCTATAATTAACATCTGATCTGATCAATTATAATTTTCAAAAAAACCTAGTTTTTTTTGTAAAAATTAGTAATATGTCTTAAATATGATAAAGACGTACTGAATTTAATGCGGAAGGATGTAAATCCTATCGACTAAACTTGCGTGGTCCTGCAGAGCAGAAATAGAGTCAACAGCACAATTGTGCCGACAAGTGAGGGAATCTCACATTGCTTTGCCGAAGGGCCACGCCCCCATTAATTCAGCCTAGATACTTCTATCCAGTTTTTCTATGCTTATGCTGACTGAACCATTCAAATTTCCCTCACGATTGATAACAATCTCATAATTGTCTCTTTCTGAAACTGTGAAAAATTTCTCTCCAATATACTCCCAAGTATAATATTTTGAAATTCCAGTATCAACCAAACTTTTCTCCAAATAGAATTCTTGTTCAAAAATTTGATATCCATCTTCACTCATTATTTCCAAATTCAACATCTCTGGAGAATCTCCCATACAAACCCAATTTCATAGGTACCTTTTCCTAAAATTCCAACCTCACTTCCTATAGTTGGTAAATCTTGAAATTCCGGTCCAGATATTCGAATATCCCAAATCCCGGAATTGAGACTTTCTTCCTCTGCGCCTGGATTTGCAATAGCACCATATGCCATTGAAACGGCAACTACCGCAGCTGCTATTCCTACCACAATTGCTGATTTTTTGGCCATATCCTAGGCATGAATTTGCCTGATTATAGCCATTTTGTCATATTCTAGTCATACAATTTCTATGATTAGTGAACCATTATTCACACCTGAAATTAATAACATATTTCAAAACACTACGCATGGCAAGTTTCCAAGACAAATGGTCAGCTCCACAAAAGCAAGGATTCATGGATAAACTCGGTGATACCTTCAAACCAAAAGGCTCACTAAAACCAAGAGTCGAACAGGCTGTAAAACGATTACAGGCTCAAATCGGAAAACTAGATGCCATGACACAAAAACTCCAAGAAAGAGACCAGAAAATTTTCCAAAAAATCGTCGCTGCTCAACAAGCACACGACACCTATTCCAGTAAAGTATTATCAAACGAACTAGTTGAGGTTCGCAAAGTTAACAAAATCTTATCCAACGCCAAAATGGGCTTGGAGAGAATCGAATTAAGATTAACCACCTTCCACGACTTGGGCGATACAGTTGTCACCTTAATGCCAACAATCGGTCTAATGAACGGACTCAAATCATCACTTGTCAAATTCATGCCAGGTGCAGACCAAGAGATTGGTAGAATGACTGAGATGTTAGGTGGACTAATGACTGAAACCTTCAGCAGCAGTGAATCATCATCATTCGGAGTTTCAGAAGCAACCAACGCTGAATCTGACAGCATCCTAGCAGAAGCAGCAGCAGTCGCAGAATCACAATCGGGAGAACAATTCCCATCCGTTCCATCAAGCGGATTGGAGCAATTTAACGTCCCAACTAGTGAATCAAAATTTATGTAGATTTTCTAGAAACTAGAAGTTTTTCGTGACTCTTTGAAAGTAGTAATTCTCTTTCCTTCGTCTTCTATGATTTTGTCGATTCCAGATAATTTGTTTCTCATTGATGAGATTAAAGATCCGACCTCATCAGCCTCATGCTCAACTGCATTTCTCTTATCGGTAAGTTGCTGAATTCCTTGTGTTTCCTCATCGATATAGTCTGAAACCTTCATCAGTTTTTCTTTCAAATTTTTAATATCAACTGATTCCTCTTCGATCTCCTTTTCAAGATTAGTTCTCTTTTCTTTTAGATTGGCAATCAAGCCTCCAACATAGTCTATAGCCTCTTCTAGTTT
>LUPB01000030.1 GCA_001627235.1 Nitrosopelagicus sp. REDSEA-S31_B2 | reverse complement strand
CTACAGTTCCTGCACCAGTCCCTAAAGAAACAATTTCAGTTATGAGTGGTTCATAATTTTTCTTCTTATCGTTTAAGAGACCAGGTTTGATTTCAATTTCGTCGCCAATGTTAAACTGACCTTCAGTTAGACTTCCTCCAATAACTCCACCTTTGATGTTTGAAATCTTTGAACCAGGTTTGTTAATGTCAAATGAACGTAAGACGTGCATTACAGGAGACTTTTTGTCATCATGTTCTGGAGTTTTTATTTCATTTTCTATTGAATAAATTAAAGCATCTAAGTTAAGATTGGCTTGTGCAGAGACTGGAATTACAGGAGATTTTGCAGCGTTAGTACCTTTGATGAATTTTGAGATATCAGAATAATTACTCATTGCTTCTTTGTACGTTATGAGATCAACTTTGTTTTGAACAACAACAATTTGTTTAATTCCTAATGTTTGTAATGCTAAGAGGTGTTCTTTACTTTGCATTTGAGGAACTTTTTCATTTGCTGCAACTAACAAAATAGCACCATCCATTAATGCTGAACCTGACAACATATTTGCCATCAAACTTTCATGTCCAGGACTGTCAACAAAACTAACAACTCTACTTAGTTCACCTTCTTGTTTACAGTTAGGACATTTTGGAGATGTGGAATAATTTGTTGGAGGTTCACAATCAGGACATTTGTAAAATGCTGCATCAGAATATCCAACACGAATTGTAATTCCTCGTTTCAATTCTTGGCTATGAACACTAGTCCATTTTCCTGTTAGTGCCTGAATTAGAGATGTTTTACCATGATCTACATGACCAGCAGTACCAATGTTAACACATGGTTGATGACCATATTTTTTTACATACCAATCAGGAAGTGAATCTTTCCAGTGCATAATTAAAATGATAAATCCAGACTATGTTAATTTATGCCTTAGAATTTTGCTTTATTGAGATTTTTTACTAATCATTGGCAATTTGCCTTTCTTATACAGAATTCCAATAATTGCAATAATTACGATGATAGCAATGATTCCACCAACTGGTGACTCACCTTCTTCATTATCTAAAATAGATAGTACAGAAACATCAATTGTAGTATCATGTGAGATGATATGTTCTTCTCTCATAGAATCTTTGTATCTTACTTCAATTGTAATGTCGTGTGTGTCAGATAATGATACACCATCAAATTCAATTGGAATGTTAAATGGTACAGGACTGTCAGGTTCTATTTCATCAATGTATTGAGTTGATTCTTTTATGTTTGATTCACCTCGTGGCTTTAAGGTAACAAATCCAAACAAACCATCACTATTTCCTTCATTTAGAATTTCTCCAATAACAGTTTGTTTTCCAGATAGATCAATTACCTTGACACCATAAATTGATGGATCAACTAATCCATTAATGTAAAAGTCTGCAACTCTAGTAACAGTTTCCAATTCACCGTGGGCATCATAATACGATATAGTCATTGGTAGATGTAATGGTTCATTTTTAATTGATTCAGGAATGAATGTTCCAAATGAAAATGTTACAGCTGATTGAGGTTGAATTGTACCTACATCCCAATGTGTTTGATCAAAGATTACATTTTCAAGATTAGTGATTGATTTTGATTGGGAAGATACGGATGTGAGATCATTCTGTAAAACAATATCCACGTTATTTAATGGAGCAGTTCCAGCATTTGAGATTTCAATAACAACTTGATTATTTACAATTGATGTGAGCGCTCCAGAGATAGGTCTTAGATTTACAATACTATCTCCTGTTAGTTTGAATGTGAAAGGAAAGTCTTCAGTACGCTCACCAGATTCTCTTAATCTTGAAAAACTAATTTCTATATTTCCTGAATAATCTTTGATTGGTGCAAGTTCTGAGACATCGACAAAGAATGTTAGTCCAAAAGTATTACCAGCTGAAGCTTTTTGATCATTGTCGGCGAGAATATCTACTCCTCTTCCACTAGGGGATTGATATGCAGCTGGAAGAGAAAGTTTTCCTTTAATTCCAGTAATGTCTTGTGTACCAACATTACTCATTATTACTGTAAATGGAACATTTTTGTCTCCTGGTGCAACTTCAATTTTATTACCTTCAGTTCCAAAATATGCATCCAAAAATTTTACGCTAATCACAAAGTCTCTCAATACACCTAAAGGAGCATCTGCCGGTCCAAGTCTTTCTCCAAATGATAAAGGAGTAAGTGAGCTTACCATCAGAAATGCTAAAAATACTATAACAAATTTTTTCATGCTGTAATCTCCATTGTAGTTTCTTCTCCGCTGAATGCCTTTCCGTCTTTAATGGTAATCACTCTATCAACATCTGGGAATTGATGTCTGTCGTGAGTTACTATGATGAATGTTTGATTTAATTCCTTAGCCATGGTTTTTGCCAATTTTACAATTTTTCCAGCTGTTACAGAATCCAGATTACCTGTTGGTTCATCTGCAAGAACAATTGTAGGACGGTTAACTAAACCTCTTGCAATTGCGGCTCTTTGTGCCTGACCACCTGAAATTTTGTTTGAACGTTTGTTGATTTGATCCTCTAATCCTACTTTGATTAAGAGATCAGTTGCGTTTTGACGTATATCCTCAGAACTTCCCTGTATTTGCTGTGGAAGCATGACATTTTCTAAAACTGTCAAATCAGGTAGAAGATTTGCAAATTGGAAAACAAATCCTAATTTCTCATTTCTATACTGTGATACCTGACCATCATTTAAGGCAGTAGTCTCTTTACCATCTAGAATAACTTTTCCACTTGTTGGTTTATCCAAAAGACCAATCATGTTTAGTAAGGTAGATTTTCCCGAACCTGAACTTCCAACTATTAGAACAAATTCACCACGTCTAATACTTAATGAGACATTGTCTAGGGCCTTCACTTGAGTATCACCCTCACCAAAAATTCGTGAAACATTTTGTAATTCTAATACGGTATCAGACATTTCTCATCGCCTCCACAGGTTGTAGTTTAGTCGCTCTATAAGAGGGATATATTGAAGCAAGCATTGCTAAGAAAAAGGCTAAGAGTGCGGTTTCTCCAATTTTTGGCCAGTTATAATTTACCTCAAGTGCTAAACGTATATGCCAATCCGATTCCAGTTCCTGCTCCTGCACCAATTGCTCCAATAATCATTCCTTGTAAAATAAAGACCATTAAGATATCCTTTCGTTTAGCACCGATTGCTCGCATTACGCCAATTTCTCTTGTCTTACTATTCACAAGCATCATTTGTATAGTAACAATTGCAAAAGCAGAAGAACCCATTCCAAAGTAACCAATTAGATTAATCATTGAAATACCAGAACGCAATCCTTTGAGTGTTGCCTCAGCAGATTCTTCAATTGTTTGTGCCTTTAGATCATCATTAGCGTATGCAGCCAAGAATTGTTTTCTAATATCAAGTGCTGCCTCTGGATTTTTTTCAGTTAGTTTAACAAAGATAGAGTTTGATTCATCAGGTCTATCAAGTAGACTTCTCAAACTATCAATGTGAATTATCACACTAGTATCAAATCCTTGCTCCTCCAGAATTTGTTACAATTAATTTAAGATTATCACCAACTCTTACTCCGCCTAGATCTTCTGCAACAGTTTCACCAACTACAATTGAATTTCTAGCATAGACATACTGGCCTTCACTAATTGTTGTATGGATTTTTGAAGCTTGAATATCAGATACAGGTTCAACACCGACTATTGGAACATCAAATTCTTCGCGAAATTCTCCCATGCTTCTAAATTCTATGTCTGCACTGCCCGAAAGCCGCGGCGTCGCCGACTTTACCAGAGGAACTCTTTCAAACCAATTTGTATAAACCACATGTGATCTTTCAATGGTTGCTTCTTCTTCATGACTGACAAAGATATCACCGAATCGATATTCAGTCATATCACGGATAATAGCATCATAGATTCCTTGAAAAATTACAAAGTTAACATGAATTACCAAAATTCCAATTGATACTGCAAGTACTGCACCAATCAAACTACCTCTCTTGTTAGCAAGCATTCTAGCTGCTAGATTTACTCGGTAATCCATGATCGATATAGAATTGTCTAATATATAATACTGATCAAACATAGTGCTAATAGATTAGACATTATTATCAACTAAAGGCTATATTTATTAGATGAATGTTCTCTAGAAATTCAATTGTAGTTGGTGAAACTGTTGCAGAAGATCTAGGCGGAGTAAGAGTTGGTGATAATCTTAAATTAATTGTAACAAATTCTGGAGGAGCTGTTGGTTCAAGAATTAACAAAATGGAAAAGGCGGGAATTATTGAGAAGTTTTGTCTAAAGGTAGAACCACCGCTCTTGGGACTGAATATGTTCTACATTGTCGTAAATAGTCAAGATCAAAAAGAGATTATAAAAAATGTCAAGTTAGCTGGAATGCCATTTACAATTGTTCCATGTGTTGGAGGAATTACAGTCATCGGAGTCATAGTAAAAGAAGACATGCAGCAAAAAATTGAACTTTTAGAAAAATTAATGGAAAATGTACGTGTTATGTCTGTTTTTGAAGCAGATAACACAAAGATTCAGCATAATCTAACTAGAACTGATTTAGAAATTTTGAATGAATTGATGGAAAATCCAAGAAAGAAGATTGAACAGTTATCAAGAGAAACGGAATTGTCAACAAAGACAATTAACAGAGGATTAGAAAAGCTGCAAAATAATGAATCAATACAATTTACGCTTGTATTTGATCCTAGCAAAATTGAGGGTTTCATCTGTTATGCAGTTGTAGCAATTACACAAGAAGATATTCCAAAAATGTTAAAGAGATTTGAAAAAGAATTTGGAGAAGATTATCTTATGACACCATTTTTGGCAAAAAATCAGGTTGTTCTATTTTTGTATAGCGACAGTATATTCAAAATGGATGAAATGACAGAAAAGGTTGCAAAAATAGAGGGTACAATGACAACTGAATTATTTATTCCAAAGAAAATTGATATGCCATCAAAATGGCTAGAAAAGAGATTGGAAACATTAACAAAATCAGAAACATTGCATATATCACAGGCAAATTAGAAATGAAAAAAGAAAAATTGTACAAAGGAAAGATATTCGAAGTTAATGCTTACCACATGCAAGTTGAGCATCGAAAAGTCAGAAGAGAAGTGATTGAACATCCAGGTGCAGCTGCAATGCTTGCATTTGATGAAAAAGGAAAGGTCCTATTAGTAAAACAACACAGATTCCCTCATGGATATATTTTAGAA
>LUPB01000003.1 GCA_001627235.1 Nitrosopelagicus sp. REDSEA-S31_B2 | reverse complement strand
ATTCCTGACTTAGTGATTGTTGATCAATTGGAATTGTAATAACTCTCTCATCAATCAAAAACTGTAATGCACTTCCATAGATTGTATCTGGAACTTGATTGTTAGACCACCATAATGTTGGTGCCTTAAACCACTCTGGTATTGATAACTCTCCACCTGGTTTTGGATTGAAAAGAATTTTTTCATCAATCAAAAACTGGAGCGATTTTGCAAATTCTTTTTCTGGCATTTGTCCACTTGTCCACAATTTTGATATGTCTTTTACATAATATGGAATACCAATTGTTCCACCTCTGATAGAAAATTCACTTTTTACAATCGATCCTGAATAATGAAGTTCTAATTCGTATGTACCTTTCATCCAAATGACACTATCAAATGCAAATGGAGCTATAACCCTTGACTCTTCAGAATTTATTGCAACAGTTAGCAATTTACTCTTATTCTCAAATGTATCTATAATGAAAATCTCTGCATCTTCTCCTGTCACTTCTGAAACAACTATTGTGTAGTCTAACTTGTCACCATAATTGTAAATTGATGATGAGAGTTTTAGCTCAATATCTGGTGTGGACTGTGCATAAACTCCTCCTGGAAAAACTATACAGGCTCCTAACATCAACAAGAGAATTGCTTTCATACTGTATCGTAATTTCGACATAATATAATGAATCTCATATTTTTGTGCTCATAGGATTATTAAGGGGATTTTTTTCTATGAATCTAATGACTAGCCAAGATAATGTTTGGTATAAAATGTGGAAGGAAAATTCTGCAATACTTAGAGAACGTGCAATTGCTTGGAGAAAAGAAGATGCAGTTACACGTATCGAGAGACCAAGCAGACTTCTTCGAGCAAGAAGACTTGGCTATAAAGCAAAACAAGGAATTGTTGTAATTCGAATGAGAGTTGGAACTGGAGGAATGAGAAAGCAAAGACCTCGTGGTGGAAGACGTCCAAAACACCTTGGTGTAACTCGAATTAAAGCTGATGACAGTATGAAAACTGTTGCTCAAAGACGTGTACTAGAAAGATATCCAAACATGAAACTTTTAGGCTCTTACTTCCTTTACAAAGATGGAAAACATTACTGGTATGAAGTAATCTTGGCAGATCCTTCACACCCACGAATCGCAAAGGATAAAGAATTAAGAAAAAGAGTAGTTCCTGCTAGTGCATGATACCAAAATTACTAATTCTATTACTAATTGTGTTAGTTGTTACCCCATATGCTAACGCTGTCCCTCTCTCTGACAAAACTGGATTAAAATTCACGTTGCCTGTTAAAACTGACGGCCACTCATTTATTGTTGAAGCAACAGGAAATCTCGATGTCACAAATCTTGATTTTGATAAAGAAGAAAAATCAATAACACTTTTTATTCAAAGCTCTTTGGAAAATAATTCACTTGAGATTAGTTTCCCAAATACCTTGATTGGTGGTGATTATACTATTCTTCTTGATAATGATGAATTTATTGCTGAAATACAAACAGGTAGCAATGTTACATTTGTAACAATGGACTTTTCAGGAACTGGAAAACATAAAATTGAAATTTTTGGAACTACATACCTTGATTTCTTTGAAATAAGAGATGTTATTGATTTTGATATATCTGATGGATATGTTGATGATATTGAAGGTAATCAATCAACTAATTCTCTAATTTTTACCTTATTTGATCCTGGCGATGATGGAAAATTATCAGTACAATTATCTGATGATGTAATTACTCCTTTTGATGACGGCTCATTCATTGTATTGATTGATGATATAGAATCTGATTATATTATTGAAAATGATAACATAATAATTAATTTTGATTCGAACAGTCAACAAATCACACTAATTGGAACCTATGTTGTTCCTGAATTCTATGAGATTGCACCATTGGTTCTTGCTACATCATTTATTGGACTAATAATCCTGAAAAAATACAAAAAATTATTCGTTTAATAATTTTTGTACCATCGATTCTAAATTAACGGTCTGACCAAATGAAACATCTCGTAATACTCCTTTTCTATCCACTAAAATTGTAGATGGAGTTCCTTGCAAGGAATACATTTCAAATGTTTCTGCTGAATATTCTTTTGATTTAAAATATGCTTTAACTCGTTCAAAAATTTGTTCTTTGTACTCATCAGGTTGTGAATCAAAATCTGGTAACTGATTTTTGATAAACGCAGTCATCTTCTCTTTTGTAGGTTCTCCTCCCTCTTTTACTAGTGAATCCATTGCTACTGGGTATGGAATTTTGTAAGGTAACTTTCCATCATTTAATTGACCATATTGAGAGAGTGCTTGTTTTGTATCTCCAACTACCTCTCCGGTTGTTAAGAGCATCTCTAGGTTTTCAAGCGTATTTTTATCATAATCTTCAAATGCGGTTGCAACTCCCATCACGCTTAATCCTTCTCCTTTGAACTTCTGATAAATGTTAATTATTTCTGGAATTGAATGCATAAAACAGCCTGGACAATTAACTTGAAAAACTTCTACCAGTTTTACATTGTCTCCTTCTTTGTCAAAGTTTGTCTCCATACCTTGAACCCATTTTCCTAACTTGAGATTTGGTGCTTTTTCGCCAATTGCTACCATGATTCACATATTTTGAGATTCTATTAAAAAGATAACTAACATTTTAAAAAAAAGGAATTAAAAAGGACTGGAAAAGATGTCAAACATGGACGTAGTACCACAATCCAGAATAGATCTATTTGCTGAAATGGAAACTCATTATGAAAAACAAGATACTGAATATTTTGTAAAATTATTAGATCATGATGACTACGTTGTGAGATGCAGAGCAACTTGCATCTTGGTAGATTTAGGTGGTGAGGATAAGGTCCAATATATTGCCAAAGTTCTCAAAGATGATCCAAATGAACTGGTTAGACATGAAGCAGCATTTTCTCTAGGACAGATGTGTTTCAGTAGTGGTATAGGTCCACTTGAAGACGCTACTGCAAATGACCCTAGCATGTTTGTTAGACATGAAGCAGCTGTTGCACTAGGGGTTGTTGGCTCTACAGGTGAGCCTGAGGTTTTGGAAAAAGCACTAAATGATCCTGAGGAATCTGTAAGACACTCTGCAGTAGTTGCACTATCAAACCTAGAATTCATGAAAACTTTGTGTAAAAGTGAGAAGTTTGGTAAACTTACTGGTGGCTAAAGCGGATTAACTATAGTTCCTTCAACTGCAGATTCAAATTTGTAAATATTCTCTACTGATGAATCCTCAAAAATTTCTGCATCATGTGAAATTATGATGAATTGCATTGATGACTT
Source organism: Nitrosopelagicus sp. REDSEA-S31_B2 (assembly GCA_001627235.1). Lineage (GTDB taxonomy): Archaea > Thermoproteota > Nitrososphaeria > Nitrososphaerales > Nitrosopumilaceae > Nitrosopelagicus. The sequence continues at coordinate 8,486 of LUPB01000003.1, read as the reverse complement.
ATCTCCTCTAATATTTGCTAATTGTGATAATACTCCGACTAATGATTTTCTTCTCTCACTGTCTAGGTGTGTAGTTGGTTCATCTAATATCATGAAATTCAGATTAGACGATCCTAATAGATGTGCCATACCTAATCTCAAAGATAATGCAATGCTTACTTGCTCTCCTCCACTAAGTGATTCTAATTCTAACATGGTTGCCCTTGAATAACAGGTAATATTGACATCTCTTGTCTTTTGTGAAAGTGAAATTCTCTGAATCTTTGTGTTTAATTTCTCCAAATATTCTGATGCTTTTTCTGAAATTACCTCTAATGCCCATGAACGTAAACTCTTTGCAACTGGACCATCTATACTGTAAACATTTTTCTGCATATTTTCTAATTCTAAAACATATTTTCTTACCTTATCCAATTCATCTAAAACCGTTTTATTTTTCTCAAGTTGCTGTTCAGCATTTTCAATTCTATTAGATATTGCACCAAACTCTTGATCAATCTGTCGTAATCTATCACGATTTTCAGTCAAATTTCTTTTTTTTGCTAAAAATTCTTCTTGATTAAATCCGCTTGTATCTTTTTCAATTTGTAATATTTTTTCATATTTCATTTTTGCATGTGAATCGATTGCCGATGCTTCTAAAAGCTGACCTGTGTTAATTGTAATTGGTATGTCTTTGATTTTCTTAATTTTCTCTTTAATTGTTTCTGCAATTTTTTCTAATTCAATCTCAGTTGATATGTTATGAGTCTTTAATTTTATATCTGCATTTTCAGCCTCTCTTAATTCTCCATTTTTTTCTTCAATTAAATTCTCTAATTCTATTTGTTTTTCCTGATTTTCTAAAATTTTTTTCTCAAGATTTTTTATTTCTTCTTCTAAATGCTCTTTTTGAAATAATGGATTTAGGTGATCTACCTTTGAATCACACACTGGACATTTGCCGTCCTTTAATTCTAGCCTATGGGCAAATTCTTCTTGTTCTTCAAAACGAATCTTCTTTTTCTCCGAATCATCTAATTCTTTTGTAATAATTCGTAATTCTTTATCTAACTTTGATATTTCCTTCTTTAATTCCTCTTTTTTATTAACAATTGAAAAACATCCTTTGCATTCGTTAACTTTTCTCTCTTCTTCCATAACCTCACGTTGAATTTTTTTTATTGTATCTTTTGCATAAGAGACTAATTCTTCTTTTTGATTTTCTAACTCTCTTAATTGTATCTCTTTTGTACTATCTTTCTCAATTTCTTGTTCAATTTTTACTATGTCTGACTCTCTAACTTTTTTTTCTTCATCTAATTTTTTCATCTTTGGTCTTGAATCTGTTATCTCTTTTTCAAATTCATTCATTTTATTTTCTAATGACTCAATTTGGGTATCATCAAAACCATGCTTATCTTGTATGCTTTTTCTAAATTCTTTTACAACTTCTTTCATTGTTTGAACTGCAATATCTAATCTATCTATTCCAATAATGGTATTCAATAATTCTTTGAATTCTTTTGGTTTTGCTTTAATTATTGCATTTAATTCGCCTTGCTGAACTATTGAGGCAATTTTTAATTTTTCAAAATTTATCCCTAGTACCTTTTCAACTTCTTCTGTCATTGATTCACCAAATTGTTTCCTTTCTCCTTCTGCTATAGGGATAAATTCTTCACCATTTTTTTCTAAAAATTGTGCAGTTAACGTTCCTTTGGCATCAACCTGTCTAACTGTCCTGTAATTTTTTCCGTTTGCAGAAAAATCTACCTTAACTAATGATTTGTTTGCTCCTCTTCTTATCAAACTCTTGTTATTTTTTCTCATATGTGTTCCAAAAAGTGAAAACGTTATTGCATCAATTATGCTTGATTTTCCTGCTCCATTTTGTCCAACAAATACTGTTGCATCTGCACTAAAGTCTAACTTTGTATTGTGATGTGCTAAGAAATCTATTAATTCTATACTATGAATCATTTTCTTCTCCCGAAAAATTACTAAAATTTTCTATAACAACTTGCGTCGCACTATCTACTTGTCTTGTTGATAATAATGGTAATAACTCATTTATTGCTATGTGGGCTAATTTTTCTGATTTCAAAGAATTTACTGCAAGTTTGAATAGTTCTTGATCAATTTGTGCTGGTCTGTTTAACAATACAGATGATTCATCTTCTTCTTTGGATTTTTCCCATGAAAAATGCAATGATTTTGAGGCTAAATCTGCAAATTTACTTTCTATGATATCTCGTTCTAAATTGTCTCCTTTGATCTTTATTTTTATTATTGGTTTTTTCTCTAACTCTGAAATCTTATCATTTAATTTTTCAATCTCTGAATCTATTTTTTCAAACTCTATCTTTTCTAAAATTTGTAATCTTGTATCAAGTTTTTTCCATTCAGGTTTTGCATCCTTATCTGAAATATCAATTTCAAAAAATCCCTTCTCTGTATCTCCTTGATTTGATGTCATATCTGTAGAGCCAGGATATACTAATGGTCCTTTCAGATGTTCATATTGTTTTAGAAATTTATCATGTAAATGACCCATCGCATAGTATGTGAAATTTTTTGGAAGATCCGTAGAATTTATCTCCCCTGCGTATTTGTTTACTTCAGTAATTCCTTGATGTAAAACTAAAATTTTATGTCCATTATGCTTGGCTGCTAGTGATTCTATTTTTGAAAATTTGTCTTCTAATCCTTCCATTTCGTTTTTTCTAATTTTATCCAATCCCACTATCATAACATCTTTGTAGAAAACTGCTTCTCCTCTACCTACGTACTTGGAAAATTCTAAATTATGATATACATAAGGAATTGGTGTTGCACGAACTCTACTGATATCATGTTCTCCTAACACAAAAAATGATTCTATCTCGTTTTGTTTTAATCTCTTTAGTGCATTGGCCATTTGTAAAATTGCTGTTCCACTTGGATTTGGCGTATGAAACATATCTCCTGAAAAAATTACAAAATTTACTTTATCTTTTATTGAAATATCAATTGCTTGATTAAATGAATCATAGATATCTTGTTCTCTGTCTTCAATTCCGTACTGAACTAACCCAAGATGTGTATCAGAAATATGTGAAAATTTCATTTTAATCTAATAGTAGATCTTTTTGTACTGTTCCTTGTATCTGACCTTTATTTTCATTTTCAAATTTCTTTGCTATTGTCCATTGATCAACTGCATTTTGATCTGAGCCAATCATCTTGCCTTTCATCTCATCAATGTGAATTATTGCTGGTAGGTTAACCCATTGACCTACTAATACGGCATCTCCTACATTCAATGATGTTAACTGTGCAATGAAATCTCTACTAATTGATTCAGATGCTGATGCAATCTGATGTTGGTCATCTTCTTGAACTATTTTCATTACTGCTAATGAGCCCATCTGACTTAGAATACTAGGCTCGATATTTCGTGGTCTTTGTGAAACTACACATAATCCTAAACCAAACTTCCTTCCTTCTCTGGCAATCTTTGTTGCCCAATATTTTGCTCTAGCATCTTCTCCTTTAGGAATGAAAACATGCGCTTCTTCGATTATTACAAAGATTGGACTGTTGAACATGTAACTTCTTTTTGATTTACTCTTTGCACTTTTTGCATTACTTGCAGCTTTCCTATCATTAAGTAATTCTTGTAGATAATATCCTAATGCAACATTTGCTTGCTTGTCACTAAATTCTGAAACGTTGAGTATGTTTAATCTTCCTTCTTTGATTAATCCTACAGGGTATACCATGTCTGGATCTAAAATATCTGCAAATCTATTACGTGCATCATCAATCTTATCTTGAACTCTATCTGCTGAATGCCTTTCCTCTTTTCTTTCTGGATCACTTCCAATATACTGAACTTGTTGATCAAGTGCTTCCCAAAAATTTGCAGATTCCTTTACTTCAGGTGTGAATGCTTTTCGTAGAATTCTTTGCTGAATGTCTGCTCCTTCTCTAATCTCTAAAACTTCTGATAATGTTTCAGCATCTAGTAATCTTGGATTGATTTTTGCATCAATCACATTTATTTTTGGTATGTCTAAATCGGCATAGTCATTATGATAATCAAAAATAATTACTGTTCCGCTTAATGCTGCAATTTTTGAGGCAAGCAATGAAACAAGATTACTTTTTCCCATACCTGTCATTGCTAAAATTCCTAAATGTCTTGAAACAATTTTGTTTAGATTAATTTTTGAATCAATATCTTGATTTCTTAAGAGATTTCCGATTTTTAGCCATTCATCTTTTTCTGGAGCAAAAATTTCACCAAGATCCGTTTTTGTTGCTTTGATTACTTTAGTACCTGGTAACGGTGGAATTGCAGGAAGTATCGCTTTTCCTTTACGTAACATTTCTAGAAATCCTAGAATCAATATTTTCCCCGTATAGCTCTTGTCTCTCTTGTTTAGTTCAGCAAGCTCAATACTTTCTTCGGCTTCATCATAATTTCTTACATCTGATAACGCTGCACTGGTCACAAATGATGTCTCCACTAATCCTACAATCTTTCCCTCTTCTACCTCAATTATGACATATTCCCCTATTGGAAGTGCTCTTGATGACTGGATTGTCACTACATTTGGTTTTGATTCTCCAACCACAAATCCTAAACTCATCCTAAAACCTCCCTTGAACCAATCTCATTTGATAATCCGTGTATACTAGCTAACTTTGCAAGATCTTTTCCTGAAATCTTACAGTTATTGTGAGCAAGTTTCAAAGAATATGGGTATCCGCTAATACTGTTTTTGTAAATCTTGTTTAACACTTGCTTGAAATCTTCATTTGTATAACCAGTTCCAAATAATTCTACTTTGATTAATGGTAATGAATCTGCTAGTCTTGCAAAAATTGATGTAATCACTTTGTCTTTTCCAAATTTTTCATCTTCAAATATTTTACTAAATCCTGGTGTTCTTGATGCATGATTATAATAAAAAATATCTCCTGCTATTGCACCTAAATCTTCAAACTGTTTTCTTGTATTTGATGTTTTTGAAACAAACACTACATTATTTCTTTTTTTCATTGCATTAATCATTAATTCTGTTAATGATGCTTGTCTTGTCATAAATTGTGAATAAAGTGAACCATCCATTAATACTAAATCTGCACTATCGATTGACATGTTACATGCATCAATCTCCATTTTACTTGCAAGTGAGGCAAGCACCGGATTTGTATCTAAACCAAAATCATGTAAATCTGCAATTATTTCTCCATCTGATTTTATTGATACTGCTGTTACTGCCCAAAGTTCTGCACCTTGAAATTTTGTACTGTTAAAACTACTATCAATTCCTGCAGAGATTACATCTTTTTTTTGTGGTTCATAATCGATCCAATTCTCTTTTGCTTTTTGAATAATTTTTTCATAATCTGGACCCTTTAGTATGGATAATGTTTTTTCACGATTAATTATGGCATCTTTGAAAACAGTATTGAGCATTAATCAATTTCACTTTTCATGAATATGAACATTAGGGTAGAAAATGAGCTGGCTATTTGTCAGAACTGAATTTTACTTCTTTTCCTTGGATTCATCTGGATCTACTTTATCCCACATGTGCATATTTCCACGTAACAAAAATGAGCCTACAATTATTGTGACTAGTCCAACTACTACGAACATAAAACCTCTGCCTATGACGCCCAGTTTTGACATGTTATAATTTAGAATGCATTATTATTAAGACGTATTTCTTGTAAAACATGCCAAAACGTAAAGATGTTGCAATATGGATTGCCATACTTGCAGGCGGAATTGGATTCTTCATATTTTATGGTGTTGCAGCAGAATTGATGAGATAATGCCATGACCCAATTTGATGATGAAATAAAAAATTTTGTCAACTTTCAAAAACTAGGTTATGTTGCAACCGTATCTTCTGATGGTACTCCAAATCTTTCCCCCAAGGGAACAATTTCAATTCTTGATGATTCAAGGATGGTTTTTGCTAACATTCGTTCTCCCCAAACAATTGAAAATCTATCTCAAAACCCTTCGCTTGAAATCAATGTCATAGATCCATTTTCTAGAAGGGGGTATCGCTTCAAAGGATTAGGTACAATTCTCTCAAGTGGTGGTGAATTCAAAAACATTCTTGATTATTTTGAGAAAAAAGGAATTCAAAGTAAAATCACTCATGTAATTGTTGTTGATGTCAAGTCATTTTCTGAAGTGACATCTCCATCATACGATATGGGTCAAAAAAAGGAAGATTTGGTTAAAAAATGGAAAAATTATTACGATTAGTTTTGTAATTTCTTTTTTGTTTCATTATGAGCTTTTCTTTCCTTGTCTAACAACTGTCTGATGACATCAAGCTCTTTCATTGTATCTTGTAATCTCTTGTTTGTTGTTGCTACTATTTGACTGGCAGCCTCAACCACACTTTTTGAATCTCCTTCTACATCGTTTTTCATATCTGAATTTTTCATACCCGATAATCTCTTTTTCAAAACCTCTAATTCTTTTTTTCTTTGTTCTAGTTCTTCATCAATTTTCTTTTTCTGAGTTTCAACATCTGAAAAAACTGGTTCATTTTTCTTTATCTTTTGCTCTAGTTCTTCATTAATCTTTGAATTCTTTAAAATCTCTTCCTGTATTTCTTTAAGTTTAGTTTTTGACTCACTAATTTCTTTAGAAATTTTATCTATATCCTGAGTTTTTGCTTCTGTTTTTTGGTTTGTGTTTGAATCTAAATTGCTCTGTGAACGTAATTCTTTTTTTGATTGAATAATTTTTCCAATAATTTCATCATATTCTTTTTTTGATAATTCAATTTTTTCAATAATTGTAGATAATCTCTCATTTTTTTCTTTAATCTCTTCTTGTAAACTATTCAATTTATTTTCTAATTCAATTTTTTCATTACTGACTGCTGTTTGTTCTACTGCAGTAGTGTCCTCATTGATTAATTCATTGCTTTCTTCTATTTTATTCTCTTTTTTGAATTTGTTAAATAATCCCATTTCTCACACTAAATCCGTTTTTGCTTTTTAATGAATCTGGTATAAAATCCAAAAGCCCCAATTATAATTCCAAATACCAAACATGTTATTCCTAACTCAGGATTGTCTGTGTGCAAATTTGGTGCCAAAAATAACAATAACGCTCCAAAAATTATGAGAAAAAATCCTCCACCTTTTCTACTTCTATTATGCTCGTTATGTGCCATCTTTATCTCACGTATTTGCTGATTTTATCTGCTACGTTCTTTTTACCTATGTCTAAAATGAATGGACCAATCTTTGGACCTCTTGTTGTAGGCAAAATTTCCTGCCATCTCAATTAGTTTATCAATTTCTGGGGTAGTCTCTTTGATTGCATGATAATCGACTAGTTTTTTATTAATTCTTGAAACTCTATCTTCTTTGAAAATCCTACTTAACTCTAAAAGTAATCGGTAACTTACTTGAGGAGGAATCTGTTTTGGTGGATTTAGTAAATTCACATACTCGTACAATCCTTTTGATTTGACTAATTTTGCTTCATTATCGATTTTAATTTTATTGAAAAATATCTTCTCTAATTCATTATACTCATCCATAAGTGATGGGATGTCTTCGAATCCTAGTTCTCTTGCACCTGTAATTCTCTTGTAAAGTAACAATAGTATTGACTTTGGTGTTCCAAATTTTAGCCAGGTTTGAGATGTTACTACATTACCAAGTGATTTTGATATCTTTTTTCCACCTTTATCCAAAAACATTTCATATTTTATGTGATGAGGATGTGGGAAATTCAATATTTCATCTGCCACCCAGTCATTTACCTTAACTGAATCCATGATGTCTTTTCCATATGCTTCAAATCTAATATCAAATGCACTCCATCGTGCAGCAAATTCTACCTTCCATGCTAACTTACCGAGATCCTTTCTAATGTCTGCCTCTCCTTCGTATCCACAACCTTTGATTGTTTTACCTCCAATCTCTGCATCATGACATTTGTAGCAAACTTTTCTCTCGTCTGGCAAATATTCTGTTGCTTCTGCAACATAAAGTCGATCACACTCTCTACAGACTGGGAAATATGGTAAGAATTTTTGATATTTTTCTTGTCCTACTAACTCTTCAATCTTAGCACCAATCTTTTCACTTTGAGATAAAATTGTATGAATCTGTTCTTGTAACAATCCTTCTTTGTATGTGTCTCTTGCTCTCTTGAAGGTATATTCAATTCCTAACTTATCTAATCCATCTAAAAGTCTACTACTCATATGCATTCCATAGGATTCATGTTCTCCTGTATGATCTGGAATTAATGAAACAGGTTTTCCAATGTGTTCTTGAAGTGAATCAGGAAATCCTTCTGGAATCTTTCTTAATCCATCAAGATCATCTGAATATGCAATTAATTCTGATTTGTATCCCATATTTTCTAAAGCAAGTTTCACACCGTATGCTCTGACTGCATCTCCTAAGCTACCAATATGTGGAATACCTGATGCACCTAATCCACTTTCAACTCTAATTAGACT
>LUPB01000029.1 GCA_001627235.1 Nitrosopelagicus sp. REDSEA-S31_B2 | reverse complement strand
GTAAATTCACTTTGAGAAATTTCTCTTTCAGACCACCAGGAGGCAGTATTTTTTACCCATTCAGGTATACCCTCAGAAAATGAAAGAGGAGTTAGTGATATACCAATTAATAATATAATCATAAGAGTGATTTTGTACATACTTTTGTTGCTATTTGGTAGAATTAATTTTTGCTATGAAAATTTTTTTTACTAATGAATAGGTTATATCAATCTAATTTGAATTAATGATATGCTAAAGACATTTGCAGTGATTGGAGACCCAATAGATCATTCACTATCCCCAACAATACATAATGCTGCATACAGAGAATTGGGAATTGAGTGTACCTATATTGCATACAAAGTGGATAAAGGAGAATTAGCAACAGGCATAGAATCATTAAAAAAAATCAAAATTGCAGGATTCAATGTTACAATTCCTCATAAAATCGAGATGATGAGATATTTAGATAATGTAGATGAGACATGTAAGAAAATTGGTGCAGTGAATACAGTCCTAAATGATGATGGAATTCTGAGAGGTTTCAATACAGACATGGACGGATTCTTAGAACCAATTAAGAGAAAAGAGATTCAGATTAAAAATTCCAAAATATTTTTGCTTGGTGCAGGAGGAGCATCAAGAGCAATCATCGCAGGATTTCAAAAAGAAGGTGCAGATAATATAGTAATTGCAAATAGAACAAAAGAAAATGGGGATGAATTAGCCAGATTCTCAAATGATATTGGATTAGATGCTACATCAGTACAACTAGATGCCATGAATGAATTGAATTCTAAATTTGATTTCATAGTTAATGCTTCATCACTTGGATTGAAAGGTGAAAAGAACATCATACCAAGTAGTCTAATGGATGAACAAACAACCGTATACGATATTGTTTACAAACCATTAAAAACAGATTTGATAAATACAGCCAAAGAAAATAATTGTAAAATAATTTATGGTTATGAAATGTTACTTGGGCAAGCAATTCGTTCATTTGAGATTTGGTTAGATCAAAAAGCACCATATGAGGCAATGAAACGCTCTATTTTAGGAGGATTTGGATGACAGAAGTAATAGCAAAAGTATTTGGTGCAGTATCAATTGTCAATGCAATTGCAACAGGAAAAGGAGCTACTCTTGGAATAGATACATTTGTTGAAACAAAACTTGTGAAAAAAGAAGGAACAGGAATTCAGATTACATCAGAAAATAAGACAATTAGTTCACGTTTGATAAATCAAATTATAAAAAATATGATACCAGCAAAAATATTAGAAAAAAGTAGATTAGAACTAGATTTCAAGTCTAATATACCTACAGGATATGGATTAAAGAGTTCAAGTGCAATATCATCAGCCGTTGCATTATCATGCGCAAAAGCATTTGGAAAAAAAATTTCTGATGAGGAGATTTTGAAATTAGGAGCAAAAACATCAATACAAACCAAAGTTAGCATAACCGGTGCATATGATGATGCATGTGCATGTCATTTTGGAGGATTTAATGTTACTGATAATTTAAAGATGAAATTGATTCATAGAGAATTAGCACCAAAAGATTTAGAGGCAATCATTTTTTTGCCAAAGTCAAGAAAGAGAGGGAATTTGAAAAGATTAAAGGAATTCAATAATGCATTTGAAAAATCTTGGGAATTAGCAGAAAGTTCAGATTACTGGAATGCAGCAATACTTAATGGAATTGCTACAACATCCATTTTAAATTCCGAACCAAAACTCATTATGGGATTAATGGAAAAAGGTGCATACTGTGCAACAATTTCAGGTAACGGTCCTTCAATAATTGCAATTACAGATAAGAAACATAAAACAAAGATCATGAAGGAATTTTCAGGTTTGGAAGGTAAGATCATGATAGCAAACATCAATAACAAAAAGGCATTTGTTCATGAACTGTAAAATTCAGAAATCAAAATTAAAAGGACAAATAGTGTGTCCAGCAAATAAGAGTTATACTCATAGAGCAATTTTTCTTGCAGCATTATCAGATGGAAAAAGTATTGTGAAAAAGATTCTAAGATCAAATGATACAATAGCCACAATTAACGCATGTCGAGGATTTGGCATTGAAGTAGAAGAAATGGAAAATAATGTAACAATAAAAAATACAATTGATTCAACAGTTCAAAATTCAATGATCAATGCAGAAAATTCTGGAACTACAATTCGAATTGCAATTGCAATTGCAGCATTATCAGGAGGAAATACAAGACTAACAGGCGACGATAGTTTAAGAAAAAGACCAATGCAGCCAATATTAGATGCATTAGAAACCATGGGAGTAGAAACAGAATCAGAGGACGGGAAGCCGCCAATTAACATAAAGGGAAAAATTCAGGGTAAGGAGATTTCAATTAAAGGTGATATCTCTAGTCAATTTATTTCTGCATTATTGATTATTGCCCCAAGGTTACCAGAGGGACTAACCGTCAATATAGAAGGAGAATTAGTTTCAAAGCCATATGTAGATTTGACAATTGCAATTATGAAGAAATTTGGCGTAGAAGTAAAAATTGAAGAAGAATACAAAAGATATAACGTTTCACATCAAATTTACAAGCCAACAACATTTTCAATTCCATCAGATTTTTCTAATCTAGCATTATTACTGGCGGCAAATGTTTTGCTAGACGACGGGTTGAACATAGAGATTAGTTTGGGAGATATGCCGCAAGGGGATGAAGCAATCGTGGATATTTTAGAAAAATTAGGAGTGAATGTTAGATTAGAAGAGGAAATGATAACAACAGAATCACCAGAATTATTGAATGGAGGGAAATTTGATTTATCAAATACACCTGACCTGTTACCAGCAATTGCAATTTTGGCTTTAAAATCTGAAAAACCAATTGAAATGTTTAATGTAAAACATGCAAGATACAAAGAAACTGATAGGATTGCAATTTTGTCACGAGAATTAAAAAAAATTGGATTAGACGTTGAAGAAAAAGAAGATGGAATGATTGTTAAAAAATCGGGTGAATTACACCCTGCAGAATTAAATTCAGAAAATGATCATAGAATGTTTATGGCATTTTCAATAGTAGGCATGTTTATTGGAGATTGCACAGTATCTGATCCTGATGCAGTTAAAGTTTCATATCCAGAATTTATTGAAGATATGAAAAATGTCGGTGCAAATTTTTCATAATTTTATGTTCCAATTTTAATATCAGAAGTACAAATTGACTTTATTGTTTCTATAGCAGACAAGATTGCAAGTCTACTTGTACGAGGATTATTTGAATCAGGGACATTTTCAATTTTCGTAGTTATTTGACCAAATTTTCCAGATGCAAAAATTTCATGTGTGTTTTTTTTAGTGTCTGGATCAGCCACTATTTTTACAATTGTTTCATGACTTCCCAATCCAGAAAGACTAAGCAATGCAGAGACATTGATATTTTTTGGGAACAATCGCACTGCCTCATTAGCAGTACCTTCAAAAATTGTTGATTTTTCATTTATTTGATCTAGATCAATCTTAAAGTCATCAAAAAATTTTGCACCTCTAAGGGAATCAGGATGTTTTGTGGTAGTCAGTACAACTGAATCAAGTTCATCTCTAACAGCTTTAAGTGCATCAATTCCAGATATTGCGCCTGATGGAAGATAAACTGTTTTTTTTAATTCCTTACATGCATCTGAAATTATTTCAAAAACAGATTCATCTAATAATGCACCACTACTCATTATAACCAAATCTTTTCTATTCTGTAGAATACTCAATGCGTTATCACTAACTGCATCTTGAGAAGCAGCCTCAACTACTAGATCAACGGGGTTCGAGGAAAGAAGGTGAACATTTTCAACGATTGTTGGTTTATTTTTTAATTTACTTACAAGGAGTGTGGATTTTGATTTATCGTCATCAAAAATATGAGTCAGTTTGGCAGGAATTATACCAGTATCAATTGCAATTGCAATTTGTGTACCAATTGCACCACACCCCAACAAACCAATTCTTTTCATGCGTATTTTTTCACTTGAAGAATAAATAAACTCTGAGTTTATGCATAGAACGATTATAAGCATCATTGATGATCTTTGATTGTTGAACGGTAATTCAATTGGCAGAAGACTAGTTCTTACTAGTTTTGGAGAAAGCCATGGTAAGTGTATTGGTGCGGTTTTGGATGGATGCCCTGCAGGTTTAGAATTAGAAGAAAATGATATTCAGAAAATGCTAGATTTAAGAAAACCTGGCCAATCACTGGTATCTACACAACGAAAAGAAGGAGATGTTGTTGAAATTCTAACTGGAACGTTTAGAGGATACACAACGGGGGCGCCAATTACAATGATCATTTGGAATAAGGATCAAAAATCAATTGCATATGAAAAATTAAGAACGGAAATGAGGCCAGGACATTCAGATTATCCAGCATATGTGAAATACAAAAAATATAATGATCACAGAGGAGGAGGCAGGTTTTCAGGTAGATTAACTGCGACACATGTGATGGGAGGAGCAATTGCAAGAAAGCTCCTTAAAGATACAATTGGTGTTGAAACAAATTCTTACACATCTCAAATTGGCAAAGTGAAAATGAAAAAAGAGGCCACTAAAAAAGAATTCAAATCAATTTATACAAATGACGTCAGATGTCCAGACAATAATACAGCCAAAAAAATGAAGAGTGTTATCTTAGATGCAAGAAAAAAAGGTGATTCGCTAGGAGGAATAATTGAATCAATTACAACGAATTTGCCGGTAGGATTAGGAGAACCAATTTTTGGTTCATTAGAATCAGACATTAGTAAAGCAATTTTTTCAATACCTGCAGTTAAAGGAATAGAATTTGGTTCAGGATTTGCAGGTTCAGAGAAATTTGGCTCACAAAATAATGATGCATATGTTATGAAAGGAGGAAAGGTATCAACAAAGACGAATAATTCAGGAGGAATTTTAGGAGGAATTTCAAATGGAATGCCAATTACACTCAGAATTGCATTCAAACCAGCATCTTCAATTTCTAAAATTCAGCAAAGTGTAGATATTAAGAAAAAGAAACCAATCAAACTACAAGTGGGAGGAAGACATGATCCATGTGTTGTTCCACGTGCACCACCAGTAGTAGATTCATTGATTGCGCTAACAATAGCTGATCACGCATTACTCAGTGGTTTCATAAAACCAACACTGTAAAAATGACTGAATTAGAAGAATTACGAAAAAAAATCGAAGAGATTACAATAGATATGTTATCTCTATTAAAAAAAAGAAATGATATTGCCCAAGAAATTGGAAAAATTAAGAATCAAGAAGGGATGAGTGTATCTAATGAATCAAGAGAAAATGAACTTAGAGATGTAGTAAAAAGAAAATGTCAAGAGATTAATTTTGATTCTAATGCTGCAATGAAATTTTTGAATTTTTTATTAAATGAATCAGTGAAGGCTCAATCTTCAGAATCCAATACCCATTTAGCAATATTTCTTAAAGCAAAGGAATTAGAACAACAAGGGAAAAAAATTATTCATTTAGAAGTAGGGGAGCCAGATTTTGAACCTCCAACTAGTGTAAAACAGTCATTATCAGAAGTGTATGATAAAGGATTTGGAAATTATGGTCCAGCAAAAGGATTACCTGAATTTAGAAAAGAAATAGCAAACTTTGCAAATCAGAATTTTGATGCTAAGGTAGATTTTGAGAATATTATGGTTACACCAGGTGCAAGATTTGGCGTATTCTTATCCATAACCACATTGTTAGATCCAGGAGATGAGATTATCGTAATAGAACCTGCATGGCCAGCATACAGACAATGTGCAATAAATTCAGGAATTAAAGTAAGAACTGTTAAAACAAAACTAGAGAATAAATGGGAACCAAAGAGTGAAGAAATTACATCTTGTATCAATGAGAATACAAAAATGATTGTACTAAACTACCCAAACAATCCTACAGGCAAGGTTTTACCAAAAAAATTACTAGATGAAATTGTTGAAATTGCAAAGAAACATGATCTGTTCATTCTAAGCGATGAGATTTATAGTAACTATTCAAATGATGAATGGAAAAGTATTCTATCATATAATTATCAGAAATCAATCATCACACAGTCATTTTCAAAATCACATTCAATGACAGGATATAGAATAGGATATGTTGTTTCAAGTCAAGATATTATCAACAAATTAACAAGATTGCAAGCATTATGCCTAACAAATGTATCAGAGCCAATTCAGTATACAGCCATGAAATCACTCAATGATGACGTAGACGACAATGTCAAAACGATAGATGAACGATTAGCAAGATTGCAAGAAATTTGCAAGGAGATGGAATTGGAATTTGTCAATCCAGATGGTGCAATGTACATATTTGCACGTACCAAAAATCCAATTAATACATCAGAATTATGTGAAAGATTACTTGAAGAAGGATTAGCAATTGCACCAGGAATAGGGTTTGGAGATTATAATGAATTTTTTAGAATTTCAGCTTGTCAGGACATAAAAACCCTTAATGAAGGCATGGACATATTAAAAACTAAGATCAAGGATTAGAATGGCAAAAACAATTGCAATAATTGGTGCAGGAGGCGCAATGGGCAAGTGGTTTTCAGAATATTTTTCAAAAAAAGGATTCGAAGTAACTGGTTTTGACAATACAAATCCAGTTGCAAAAAATATCAAAAAAGCAGAATCACTAATCAGTGCAATTTTGAATGTAGATTATGTTTTGTTGTCAACCCCTACTAAAAAAACTCCAGAGATAATCAGACTCATTGCTAAAGAAATGAAGAGAGAGTCATTTCTAATTGATATAACATCACAAAAATCAAAAACGGCTACCGCATTAGGAAAAATTCCTGCAAAAGTTTCACCTATTTGTATACACCCAATGTTTGGTCCAGGTGCAAAGAATTTAAAAAATCACAATATCGTTTTGGTTCCAATCAAAGATGGAAAAAAAGAACTAAACGTTGCAAAAACGCTATTTCCAGATGGTAATTTTGTAACAATTGATTCAACTGAACATGACAAAAAAATTGCCATGATTTTAGGATTAACACATCTAATTAACATAGCATTTGCAAACATTCTAGCAAAAGATGACAAAATTTCATTAACAGAGAAAATGGCAGGAACCACTTTCAAGGCACAAAAAATATTGGCAGAGAGTATAATGACAGAATCGCCAGAATTAATTGAAACCATAATTTCAAATCCGGAAATCAGAAAAGTAGCTGAAGAGTTTTGGAAAGATGTGGGTAGATTACTTACATCTGCACAAGAAGGTAAAGGAGAAGAAATTATAGAATATATCAATACAAACAAAGAAAAAATATCTCAAAATGTTGACCTAGAAAAATCCTACAAGAAACTAACAAAGATGGTTAACACTATTGAGAAATAATGCATAAAACAAAGATTGTTACTTCATTTTTAAAAAACTCTGAAAAAATATTACTTCTAAAGAGAAGTGAAAAAGTAAAAACGATGAAGAGTTTGTGGGCAGGAATTAGCGGCATAATTGAAGGAGATGAAGAACCGCTTGTAAGAGCAGAAATCGAAGTTTTTGAAGAGGTAGGTATAGAGAAATCAAATATCAGTTTACTTAAACAAGGCGAAGTTATTTTTATTGAATCACCACAATATGCAAATCATCAATGGGAAGTGTACCCATTCTTGTTTTCTACGGAGAATAGAGAGATTAAACTGAATTGGGAAAATTCAGATTCAAGATGGATTGATATAGACGAACTGAAAAATTTTTCAACTGTTCCAAGTTTAGATAAAGTGTTAACTAGATTGTTCTAATTTTTCTGGATCTTTTTCGTACTTTCTTTGTTGTGGCAACATCAAGTAAACACAAGCACCGCCACACATTGTGCAGGGAACATTATTTCCAGGGTGTTGACCTGTACGTCCATGAATTTTTGCTGCAAGTTCAGGATCAATGGATAACGCTAATTGTTTTTCCCAATCAAGTGTCCTTCGTGCTTCAGTCATTTTCATATCCCATTTGATTGCCTTTTCTCTTAATTTTACAAGATCACCTGCATGTGCAGCAATTCTGTATGCAATTAAACCAGCCTTTACTTCTTCAGCATTAGGCAGTGCAAGATGTTCAGATGGAGTAAGATAGCAGAGAAGATCTACACCTTCACTTGCAGATACTGCAGCACCTATAGCACTAGCAATATGGTCATGCCCAGATGCAATATCAGTAACTAAAGGACCTAGAACATAGTAAGGTACATCACCAATCAAAGATTTAGCCAAACGTACGTTTGCGGCGACCTCATTTAATGGAACGTGACCAGGACCCTCTATCATTACCTGAACTTCTTTTTCATTTGCACGTTTTGCAAGTCTAGAGATGTTAATCATTTCTTGTACTTGTAACTCGTCATGTGAATCTAGGATAGAACCGGGTCGTAGAGCATCACCTAAACTGAATGTTACATCATATTTTTGAGCAAGCTCCATCATGTAATCATAATGAGTAATGTATGGATTTTCTTTATCATATTTTAACATCCATGCAGCAGTAATTGTTCCACCTTTACTTACAACTCCTGCATATCTTTCTACCTTCAGAATTCTTTTTGCAATTTCTTTTGTAATTCCAGAATGAATTGTTGTGTAATCAACACCGTCTTTTACATTGTTTTCAAATGCCTTTAGAAAATCATCTTCAGTAATGTCAAGAGGATTCTTGTGTTTTTCAACTCCAAAATTATACGCTTCATAGATCGGTACAGTTCCAAAAGTAATTGGTGCAACCTCTAGTAGTTTTCTTCTAACACTTCCAACATCACCACCATCACTCAAATCCATTATAGTATCGGCATGATATTTTACAGCAACTTGGGCTTTTTCAATTTCTTCTTCAAGATTTACATTTAGAGTAGAAGTGCCTATATTCACATTAACTTTGGTTTTCATACCTTTCCCAATTCCAACATTGTGAATCTTTTCTTTTCTCACATTATTACTAGGAATTATTATCGAACCGCTTGCAATTTTAGGTATTAGCCAATCAAGTGTTACATCTTCATCTTTTGCTACTTGTTTCATCTCATCAGTAGCGATACCTCTTCTAGCAGATGTCATCTGAGTTGCCATAACTAAAATCAGTAAATGGTGGATTTAAACAATCGTTTAACATACGATCAACATGAACGTTCTTTCAATCGGTGGGTCAGACCCATCATCGGGAGCAGGGATTCAAAGCGATGTTAAGACGTTTGAAAATCATGGAGCATATGGATTTACTGTAATTACAGCAATAACTAGCCAAAATACGAAGAAAATTTCAGAGATATTACCTATTCCAGTCAAGACAGTAAAATCTCAATTAAAATCAGTTTTGGATGATTTTCAGATTGACGCAATAAAAATTGGAATGGTGTATGATTCAAACACAATCAAAGCAATTCATGCAGTTGTTAAAAAAGTAAAATGTCCAGTTATAGTTGATCCAATCATAAAATCAACGACTGGAACAATATTATTAAAAAAATCAGCTGTGAATGATTTTAAAAAAATGATTATTCCATTGGCCACTATCATTACACCAAACAAAAAAGAAGCAAAAATTCTATCAGGACAGAATTCAATCGTGAAAGCAGCTAAGAAGATTCAAGAAATGGGAGCAAAAAATGTCATAATTACAGGTTCTAATGAAACAGAAAATGGAATAGAGGATTTTGTTTTAGAAGAGACTAGAAGTTATTATCTAAAAGGTAAGAAAATAAAGATCATAAATCATGGAAGTGGATGTAATTATTCTGCATCAATTACAGCTTCACTTGCAATGAAAAAAACAATTCATGATTCTTCACTTTTTGCAAAAGAGTATGTTTTCCAATCTATAAAAAATTCAAAAAGTTTAGGAAAAGGAGTCAATATTACATTTAAAAAACAATCAGATATTCACAAAGAACTTGCACGTTCAATAGTTAATTTCCAAAACATCAAGAATATTTCAAATTTAATTCCAGAATGTCAGACTAATTTTGTTTTTTCCAAGAGCAAGCCAAAGAAGATTAGCGATATACTTGGAATTTCTGGCAGATTAGTCAAATCAGGAAAAGAAGTAATACAGTCAGGTAACTTAATTTTTGGCGGTTCACAACATGTTGCAACTGCAGTATTAGAAGTATCAAAAAAGTTCCCAAATATTCGTTCAGCAATTAACATAAAATACGAAAAAAAATTGATTGATAAAGCAAAAAAGAAAGGATTGAGAGTTGAAAATTATGACAGAAGAAAGGAATCAAAAAGTTCAAAGAAAAAAGAAAATTCATCTATAGCATGGGGCGTTTCTAGTTGTTTGAAATCATACCCTCCTGACATAATATATCACAAAGGAGATATGGGAAAGGAACCAATGATCATAATTTTTGGAAATGATCCATCTGAAGTGATAAAGAAGATTTTGCTAATTCAATGAATCACTAAATATTGTGTAATTGAACATAAATAGAACTCAATAGTGCATACAAACTCATGAAGGCAGTAATTTTAGCAGGAGGACTAGGAACAAGACTCAGACCATATACAAAATCACTTCCAAAACCAATGCTGCCATTAGGTGGAAAACCAATTTTAGAATATGAAATAGAGTGGGTTAGGAAAAATGGAATTAAAGAAATTGTTCTATGTGTAAGTTATTTGCGAAATAAAATAGAAGATTATTTTGGAGATGGAAAAAAATTCGGTGTTAAAATTGAATACGCAATTTCAAAAAAGCCCCTTGCAACAGCAGGTCAGCTAAAAACTGCCGAAAAATTCATTGATGACACATTTGTTTGTCTATATGGAGATTCAATCTATAATTTCAGTTTGAGAAATATGATCAAACATCATAAGAAATCTAGAGCAAATGTAACTATGAGTCTGTTTGATTACAGATTTAATTTGAAATATGGCGTGATTGATACAAAAAAAAGTGGTCAAGTTACTGCATGGAATGAAAAGCCAGAATTTTCGGCAAAGATCAACATCGGATGTTATGTGATGGAGCCAGAAGTACTCAAATTAATTCCAAAAAATAAAGAATATGGGATGGATGATGTTATTCGAAAAGTACTTTCAAGAAAAAAGAAGGTAAGTAGTGTTATTTCCAAAAATGGATTTATTGATATTGGTGATAAAGATACCTATGAAAAAACAAATGAGGAGTATAGTAAAAAGTAAGATTGAAGATGTCAGAAATAAAAATTCGAGATATAGTTGAATCAGATATAGACAATGGTTTTTTAGAAAGTTTAGACAGTTTAAGAAATGCAAGTGATTTGAATAAAGATACTGCAAGAGATATTCTAAAGAAAATTATTGGAAATCCAGATCACATTATACATGTAGCAGAAGTTGATGGAAAGGTTGTAGGATCAACAACTCTACTTATAGAGCAAAAGTTCATTCATGAAGGAGGTAAAGTTGGCCATATTGAAGACGTTGTGGTTTCAAAAGAATTTGAAGGTAGAGGAATTGGAATTAAACTTGTTACATCATTATTAGAAGTTGCAAAAGCAAAAAATTGTTACAAAACAATTTTGGATTGTAAACATGAATTAATTCCATTTTATGAAAGAATTGGATTCAAACAAGAATCAAATCAAATGCGCTATAATCACTAATTATCTTCTTTTTTAAAATTAAATAGTTTTGATGCTGCATTAATTACATCAGAATTTCCATGTTCAGTTTCCTTTCTAAGATTATTCATAGGGGTAGACATGATATTTTCTGCTACAGATTTTGATAATTCTTCAATAATTTTTTTCTGTGAATCAGTTAATTCACCTAACATACCCAATGCTTTTTCAAGTTCCTTGACCCTAATTGCATCAGTACTTTTGAAAACATCCTTTACAATTGGTTCAGCTTCTAATCTTTTCATGCTTGCTTCTAATACGGGCAGTTCTTCTTTAATTATTTCTTCTGCAGAGTTTTTCTGACCAATCCTACTTCGCATATTTTTGTCAACCATTTCAGCAATTTGATCAATATTCATCAGTTTAATTCCTCTTAATTCAGCAACTTTTTCATCAACGGTTCGAGGATTAGATAAATCTAGTATCATCATGCCAGATTTCTTTGTCTCTAGTGCTTTTTGGATTCTTTCATAAGTTACAAGGAAATATGGAGCTGTTGTTGCAACAAATACTATATCATAATTTTCAAAGCCAGTTAGAATTGAATTGAAATCAACAGGTTGGCCACCTACAGTTTTAGAAAATGATGTTGAGCGTTCAACAGTTCTACTGGATATGAAAAATGGATATCCTCTTTTTGTTAGGGATTTAGCAACAAGAGTTGCAGCTTCACCAGTTCCAATCAAAAGAATCTTTTTGAGCTTCATTTCATCAACGTTTTCTTCAGCAAGTTTTACTGCCATTGAACCAACAGATATGCTTCCTTTACTAATTCCAGTTGAAGTACGAACTCTAGTACCAACACGTATTGCTTTATCAAATAACGTGTTAAGAGATTCACCAGAAACTTTTAATTTTTTAGCAGATTGAATTGAATCTTTAATTTGTGTCATAATTTGTTCTTCTCCAACTACCATCGAATCAAGTCCAGAAGTTAGTTTCAAGAGATGCTCATACACTTCAGAATCTTCAGACCATTCTAGATTTTCATGGAATGTGTTTTCTTCCAATCCAGCAAGAGATGCCCAAGTTTTTTTGATTTTTTCTTTATCAAATTTTTCAGCAGAACCAAATATCTCAACACGATTACATGTTTGTAAAATTACACATTCAGAAAGATCAGTATGTTCTTTGAATGAACGATATGCGTTTTCTGAATCACCAAGGGAGAATCTTTCAAGAACATGAATAGGAGATTTTCTAAATGTCACTCTTGCATTAATGATATTTTTTGTCATTTCCAATCTTTCACCATTTTTTTAATTACAGTCCGTATTCGCATGTATTTTCCATCTTTTAATAACTCTTTAACACGTTTATCATTCATTATGGCATAAAGAAACTTCTTTCTTTCAATTTGAGATGATATGAACTTTCTAGATTCACTTCTTGCAAATTTTTGAATTTTAATTAATTCTAGATCGGTTTTTGAAATATTTTTTTGTAGGAATTTTTCAGTTTTAGTTTTGATTTTTTTTGCCATTATAGGGCTACTGCCACTAGTGGATATTCCAACCTTGATTATGTCTTTGTGATTAATTATTGATAGATATGAAATATCACTTGAGTCGGGAGAGTCTGATGCATATGCAAGAATTTTCATTTTTTTAGCAGCGTCAATGATTTTTTGATTTAATGAATAATCAGAAGTTGATGCAATTACCAAAAATGGTTTGAGTTTCTTTAGGGTTTGAGTAGAAGTAAATTTAGTTTTTTCAAGTTTTATTTTCTTTTGTTTTGAAAGTTTTATAATTTCGGGATTAGGTTTTTCTCCAATTACAATGATTTTACACTCTTCAGATTCAAGTAATTTTATTCGTTTGAGTGCTTCATTTCCAGCACCTATAACAAGAACAGTCTTGCCATTTAGATGAAGATCAATTATCAACGATCTGCCATTAACAAAATGTAATTTATACATTCAAGAATACACGTTACATTTTTTAATTGATTTCATAGATTTTGCGTATATGTCAAATATTGAAGATATGGATAATGAGATTCTAAATGAGATTCAATGGACATTTCCATTAGTAGCAAGACCATTTGATGCAATTGCTGAAAAATTCAATATTTCATCAGAAGAAGTAAAGTCCAGACTAACACAGATGAAAAGAAAAGGCGTACTAAGACAACTAAGTGCAATTTTTGATACAAGAAAACTTGGATATACCAGTTCGTTAGTAGCAATGGAGATTGAAGGCGATAAGTTAGAGAAAGTTGCACAGCAAATTAACAAACATCCAGGTGTAAGTCATAATTATGAAAGAGAACATCAATTCAATTTGTGGTTTACATTAGCCGTTCCACCAGGTTCAGACTTGAAATCAGAATTAGACAAGTTTTCAAAATTAGATGGAATTAAAAAAGTAAGAATGCTTCCAACTTTACAATTATTTAAAATTGGAGTAAAACTTGACATGGTTGATACAAAAAAACATGATGTAAAACCTTCTGAAACGAAAAAAGAAATCAAAAAAGTAGATTTTGTAGCTACAGAAGAGGATAAAGAATTCATTAGACAATTACAAAAAGACTTTGAAATTGTTGATAGACCATTTCTTAAAGCAGCTAATGCATTAGGAATTACCGAAGAAGAAATTTTTGAAAAACTGAAACATTACGAAAGTATAGGAGTCATGAGAAGATTTGCTGCAATATTACGACATAGAGAAGCAGGATTTACAGCTAATGGAATGATTGTGTGGAAAGTTCCAGAAGACAGAATTAATCAAGTTGGAGAAAAATTAGGTGCATTTCCACAAGTCAGTCACTGTTATGAAAGACCAGTCTATCCAGATTGGCCATATAACGTATTTTCAATGATACATTGTAAATCAATTGATGAGGC
>LUPB01000028.1 GCA_001627235.1 Nitrosopelagicus sp. REDSEA-S31_B2 | reverse complement strand
CATGAACCGAATTATTCTTGCCTCAATAGGCATAATGGCTGTATATTTTCTAGTAATGGGTGTTGTATTTCCTGATGCACTGTCACAAACAGAAAAAAGAATTACATCTCCATTTTTTATCACATCACAAGAAACAGAATCAATTTCTAAAGGTGCATCATTTGATTTCATCATTGATGCTGGGATAACTGGTGGCGATTCTGACATGTTGATACTTATCATTGGTTTTCCTGATGCAAAATCTTTTGATGGGATTAAAATTAAATCAAGTGAATTTACACAATCGCCAAAATTTTTTGAGATAGGTGATGAGGTAAAAACATACTATCCAAGTGATTTTAAAATTGCAGAATATCCATTATTACATATTTTTAACATGCCAAACCTAATTGACAAAAAACCAATCTTACAATTAGAAATAACTCCTGAATCTTTGGGAGAGTTTAGAATTTTTACTAAAGCAAAATCAGCCCCATTTACAAGTGATTCAAACTTTCCAAAAGGTGGTTTTGTTGATGAAGACAATGAATTTGTAGAAAAAAAGGTGATTATAGTTGACTGAACAAATATCTAAAACAGAAAATAGTTTTTCTTTTTGGAAACTTGTTATCCCTTACATTATTCTAGGCATGGGTGTTGTACTTGTAACCGGTGGTGGTTCTTGGGATATCAGCAACCATATACTAAACAAACCTGAATCATTCTTTGCAGAACCCCACCTAATTTTGTATAGTGGTGTGGCAATCTCAATTGTAGGTTTTGGCGCATTATTCATTCCTATACGAAATAAAAATTCATTTAATCTAAAATTTCCAAAATTATTATCTGGCTTAGGAATATTTTTACTAGTAATTTCAGGTCCATTAGACTTTTGGTGGCACGATATGTATGGTCTAGATGGTTTGTTGAGTCCTATACATCTGGTGTTAATGACTGGAATGTTACTAACTAGTATTGCATCTGTTGTAGGAATTGTTAGGATTGAATCAAAATCAAAACGAAAGATTGGTATAATTTTACAAGGATTAATTTTTTCAGGAGTTTGGTTTTCACTTACTGGATTTGCACATTCATTTTCACTTCCTTTTTCAAAAACCGATTACTTTGATTTTAATCCCGAACCAACATTTGCTGCAATCTTTGCAACAATTGTTTACCCAATTGTAATGGCATTCATTTTGATTACTTCTGCAAAAGTAAGTCCTGGAAAATTTGGTTATCTAAGTACCACTGGTGCTTTTTACATATTGATAATGATTTTATCTGCACTATTACCAAATCCTGTTTTAATTGATGCTGTTCCATTTTATCTAATGAATTTAATTCCATTTGTTCTTGCCGATGTTATTATAAACAAATCACAAATAAAAAAATCTCATTTTGTTGCAGGCGCTATAATTGGTTCGAGTTTTATCTTCTCATATTTCCCATTAATTACTTATACGTACAATGAAGTGATGTTCCATAGACTAGTTTGGCCTAGTATGATACCTATGATTTATTCAGAATTTATTGTTGTAATATTTCCTCTACTTGTTACATGTGGTGCAGCATCAAGTATTCTTGGAACAATACTTGCATTAAAAACATCAAGCAGAATTATCATTTGACATGGACTGTCTAATTCTATGTTGCCCCATTCCAATTTTCTTGTGACCTTGTTTGATTAACTCCATTGCACACTTGATTGATTCTTCGTATGTGTGTTCTGAAAGTTTTCTTTCACATAAATTACAAACAGGGTCTGTCATATCCTGTAATACACATCACAAGCAAAAAGGGTTACTAATCTCCCAATTTCTATCATAAAATGTCCAATATGCAAATTATACTATGAATGAATTGTAGGATCCTTTTTTATAGTAATTTTCATTCGATTTTTTATGAAACAAATTGTAGGACAACTTGCAGCTTTAATGCTAATTACTGTATTAGTTACTTCTGTTGCAGCAACTCCTGCTTTTGCTGATTGGGATAAAACAAAATATCCTGCAATACAAGGAACAATTCCTATAGAAGATGGTCAAAACTTTAGAGAACTAAGCAAAATATCTCTAGTTGAGGCAATGTCTACTGCAGAAGAAGCTGTTCCTGACAGTAAAGCAATTTATGGAAAACTTTCTGTGATTAACGGTTATCTTGTTTACAAAGTTGTAATGATGGATGAGGATAGAGGCCACAATAGAGTTCTAGTTGATGCAGGAACAGGCGAACAACTTTACGTATCAGATACAATATCAAAAGACTCTTACAAAAACAAACGAAGTTATGATAAAAAACACAACAAAAAGATGAAGGATTACTTCAAAGGAATGACTCCTGAAGAAGTTGCCGAAAAGAAAAAACAATTCAAAGAAATGGGTGATGCCTGGAAATCACTATCAATTCAAGATAGAGCTGCTATGATTATTCACTTTATGCAGATGAAGATGCAATGGGATACAATGTCCGATGAACAAAAGGAGCTAAAAAAGCAAGAAATGAAAGAACAATGGAAGGATTTCTTACCATTATCTCCTGAAGAAAAGAAAGAAAAACTTGAAGATTATGTAAAATCTTTGAAAAACTAATCTGAATACTGTTTAATTTTTACAAGTGCATTTGTGAGTGGCTCTAAATCTTTTGCAGCTTCTTGCAGGTCTCCTAACAATTTCATAAAATATTCCTTTCCCGTATCTTGAGCCTTTTCAATATCTGCTTTTCTACATTCTAATGCCTTTTCTAAAATTTCCAGATCTTGTTCTAATGATTGAGGTGAAATTGAATCTTTTAACATTTGATCAATTTTTTGTTTTGCCTCATCGATCATTGGAATTCTTTTTTGTGCTTGCCCTTGTAAAACTGGTGCAAACATTGCTGCAGCTTCTTTTAATTCTGGACTTTCATGAATTGTTTGTAATCTTTTTTTATAATGAGTAAGTGATTTTAACACAATCTCATATCCTCCTTCATCTTTGAGGAATATTCCTCCCATCCACACAGGCATAAAATTATCAACAATCATTCATTAAAATCTGTTTTTAGGCATAAATTCTAAAAATTTGATCTCAGTTTCTGATCCTGTTATTTAAAATCACATATTTGTTTTTAATTAGATCTCTTAAAAAAACCACAGAGAAGTTGTCATTGGTTACTAACGTATGTAGCAGATGAACATGCAGTTTCCTTTCTTAAACTTCTCATTTTTTAACTAATTATTTAATCTGATTTTATGAGATTGGTTTTTTAATAAAACAAATCGAGGCTAAATTATGATTACAACCTTAATTCAAAAAGTTTCTAATCGTTTATGTTTAAAGTCAAATACACAATTATCAATCATCGCAATTCTTGCAGTAGCAGGACCTGTAATAATCCTCATAGCAGGAATTTGGGATGCAATAAACCATATTCAAAACGAGCCTGAATTTTTCTGGTCAGACCCACACATTGCAGTATATGCCGGAGTATCACTAGTTGGAGTTGCAGCATTATTTTCTGTTAATCTTTTAACAAAAAATTCTATTCACGGAATTCTCAAAAGGGGACTCCAATTGGTAATTATTGGTTCTATCATGCAAATTGTTTCTGGTTTTGGCGATTCCATTTCTCATGATACATTTGGTATTGATGGTTTGTTGTCATTTACTCATCAGCCACTTGAAATTGGTATTGTGTTGTCTGCACTAGGAGGATTTTTGATAGTCAAATCTCGCCAAAACTCTAATCTGAAAGCATTTTTGCCATTTGCAATTGTAACTTTTCTTTTGATGACTGCTTGGCTTGCGTTTAATTTTGCATTATACTTTGGTTATTACATTCAATGCATGCCAATTCATTTGATATTTTCATCAGGCTGTGCTATTCTGTAATTTTTTAATTTCATGTATGATGAGAATAATAGTAAAAGACCACCAACAAACATGACTCCTGCTGGAATACTTATGATTAGAGCATTCGTACTACCAATTTCTATTTCATAATTCATCTTTTCTTGAGCAAGATTTGTCAAAACTATGGTGTAAATCCCAGATTCTTTGACATCAAAATATCTAATTGACATTTTTGTTTCTGCAATTCCTTTTGAAATTGTATCAAAATTTTCATCTACAATTCTGAAATATACTCCTTGTCCTTGAAATTCTGGATTAGTTATTGTGAAATATCCTATGTCATTTTCCTCAAAAAACATGCTAATTTGATCAGATTCTGTTTGCTTAAGTGACATTAATTCTGATGTTCTGTCAGCTTCTGAGAAAATTATTCCTGTCCCTGATGCACCCATTATTATCAATAAGATGCTAATCTTGAATATTGAAAGTCCCATTCAATTTTTGCTCAAAATTTTTTAAATAAATAATTTTTGAAAAATTTAACATACTTTTATGCAATGATGGCGTATATTATGCCATGATGTACGAAGGTAAATGCCCTTTTTTCAAAGTCATTGATGAGTTTCTCTCGAGATATATTCCAGATGATGAAATGAAAAAAGATGATAAGTGATCCTGATTATACATTCTGAGAAGCCAATATCCTCCGTTGTGGCTTCTCTTAACATCACTTTGATATCTGAATTAGAAATTTCTTAGAATTATTTCTAATCTGACTTTTCTTTTCTTGTGACATTTTTTTGATATTTGAAAATACAGTCCATAATCTTGGATTCTTCTCTAATTTTTTTTGATTCTTCAAAAAAAAGTTCCAATAAAGATAGTTGAATGGACATGCATCGTCACCTTCCTTTTGTTTAACATCATACTTGCAATCTTTACAATAATCTGACATCTTGTTAATGTAATTTCCACTTGCAGCATATGGTTTTGAGCCTAATACTCCTCCGTCTGCGTACAGTGTCATTCCATGTGTATTTGGAAGTTCTACCCACTCATATGCATCTGCATATACTGACAAATACCATTCGCAAACTTCTTCTGGTTTAATGCCTGCAATTAATGCAAAATTTCCTGTGATCATAAGTCGTTGTATATGATGGGCATATGATTCCTTGATTGTTTGTTCTATACAATTTTTTATACAGTTCATTTCAGTATTTCCGGTCCAGTAAAATTTTGGAAGTTTATTTTTAGCATCAAAATAATTTGTCTTTGAATATTTTGGCATTGTATACCAGTAAATTCCTCTGATATATTCTCTCCAACCTAAAATTTGTCTTACAAAACCTTCAACAGATTCAACCTTTATTCCATCTTTTTCTAAAACTTTGTTGATAATTTGTTTTGGTTCTAACAGTCCTATGTTTAGATACATAGAAAGTACAGAATGGTATAGAAAACTTTCTTCTTGTGCCATTGCATCCTCGTATGGGCCAAACATACTAAGCCTGTTTTTTATAAAATCATTCAAACTTTTTTTTGCTTGTTCGTGTGTAACAGCAAACCAAAATGGTTCTAAATCTCCAAAATGTTTTGGAAATTTCTTTTTCACTTCTGCAATTACCTGTTTTGTTATGTCATCAGGTTTGTGTTGTAATGGTTTTGGTACGTCTGGATGATTTTTCGGTAAACTTTTTCTATTTTTTATGTCATAATTCCATTTTCCACCTTTTGGTTTTCCATTATTATCTATCAAAATTTGATATTTTTTCCGCATCATTTGATAGAATGATTCCATTCGAAGTTCTTTTCTTCCCTCTGTCCATTTCTTAAATTCATCTATAGTACAAAAAAATCTATCATCATCAACAATTGATACTGGTATTTTCAAAACTTTCTCCCACTTTTTAATCTCCTGTAATACACGATATTCTCCTGGATGTGTGATCACTATTCTTTTTGGTTGTATTTTCTTGCATTGACTCGATAGTTCTTTTGTAAAATTATCTTGAGATTTGTTTATTTTTGAATATGTAACCGAAACTCCCTTTTCTTGTAACTCCTTTGCAAAATGCCTCATTGCACTGAAGACTAAAACTAATTTTTTTTTATGATGATTTGCATACGTTGCTTCATTGAAAACTTCCATCATCAAAATTTTATCTTGATTTTTTTTGAAATTTTTTAGAGATGAAATGTTTGAAGATAATTGATCTCCAAGAATTACGCACAAATTATTTGTCATTTTACTATTAATACTGGCACTTTACTTTTATCCAAAACATATTTTGAAACACTTCCTAGTAGTGCACCCTTAACCGAACCCCTTCCTCTTGAACCCATAACTACCATGTCGATGTTCATCTGATCATCATTTGCTATCTTTTCAATTGTTGTTTTTACATCTCCAGTTCTAATCTCTGTTGAAAATGAAACATTATTTTTCTCACATTTTTCTCTTAAACTCTGGAATGATTTTCTAGCTATATCGTCATGATGTTCTGAAAATGTATCTCCATACCTAAGAGAATCTACTGTATGAGGTTTGACAAAGAGACCCAGTATTGATTTTTTACTTTCTTTGACTAGATTAATTGCTGTATCTAATGCTTTTTCTGCGTGATCAGAACCATCAATTGTTACTAGAACTTTTTTTATTTCCATACTATTAGTTTACATTTAGAAAATAAAAGCGACAATTAGTTTTCCATCTTTTACTACTAGTTTCTCAAAACTGGCAAGCTAATTATTGAGTTTTTACGCACAAGCGGTATTGTCACAAAAATCCTCGCTTTCAAAATTAAAACATATGAAAATACTCTTGGCAGTAGTTGGTGCTGCAGCAATTCTTGCTGTATTAGATATAGTTGAATTTTACATGCCAATGGAATTTGAAGACATGTCTGTAAATAGACATTCTTTGTATGTACATCTTGAACCAGTTTGGGAAAGTTATCCTTCAAATATTGTATTTGATGTTACCTCTACTTGGAATAAATCAAATGCTGTTATGGATGAATCACAAAAATATGTCCCCTTTGATGAAACAATTCCTGAAAACTATGGAAAAAATGAGCTAGATTCAATGCATGATAAATCATTTGTACGTTTATCTCATCAAAACAATCAATGTCAATATAATTTCCAACCTCATCATTATCGTTCTACAGTTGATGTTATTCGACAAAACATTGAAGTTGCAATGGGACTACAACTAACAACTGATCCTTACAATATACAATTTCCAAATTTAAAAAATACTTCATATTCTGATTCTCAACAAGAATCAAAATTACCTACTGCATTTGCACATTTTATTCCAATATGTATGATTAATGACATTTCTGATTTTGATTACAGTATTAGAATTGATGATAAAACTATAGGTGCAAATCTATACTTTGTTCCATCTATAGATGAATTTGAAAGCTATAAGGAAACTGGAACCTTCTTTTACTATACTGAATCTGGTTGTTTTGCTAAAAATTTAATCAGCCACTCAGGAACATGTTCAGATGTGTCAAAAGGTAGTGGAATAATGATTATCATGCCTGATGATATCAGTCGTTCTCTTGTTAAGGCTACAGTAAACATCTATGAGAAAAACATCTAGTTATTTTAGCAATTGATTTATGCAACAAAGTGTATAATGGCACATGGCAGAGGCAAGCGCTGCTGCATATGGTGCAGCTATAGGTGTGGCAATTGCAATGGCTGTAGTATGTTTTGCACTAAGAGGCAGAGGCCATCCAGAAGATCCGGAATAAAAATTTCTACAGTTATTGGTATGAAATTTTCTTAATGTAAATTAGTTTGAATATTTTTCTTCAAGTCTTTTCCATTCATTTTTTGCCCATGTTAATTCTGCAAGTTTACCTGGTTTAACACCCGAAACATAACTCCAATACTTTGATTTTTTAACAAACTGTTGTTTTTCCCAATATGCATTTTTTCCTGCATTAGGTGCATCATTTACATTTGCTAAAATATCTGCAATTTTTACTAGTTTTGCCTTTGCATTAGATGCTCTAAGATCTTTTGCATATTTTGCTTCTCTTTGTTTTTTTGGTAAACGATTATCTTTTGTTACAGAAACTACAATATCTGCAACACTTTTTCCAAATAGATCCTTTATCATATCAAAATCAGTATCTGTATCTTCTATTGTGTCATGTAACCATCCAGCACAAATAATATCTTCATTTGTAACCTTCATTTTTTTTAAATTTTTTACTACATCTTGTAAATGAGAAAATGTTGTTGTTTTCCCATTTTTTCTTAATTGTCCTACATGCTTCTTTTTTGCAAAATTTCTAGCCTGAACGATATCTACCACATTATACTTGTAAAAAATTGGGTTAAAAAATCATCTATATTGTATTACAAATAATCATACTCATGGGAAATATGTTAAAGGCAATGTCGATGATGCTTATCTCAGTTGTTGGTATTGGTGT
>LUPB01000027.1 GCA_001627235.1 Nitrosopelagicus sp. REDSEA-S31_B2 | reverse complement strand
AAAATATTGCGTATTGATGCAATTAGGAAAAAAATCCTATAATCACTTTACCATCTTCTGAAACTCTGGGTCATCATAAAATTTTTCAAAAATCTTCTCTTTTCTTGCCCACAACTTGATTGTTTTAGAATTTTTTATTGCGACATTTAGTAAAGCAAATGCCTCTTCGACATGGTTTAGTGCTGCTTTACTCCTTGCTTTTGCATAAACCACATTGATATTTCCTTCGTGTTTGGATAAAATTTTATCAAAAACCTCGATTGCTTTTTCATGTCTTTCTAGTTCTGCTAATTCTATGCCTTTATGAAATAAAGAGTCAAGATGCTGTGGATTTGCTCTGTAAACATTTTCAAAACAATTCAAAGCCAACTCATGCTTTCCTGTTTTACCAAGTACTATTCCTTTGTAAAATCGTGGATTTGGTTTTTTTGGATCAATTCTAATTGCTTCATCTAATACCTCTAGTGCTTTTTCGTGCTCCAATTTTTTGTCAAGCAGTACTCCCTTGTTATAATATGCTGGGGCATAACTAGAATCTGCTTTTATTGCTTTGTCATAATATTCCATTGCCCCTTCTGCATCTCCAAGCTCTGCCATTGCAATACCTCTATTGTTTAGTGCTGGAGCATCTTTTGCATTCTGTTGTATTATCATATCAAAACATGTTATTGCATCTGCATATTTTTTTAATTGATTTAGAGCCAATCCTTGGTTGTACCATGCATTAACATTTTCTGGCTCAATTTTTGTGACTTTTTTAAATAATGTAGCTGCAGCTTTTGGCTGATTTTTTTCTAAAAATGCCATTGCTTGGTACATCAAATCTTCTGGGTCTTCTTTTTTTCCAAATAATCCCATGTTTTTTAATAATTATTCCTGTTTATAACAACTGCACTGTTTTGATTTATGACGTATGCATCCTACTAGTCTGTGGTCCTTACATCCACAAATAATGCATTTTTTCATCTTCTCACGTGTAATTCTGATTGACTACTACTTAATGGATTGCATATTGAATCTGTAATATTCTTCACACTCTTAGTATAATTTTGAGAAAAATTACTGTACGCCTAAATGAGAAAGACTATTTTGATTTTCTTCTTGAAAGCAATGAATATAGTAATACTGCAGAAGAACAAATCTACGAAATTATTCAATATTATATTCTAATACGTCGTCGTAGAGTAAAACTAAAGAAAAATTCTAAAGAAAATCTTGATTCTCATTTATGATCATCTACATTTCTTTTTGTGTTTTCTTAAATCATCTGGGTCTCTAAACTCTGCTCCGCAATTCCTACATTTGACATCAATCTTTCTTGCATGTGCAATTTTTTCATGTCTTTTTAGCCTCTCTGCATCATGCAATTCTGAACCCATTCTTTATTTTATCTATAATACAAAAAATTGTATGGATTTAAGCAAAGTTGTAAAAATTGGACTAATTGCAGGAATTGGGATAATTGCCACAATAGCTATAACCAATACAATTTACCCTTCCAATGCGATAAACCTTCATGAACAAGCATGTATGAGTTTAGCAAATCAAATGATTGAAAATATGGAAGAATCAAATTTTGATCCAGAAAAATTTGCCAAAATGAATGATTTACTGTTTTCAAGAATGACTAATGAACAGTGTACTGATACTGAAGGCTGGAAGAAAATTGTTAGTTACAGTCCTGAAATCTAATCTTGTTTGAATCTATCTGGCATCATTTCTAAAATTGACTTACGTGATGGCTGTCTTTCTAATTGCTGACAAATTTTGTATACGCAATCAGATATCATTGATGGCTTTACATTTCTAACTTGAAACTTGTCAAAAATTTCATCTTCTGACATCTTTCCCATTTGTGCTTCAATATTGAACGCAATTTCTAATGCAATTGGCTTTAATTTTGATTCGTAATCTTGCTGTAACAGATCTATTTCATCTTCGAGTTTGTTAATTTTTTCAGCATCCTCTGCATCCCTTTTTTCTAATTCTAATTCTCGTATTTTTTTTACTGTTTTTCCACTATGATAATCAAATCTTATGATTAATTCTCTAATCACTACTGACTAGAGTGAGAGTTTAGGATATAAGGTATATGAAATAATATTCAACATGCAGATAAACGAAATTTTCAAATCAATTCAAGGCGAAGGGCCAAATTTCGGCAAACCTGCAATATTTCTAAGAACCGCTCAATGTAATTTGAAATGTACTTGGTGTGATACTAAATACACATGGGACTGGGAAAATTATGATTACACAAAGGAAGTAAAAGAAATGGCAATTGAAGAAATTAAAGAACAAATTTTAGATCTTGAAATAAAACATCTAGTCATAACTGGGGGAGAACCATTACTTCAACAAGATGATCTTGCTGATCTCCTTTCATTTCTTAAACCGGATTTTTATGTTGAAATTGAAACTAACTGTACAATATTGCCAAACAAAATGTTAACTGATCTTGTTGATCAATGGAATGTATCTCCAAAAACAGAAAACTCAGGTAATCCTCTTGAATTGTACGAAAATAATGAGTGTTATTACTTTTTTGCAAATCAAGAAAATTGCTTTTTCAAGTATGTCGTAGAAGATGAATCTGACATTCCAGAAATCAAAAAATTTGTTACTAAATATAATATTCCTGAAAATCATGTGCAGTTGATGACTCAGGCATCAACTAAAGAAGAAATTAGTGCACGAGAAAAATCAATTTCTGAATTGGCAAAAACCAATAATTTTCTATTTTCCCCACGACTACATGTGGCTATGTGGGGTGCTCAACGTGGAAAATAATTATAACCCGAGGAAATTAGGATTCTGAACATGACAAAAATAAAGGCTGGTGATCTTGTCTTATTTTTTTATAACGATTCAAAAAAATGGTTATTAAAAATCTCAAAAAAAGAACAATTTCATTCTCATATTGGAATAATAAAACACGCAGATGCTATTGGAAAAGAATTTGGAAGTAGATTGATAACTAACAAAGACAAGTATGTCTATCTCCTTAAGCCAACAATTCACGATCATGTGATGAAGATGCAACATGGCACGCAAATTGTATATCCAAAAGATCTTGGATACATTGCTGCAAGAACAGGTCTTCAATCAGGTTACAAAGTTGTTGAAATTGGTACTGGTAGTGGCTCATTAACCACCTTCCTTGCAAGTATTGTAAAACCTAGAGGTCATGTATACACTTTTGATGTAGAACCAAAATTTATGGAAATTGCTGAAAAAAATATCAAAAAAGCCGGCATGTCAAAATATGTCACAATGCATAACCAAAATCTGAAAAAATCAAAAAAACTTCCTATCGATGAATGTGATTTGGCAATAATTGACCTTGGTGATCCATGGGAAGTATTACCTCAAGTTCGAAAAATGCTAAAAAGCAGTGGAAGTGTTGTTGCAATTTGCCCTACTATGAACCAACTTGAAAAACTATCTGCTGCATTTGTGGAAAATGAATTTACAGATATTGAATCTACAGAGCATATTCTACGTCGAATTGAGGCAAGGGATGGAAAAACCCGTCATTCTTATCAAGGAATTGGCCATACAACCTATCTTGCAATGGCAAGAAAAGTGTATTTTAACAAGAAACGCTCAAAGAAAAAGTGAATTAATTGACTGTAACTCCCATAACAAAAGAACTAATTGAAAAATTTCTCACTCCTCGTGAAACTCATTCTAGAAAAGGAGATAATGGAAAAGTCCTGATAGTTGGAGGAAGTTACATCTATCATGGTGCGCCTGCACTCTCCTCACTAGCAGCATTACGTTCTGGAAGTGATTTAGTTTACACATGTGTTCCAAAAATCAATGCATCTTCGACACGCTCGATTTCTCCTGATTTGATAGTAATCCCGATGGCTGATTCTAAACTCACACGTGGAACTGTTAACAAATTGTTGGGACAGGTTCCTGTGGATATAGATTCTACTGCAATTGGTATGGGTCTTGCAATACAAGATGTTGAAGCAATAAAACTACTTGTAAAATCATTACTAGATAGAAATGTTAGGGTTTCTTTAGATGCCAGTTCTCTAATCAAAGAAATTCTTCCAATAATTGAAGGTCAAAATGTTGTTGTCACTCCTCATTCAGGAGAATTCAAGAGACTCTTTGGTGAATCTGTTGGAAATGATACATCTTCTCGACTAACCACTTGTGAAAAATTTGCAAAACAACATTCACTTACAATACTCCTAAAGGGTCAAGAAGATATCATAACTAATGGTGAAATCTCGTATACTAATTCCACCAACTCTCCTTGCATGACAGTTGGTGGAACAGGTGATGTACTGTCTGGACTTGTTGCAGGATTCTTATCTAGAAATAAAAATATGATTGAGGCTGCAAGTATTGCAACATTTGTTAACGGTACTACAGGCGAATTACTTCAAAAAGAAATTGGAAATCATATACTTGCAAGTGATTTAATCTCTAAATTACCGACAGTTCTTAACTCATTTAATAACTAACATGAACTCTGCCAACGCACTAAAATTCATAGACAAAAACAAAGATTCCTTACTAAAAGATCTTCAAACATTAATTCATCAACCCAGCATATCTGCAAAAAATGAAGGAATTGAAGAATGCAGTATTCTAGTTTCAAAAATTTTAAAAAAATCAGGCATAAAATCTGAAATTTTACGATTAGGAAAAAATGCAGCTCCTCTAGTATATGGTGAAGTCAAATCCAAAATTAACCCAAATACCACTTTGTTATTTTATAATCACTATGACGTACAACCAATTGAGCCTCTTGAATTATGGGATGATCCTC
>LUPB01000026.1 GCA_001627235.1 Nitrosopelagicus sp. REDSEA-S31_B2 | reverse complement strand
CTGTCTTAGTTTTTTATCGTTAATTATGTTACTAATAGAACGATTCGGAATGGAAAATTTTGGGAATTCACCATTTTCAAGGTCTTCATAGATTTGAGCACCATGACTTTTGAGAGTTTCAATAAGTTTTTTTGATTTATCGATTTTTTCTTTTTTTGTTTCTTTTTTCGTTCCTTTTTTTGTTACTTTTTTAGCCATTTGTCTCTACCTCTTTTTCTTCACCAATATTGTTTATTGTGGTTTCTTCTTTAATCATTTTTTTATAGTTTGGTTCTTTCTTTTTTCCAGATAATTCAGTACAAAATTGTGCAACTAGAGGCAGATATTTTGAATAAAGATTAGCACGTTTCTTTGCAGCTTCTGCCTGACCTTTTTTTGACATATATCCAGATAATTTTCTAGATAAGAACTGTAATGCCAAACGCAGTTCTTTTTCAATTTCAGGTCTATCTGCAACATTTTCTTTTCCTACAGTTTTGTATGGTACTCTAGTTGAACATATGTGGGAAACTATAATCAAAGGTGCAGAATCATTTTTGACTTTGTAACGATTCCAATCAGTATCTTTAACAACTTTTAGTACAACATCACTTCCTTCGTCATATAGTAAGGGAATTCTATTTGCAAATCTATACACAGTAGTTCCACGGGTTTCAATTTTACCTCCATATGCAATTCCCATTTCAATGACAAATGGAAATCCAGAATAGGCAGATGCAGTTCTTTGAACTACAGCCATGAAATCAGGTTCAAATCTTCTTTCTATTCCTTTTTCAAGTGGACCATCACCTAGTGGTGCTAAACAGGTAGGATCAGGAGATCTAAATCCTTCGTATGTTTGTAATGCATCACTTAATTTTACTAATTCTTGATCAGTCATATTTCCGACTCTAGTTTCAGGTTTGAACTTTGCAAATTTACAAAATTCTAGTGCAGCTGTTGGACCCACTCTCTGAAATCTTTTTGTTAAAAAGTGAGTAAGTGATTCACCTTGAACAGTATTAGCTAATTGTTTGTAATAAGGACTTTCAGTATCCATGTCTACTGCAAGAGTTTGAGATGTACTATAATCCCAATAAACTAATTTATTATTTCTTAAATCTACATCTTCAATTCTAATTCTCTGTAGTTGTTCAAAATCTGCTTCAAGAAATGACATTAAAGCTATAACAACACGAACAGGTCTAGTTAATGACTTCCATTTTTTCTCAGTTTTTTTCATTATATCTTTATAACTAAATTTACTTTTTGACATTCCTAATTCCTTTCTAACTTTTTCAATCATTTTATCATCAACGTTTGGAATTTGATAGTGTGTGTCAACAAGCATTCGACGAATTGTTTCAACATCAATTCCATATGGATGAGGTGCGATGACAGTAGGCGCAGGAGGCATCGAACGAATAATTGCTTTGTGGTGAAATTTTTCACCTTTTGGATCATCAAAAGATATTGTTGCATACGGAGTGATTAGTGAAGTTTGATAAACATAATCACGTATTTTAGTTCCAGCTTTTGCATAATCACCCTCTAAAACTATGCTCACACTCAGTCCCTGTTCAGAGCTAGAAGTTTCTTGTTTTTTCATTATGACGGGTTTGTTTTTTTGAATATCAAGTTTCATTTCAAAGTCAAAACGAGTTTTTCCATCTGCATTACTTTTTACTTTAACAGGTTTGTTTGTAGTAATTTGTCCATATAGTATAGCCATAGTAGCACCTAGCCCAAACATTCCACGTGCCTGTTTTAGACCAAATTTTGAACCATACAAAACGGTTCCAAATGCCAAAGGTACGTGTTTTGCAGGAATACCAGGGCCATTATCTTTTACAGTTAAGATGTAAGGTTTTGGGTCAGGTTTTTCAGGATCAACTGCCTTGATTGTCATGTGAATGTTAGGTAAGATTCCACTGTGGTCACATGCATCTAGAGAGTTTTCTACAAATTCGCGTACTGCAGTGTATAATGAACGGGTGGGATTACTAAATCCTGCAAGATCACGATTACGATAAAAGAACTCACTAGGAGATATCTGATTAAAATTTTCTTTAGAAGACATCTTGATTTTCCCACAATAGTGCTTTTTCAGCTTTTTCTTTTCTTCGTGCAGCTTCTAATTTGTTATAAACAGGACCATGCATGCTGCCACTACATAATGAAGATATTGCATCAACAGCTAAACGTAGTTGGTTCGGTTCGCCAATTATTCCAACTGTCCTACCATAAACAGAAATTGTTGCACCGGTCAAGTTTTCCATGTTTAGTCTAGCAGTTCCATTTTCACCAATAATTCTTCCTTTAATTCGTTCAATTTGATCAGGAGATTTTCCACCAAACTCACGTAAGTCAATAATATGTAAACTATTTTCACCACGTAACAGTCGTAATGAATTTTCAGGAGAGAATCCACGTCCCATTGCAGAAATAATTTCAACTGCTTTGAATGGACTGATATTTCCATCGATTTTGTCACTAGTGATTATTACTTCGCCGGTTTCGCTATCAATATTCAAATCAACATTACATTTTTTTTCTATTTGGTGTTTTGTTTTTCCAGATTTACCGATTATAACACCAATTCTGTCTACTGGAATTCTAACTAGTTTTTCAAAGCTCATTTTATTATCCTTTCAAGGATATCAGCAGGATTTTCTACTGTTAGTCCTCGTTTTACAAAGAAGTTGGTTATGTTATTAATGTCTCTTTTCAAAAATTCTATTGTATTGGGATGTATTGTATCAACTGCTGATCCCAAATCAAATATTTTGAGACCATTTTTAGTTTTGAAGATATTATATTCTGAAAAATCACCATGTACTAATTTTGCCTTTTTGTACAAGTCAGTGATTAGAGATATGGATTGTCGGTAGTCATTTTCATCAATTTCAGATTCTAACAGGGTTTGTTCGGGTTTTCCATCAGTTCCTTCAAAATCCATTATTAGTATATTTTTTGATACATGACGTGGTTTAACCACAGATATTCCACAATCATAACACTTTGATATATTTTGAAATTCTTTTCTTGCCCAAAGATACACTATGTTTTTGGTACCCTTTTTTACATTAGTGAATCTAGGATCACCCATAACGTATTGGCTACGTCGTTTAAAATTGGATGTGGTTACAAGATAAATTTTCAATGCCAAATCATTATCATCAAAATCTTTTGCCCAAAAAACAACTGATTCTTTTCCTGCCTTAACAACTCCATTCACATATGAGATTATTTTTGAATTAATCAGATCATGTAGTTGTAGAATTGTAATCTTATCTAATACTTCATTAACTACTTTATTTTTTTTAAATCCATCATCAAGAGTTTTCTTTCTTTTCTTTTGTTCAAGTTTGGATTTTATCTTTAATTCAATTTTTTTTTCAGAATTATCAGACATGTCTTATATAATATCTAGAGATAAAAAATCATTTCTTAGATCAAAAGTCTTTTGGGATATGATCGTTATCTTTTAGCCAATCAACTTGAGGTAATGTGAATCGCCAAACAATGTCACCTCGTTCAGATTCTTTAAAATCCCAGGGTGCAATTACAACTACATCATTATCCCTAATCCAAATTCTTCGTTTTAATTTACCACGAATTCTGCCTCTTCTTGTAATATCATCAGTACATTTTACAAGTACTTGATCACTTCCTAATAGCTTGATTACTCTACCATACATTTCTCCTTCTTCAGCTAATCTTATTTCTTTTAATGCACTCTCATTGAGTACTTTACGCTTACCCATGAAAATTACATGTGAATGTTGTATATAGTTGTGATGTTACATTTTAAAGACGATTAGAAAAGGTATTCCTTCTATTCGTCTAATACTTTTTTCTGAACCAATACCCAAACTTGTTGCCAAAGAAATTGTTTTTTCTCCAACCATGTTAATCGAAGTGCATTTTTCTAGTAGGTTTTTTGCTTCATGCTCATCAACATCTCTTTCAGCATAATAGTTTGGATTAATTTTGATTTTTGTATTACCATCATGTACGGTTTTATTTACTAATTCAGGATCACATATGTTTAGCATTAAATTTCCACTAGCACTAATGACTTTTGTAGAATATAGCATTATGCATATTTACCTTTGATTGTGGATTTTGCACCACATGCTTCACAGATTAGGAATGAAACTCTGTTTTCTTTTTCTACTTTGGTATCAGGACTATGGCACGTAGGACATTCAACGTAATCTTTTAGATATATTCCAAACAATCTAGTAAAATCATCAGGATCACGTTTACCAACAAATATTGCTTTATCTCCTACACGGTCAGCAGGGACTGCAAATTCTTTTGATAAGTATTGTAAAATTAGATTTGGTTCTCTTCTAAGAGCTTTTGGGAAATCTGTAAAATTTCTAAGAATTGTTTTTTTTCCTTCCCAAGTTACATCAATTGGTGGTAACTCAAAACGTTTTCCAGAAGATGATGTATTAGAAATATTTTTTTCAATTCGCTTTAATAATTTCTCATAATCAGCTTTTGTCATAACTAACAGTTATTGAAATCCCCTATATGGGTTTAGTTAGAAAAAGGAGAGGGCTTCTAAGGTTTACCTATTCGGAAAACTTTAGTTCCACATTCACCACATACGCCTTTTACAGCTGGACGTCCATTTTTCAATTTAGTCTCTTCTGGGTCTTTAATTTCTACTTTCTTTCTGCATTTTACACAATATGCTTCAGTCATATAACAAATCCAAAACAATCTTCTATTTGAAAAGAGAATGTGAATATTATTTCACTTTACGCTACACGTGTGAAGGGTTTTTTTATAAACTAAATCAAAGTTGAAGCATATTTTGATCAAAAACTTAGATTTTTGATCAAAAATGATTGAATTTTTGACATCATAGATCAGTATTATAATGATCAAGATTCTCATCAAATCATGGGTTCAAAGAAGGGTGTTGTAATTACAGTTGTAATTTTGGTAGCCATAACTATTGGAAGTTTTATGGTGTGGTTTGGAAATCCAACAAACAATGAAATGACAATTGTAGTCACCGATTTTGAGAATCATGATGCAGGAATTGTTGAAAGACACAAAATAGTATACAACTCAATTGAGAATTCATTTGAGAGATTTCTGAATAATGAAATTACTGTGGAGGAGTATGAGAGAATTGCAGAAACAGGTTCATCACAAAATAATGCATTGCTAATGGAATTAGCATATAGCGATGCACCAGAAGAATGGCAGGAAGCATATGTTAATCGAATTGCATCACTCAAATCATTTGGGGCATACATCAGGGAGTCAATGGTATTTTCAACATACATTACTGAAGAAGTAGAAGAACTACAACAAAAAAATGAGATTTTAGAGAATATGGAAAAATACAAGAATGAATATGTTCAGTTTAAACAGTTGGCTGAATCTGCAAAACCATGAGTAAATACAAGTAATACTATGCTAAATAGTTGGAAATCATTAAAAGGTAATTTTGTAATAATTACTCATAATGTCAGAGAATAAGAAGCTCGAGAGAGATATAGAGTCAACTACAGTTTCAAAATTACTTGTAATATGTGTAGATAGAGATGATGATGTGGGTAGAAAGACAGGAATTACAACGCCGGTGGTAGGCAGAGATTCGTGTATTAATGCGGCACAAAGACTTGCATTAGAAGATCCTGAAGATGCAGATTCAAATGCAATATTTTTTGCAGTAAAGACTTACGAGGATTTAGTTAGTAAGGGATACAATGCAGAGGTTGCCGTAGTTACAGGAGTGGAAAAAAGAGGAGTTCAAGCAGATGAAAAAATCGTTAATGAAATAAAATCAATATTACATAAATTTTCAGCAAATGGTGCAGTCATAGTTTC
This sequence comes from Nitrosopelagicus sp. REDSEA-S31_B2, assembly GCA_001627235.1. Lineage (GTDB taxonomy): Archaea > Thermoproteota > Nitrososphaeria > Nitrososphaerales > Nitrosopumilaceae > Nitrosopelagicus. The sequence goes on along the minus strand of LUPB01000026.1, from coordinate 2,915 downwards.
AGATGGAGAAGACGATGAGATGGTTATTCCAGTTATTCAAAATGTGATTCCAGTTGTGTCTGTTCAAAGAGTTGTGATGCAGGTAAGCAGAACTATAGAACATTCGTATGCAGTGTTTGGTAAATTTTTGAAGATGGTTGTATATGATAAGACATATTCAAAATTCTTTTTGGGCGTTCCAGGTATTTTGTTATTAATTGGTGGTATAGGAACAGTTGTAGGATATACTGCAGAAATTTTTGCAGTTTTAGTTAGTATCTTAGGAGGTGCATTTCTTATACGTGCTTTTGATATTGACAAGTCATGGTCTAATTGGACAAAGGCAACGCCGACAGGTTTCATTAGAATTTTTGCGTTAATAACAGGAGTAGTACTTATTCTTGCATCAATTCCTGCAGGTGTTACAAATGTTGATCCACAATTATTTGAAACAGAAATGGACTTTGGACAATTAATATCAAACCAAATAGTATTGGGACAATTCCTTCAAGGTTTATTTCCTTTCTTATGGATGGGACTTGGAACAATCTCAGCTGGAATTTTGATCAGTAACTGGTTGAATAGAAAATTAAAACACATCAGTGATGTTTTAAGAATAATTGTATTAGCTGCGATTTATCCAACTGTTGCACAATTTGCAAACATTCTAACCACTAATGAGAGTTCATTCACATTAATACCACCATTGTTAGCAGGAGCAGCAATAACACTGATATCAGCCAAGAAAACTTACTAGATTGGTGTGAAGAATTTGATATCAAAATAATCACATTGTACGTATTGTCTGCTGAGAATTTACAAAGGAAAAATGAGGAATTAGATTATCTTTATGAGTTAATTCACAAAAGATTAGAAAAGTTGTACAATGATCCTAGACTACATAAAAATAAAATGAGAGTTAAAGCACTAGGTACAATTGATTTACTGCCAGAATCAATCAAAGATGTTCTTAGAAGATTAGATGAGGTAACAAGAGATTACAAGAATCATTTTCTAAATATTGCAATAGCATATGGAGGGCAAAATGAATTAGTAGATGCTGTGAAAAAAATTGGAACAAAAATTAAGACTGGTCAATTAGATACTGAAGAGATTAACAAAGAAGTTATTGAATCAAATTTGTATACATCACATTTACCACAATCATCTCCAGACATGATTTTAAGAACATCAGGAGAAAAAAGAATGAGTGGATTTTTACTTTGGCAAAGTGCATATAGTGAATTAGTATTTTTAGATATTTTCTGGCCAGAATTTAGAAAAATTGATCTAATGAGAGCAATTAGAACATTTCAAAAGCGGAAACGACGAGTGGGAAAATGAAAGAAGAAGTATCAGCAGGGATAATCTTGTTTAATGATGTAGATAAAAGAAAATTTCTTTTATTGAATTATCCATCCAAACATTGGGATTTTGTAAAAGGCAAAATGGAAAAAGATGAAACACCACATGAAACTGCAATAAGAGAAACAAAAGAAGAGACAGGAATTTCAGACGTAGAATTTATTGATGGATTTGAAGAAGAAATTGAATATTATTTTTACGCAGAGAATCAAGAAATTCATAAAAAGGTGATATTTTTTCTTGGAAAGACTGAAACCACAGAAATTGTATTATCACATGAACATTTAGATTTTATTTGGTTAGAATTTGATAATGCATTAAACAAAACAACTTATGAAAATGCAAAAAATCTTTTAAAAAAATCTAAGATGTTTTTAGATAAGAGAATCACTAACTAAATTTTTAGTAGTTTGAATAGGGTTTTTAGAATTTAGAATTGTTCTACCAACAATTAGATAATCTGAACCAAGTTTCTTAGCTTTGGATGGACTTCCACCCTGAGTTCCCACACCAGGTGAGAAGAGTGCCAATTTTCCATGCACTGATTTTTTACAATATGATATGATTTTTGGATAAGTGGCGCCAACAATTATTCCATCAACATGAGTAGATAATGCCCAGTCTAAAAATAATTGATAGAGTTGCTTATTCTTTGAACGATTTTTGATTTCAAGTTCATATGATAATTTTGCTTCTGGTGCACTCATATGACATAATGAGATTATGCCTTTGTTTTTTTTATGTGAAAGTTCTACTAGATTTTTCAAACTCTTTTTGCCCATAATAGGATTAACAATAACTGCATCAAAACCCATATTCCAAAGGTTTTCAGTGGTTATGAAATTTGTATTTCCTATATCATTTAGTTTGATATCTGCAATACATTGTAATCCAGAGTCATGTGCAATTTTGTTAATTTTAGAAATTTGTTTTTTGTTTAATTGTAATAAAAGATGAAAATTAATTTTTATTCCGCATAGATGATCACCGAGAGTTTTAATATTTTTTAATGTCTTTGATTCAATGTTTGGTGTTTTTGGATCATAGTCATTTGCTAAAATGATCGGTGATGTCTTTGCAGATTTTTTTATTCTATCACTGAATTTGGTCATAATCGACCAATGGATGTGAGTCTTTTAACTTTATTATTTTGATGTACGAATAACCATGATCACCTGTGTGAGTTACAAATTCAGGTTCTGAATTTTTTGATGTTGTGTATTTCAAGAATGGTTTTGTTGGTTCTTCATCCAAACTACCATGACAGAAATATGACGGTCCATCTTCATTGAAGTTAAGAAAAACTCCTAAGAACCATTTATCCTTCTGTTTGAAAGCAAATAATGGGAATGGTGCTTCTTCATAGCCAAAACTAAGTTTAGCTAGACTAGAAAGATCTTCTAATTCAATTGGATTGTATTTTTCTTTTGATGCTTCAATATCTGGTTTTAGGGAAGCAGGTAAGGATTTGATTTTAATAATTGGAGAATAAAGTTTTGAATTATCAAGAGTTGTGTCGACTAACTCGAGTTTTTCCTGACCAGAATTGAATCCGTAACATAGATAGTGAC
>LUPB01000025.1 GCA_001627235.1 Nitrosopelagicus sp. REDSEA-S31_B2 | reverse complement strand
TGGTAAATCCTACTGAATTCGTTGACCAAGTACACTATGATATTGCAGTATTTGGTGATACTTCAAAACCCCCACTCAAAACAATTTCCGCTGATGAAGGAAGAGCTGAATTATACACTGCATCTGGTCAAACACACAGATTTGTACTGGCAGATCAACCTCCCGGAATATACACATATGCAATTATTGTTTATGGAACTGGTCCTGAACACATTCTAGGTGGCAATCCTGATACTTCTGGATTGATGACATTTGAAGTTGAAGTTGTAAAAGGTGGAGATACATCATTTACTGCTCCTCCAACCGCAGCAATAACTGAAATTCCTCAATGGATAAAAAATAATGCAGAATGGTGGGCTGATGATCAAATTGATGACGAATCATTTGTTAGTGGAATTCAATATTTAATTAATCAAGGAATAATGAAAATACCTCCAACATCTGCAGGTAGTGCTTCCTCCTCTGATGGTATTCCAGAATGGATTAAAGGTAATGCTGGATGGTGGGCTGCAGGTCAAATTGATGATAATACATTTGTTAGTGGAATTCAATGGCTTATCACTAATGGAATTATGAAAATATCCTAAATTACTTGATAGAGAAATATAATGACAGGTCTTTTTAGTTATCCAAAACGTAAACTACGAAAATTAATCTCCCAAGGAGAATATGAACAGGCAATCGAGTTTGGTAATGAATTAGAGGCCAAAACCCCAAAAGATCCCGATCTTCTGTTCATTATGGGAAGCATGTTCTATATTCTAAATGATGAAAAAAAGACTCTTCATTATATCGATAGGGTATTGGAGATTAATCCTTACGATGTTGAATCTTTATCTCTGAAATTACGTGTACATCAATTCCTCAAAGAAGATGATGTTGTAATTGATTGTTGCAGAAAAATTCTTGAAGTTGCACCAGATAACTTTGAGGTACGTGATCTAATATCTGAACTTGAATCAAAGGATTCTTCTGGCATCTAAGATCATTTTCTTATGATGTGCAGGAACTCTTGATGGTAATTTCTTAAAAAATTTGAATTCTTCTCCTTGAAAATCTGTTTTAATACTTCCTTTATTCTTAAATTTCACAATAAATGCATTTGATATGTCATGTCTGAACGGAACAATACTCTCATAAACTCCCAATTCTCTCTTTATGATAATTTCTTTTCCTAATTCTTCTCTTGCAGCTCTTTTCACTGCATTTTGTCTTTTTTCATTACGTCGAATAATTGTTCCTGGCAAATGCCAGTATCCTTTGAATGGACTTATTGTTCTTTTTGTAAGTAAAATTGATTTTCCATCAAAAATCAATAAATCAACACATGAAAATGAAAAATACTCTCTAAATTTTTCATAATCTTTGTCTGAGGCGCGTTTCATGATCTATTTATCATTCTTCATTAGATACACGTTTTCTAGTAACCAGTCACAAAACTCCGTTACAGGTTCTGTAAACTCATACCAAATGTGAAGTGAATGTGGAAGTATGTCTATTTTATCTTGAATGTTATCATTGAAAATTATTCTCACTCCTTCTTTATCCTCATACATGTAAGCATCTTCAGTTTTAACCTGTCCCAAAAGTTCTACAGCTTTTTGTTTAATGATTTCTCTATCCACCGGAAAACGTTTCTTTTCCATATTGATGAGTAAGCTAAGATCTTGTTTTCCATACATATCAAAATCCTCAATTTTTCCCTCATGTGGAAAATTAACCAATAATTCTATGTTGTACTTCTGACCAACTTTTTTTCCAATCTCAATAATTTCCTTATAGGCAATAGCAGGATTCTTCTTTAAGAGAAAACGAATTTGAGCAAAATTTGATTTTAAAGTTTTTTGTAGATCTTCTACAATTATCTTAAACATAATGTTATTCTCAATTTATGCAATATTTAGATTAGTTTTTTAGATGAAAAATTATCTTATTGAGTATGGCAATGCCTATGGACTATGATGGAATGAGAACAGGTGATGAATCTGAGCGAACTGACAATGTTACAGATTACAAAAGGACATGTATTGATTTCATTGAGGATATATCTGGAAGTTATTTGGAATGGGTTGATTTCTACTCAAATCGAAATGAGATTGATAAAGATGAAGACAAAAAAAGAAGAAATGAAATTGCTGCAATTATAGAAAAAACCAATACTTGGCTTGCAAAGGTTCCTACTTCAATCAAAGCAGTAGATGTTGTGATGAATGATGGAATTCAAAAAATGGCTGAGGCTACTGCAGGTAAACCATTCCAAATTGGTGTATTTGTAAATAAAAAATCCGAGTATACGATGGCAAAACCAGGCATTATTGATGTACATGTAAAATCCATTGGAAGGGATGGAAGAAAAACCAAATTAGGCTTTCATCACCAATCTCAAAGATTTCGTATAGAAACTACTGGAAAAGTATTCTTTGACGAAACCAATATTCCTGAAAATGAATTCGATATCCTTGATCTTCATCTAAAATTAGATGCAAGTCAATGTAAACAAAGAGATGTAATCTCGTTTACTGTAATAATTAGTGAAATGAAAAATGGAGTTGAATTTGATAGACGTGGCTTATCTACTGTTGTTCATATTGTCTAGTCATTTAATTTGACTTCTAATACAATTCTGGATTCTTTTTGTCTATTTTCATCTGTATATTTCAAACTTGAAATTTTTTTTGCTAATTCTTCTTCTTCCACTAGTCTTGCTATTCCTGAAAACTCCTTTCCATCAAATTTTACTTTGACTTGTGGATGTGCAATTGCATTTTTTAGCCAATCGCTATTTGGATTTCTTCTTGAAAAGTAAATCATATCATTATAGGTAACTGCTTTTGCCCATACGGTATGTTCTTTTCCTGATTTTCTTCCAATTGTTTTTAGAATTGCCTTGAATGTTAAATTATTAATTATTGTCATATCTATCTAAATGCCATAAATGCTGCAAACATTGCAATCACACATGACCCTCCAACTCCCATCAAATACATTATTTTATTTCCTTGCATGAATTGATTATCCTTCTAGAATATTTAAAATATGAAATTAGCCCTTAGGAAGTAAATTATAATCTGATGCTAAAATTTAGTTATGAATGCTATAGAGATTAGTTCATTATCAAAAAAGTTCAAAAAATCTCTCGCAGTTGATAATATCTCCTTGAGCGTTGAAGAAGGCGAAATATTTGGATTTTTGGGACCTAACGGTGCTGGCAAAAGTACTACTATGATGATTCTAACTACTTTATTGAAACCCACGTCTGGCCATGCTTCTGTCTATGGATATGATGTCATTTCAAACCCTTCCCAGGTTCGCAAAAATATTGGATTTGTTCAACAGGAAATTGGAATAGATGAATACCTCACTGCACGTGAAAATCTACAATTCCAGTGTAAAATAAGCCAGGTTCCAAAGGAACAAGTTACAAAAAGAATTGATGAAGTAATTGATTTGGTTGAATTAAAAGAAAAACAAGATGAACCATCAATTACCTTTTCAGGCGGAATGAGAAAAAGACTAGATATTGCATGTGGTTTAATTCATAGACCAAAAGTTTTGTTTTTGGATGAACCTACTGTGGGACTAGATATCCAAACACGAAGGAAAATTTGGGAGTATATTCGTAAAATACACAAAGAATTTGGAATGACGCTCTTTGTATCAACACACTATATGGAAGAAGCAGATAGTCTATGTGATAGAGTGGGTATTATTGACTATGGAAAAATTCAAGCAGTTGATACTCCAGAATCAATGAAAAATAAATTAGAAACTGATATGATAACACTTTCAGTTACTCCTGATAAAATCAAAAAACAGCAATTTATTGAAAAATTAAAAACACTTGATCTAATTAAAGATGTGAAAATTAATGAAACAAACATGATTGTTCAATCATCCAATTCGACTCAAGTAATACCAAAAATTTTTCAAATATCATCTGAAATTGGAGTGAACATTGACTCATTTGTCCTAAACAAACCAACTTTAGATGATGTTTTCATTTCATACACTGGACACAATTTACGTGATGAAACAAATGGAAAATTCAATAAAAGAAAAGAATTCAATCAATCTAGGAGAAGAGCTCTATGATCCATTCTGACACTTATGCAATTTTTTGGCGTGAGATGAAACGTTACAGAAAATCAAAAAGTGGTGTTATCATTCGTCTAATTCAACCTGCAATATGGATTGTTGTTATGGGTAATATTTTTGCTGGAACGCAACCTCTAATCCAATCTGTTGGGTTTGATGGTGAATATATTGAATTTATGGCACCTGGTGTTCTAATCCTTACTGCCATCTTTACAAGTATTTTTGGTGGTGTGAATACTCTGTGGGATAGACGTTATGGTTTTATGAATAAAGCATTGACATCTCCAATATCTCGTTCATCAATTGCATTAGGAAAAATGCTTGCAATCTCTATGATTGCAGCTTTCCAATCAAGTTTGATCTTGGGTATGGCGTTAGCATTGGGTGTTAGTATGCCGCAATTATGGATGATTGCACCAATAATGGGAATTGTGATTCTATTTTCTATTGGCTTTTCAGGCATCTCTGTGATGGTTGCAGCTGCTGCAAAATCGCAAGAAACTTTCTGGGGGATAATTAATTTTCTAGGAATGCCATTATTCTTACTTAGTCCTGCATTATTTCCACTTGAATTGATGCCTGATTGGCTTGCATCTGTTGCTGCATTTAATCCAGTTAGTTACACGGTAATTCTTGTAAGAGAAATGATGTCTGGATATGTGGATAGTTTATCTGCTATGACCAGTATTGCTGTTTTAGGCATATTTAGTATAGTAATGATTGGACTTGCTAGTTATGTATTCACACGTGATGTAAACAAACCATTTTGAGAAAATTTACCAAATTAGTATTTAAAATCATTAGTCATGAACACAAAATCTGCTCTGTTTATTGACAAGAATTGTAAAAAATACTTACACGGTTGATCTTGAGTGAATTTTTAGATAATTTTTAGATGCATCTGAAGATAATCCTACTTGTAGTATTGACTATATCTCTAGTTGGAGTTACACAACTGGGCACAGTTGATGCAGCCACTCATACTTTTGAATTAGATTGGGGTGAAGCTGGAATTTCAAAACCTGGTTCATTTCTTAGTCCTCAACATTTGGCATTTGATTCTGAAAACAATGTCTATGTAACTGATCTTGGAAATTCACGTGTTCAAAAATTTGATTCTTCTGGAGAATTTCTAACTGAATGGGGAACACGAGGAACTGATAATGGAGAGTTTGGTCATCCAATGGGAATAGCAGTATCTGGTGAATTTGTATTTGTCGTAGATAACAAAAATCATAATGTTCAAAAATTTGATCTTGACGGCAACTTTATTTCAAAATGGGGTGCTTTTGGAAATGATAATGGTTCTTTCAAATCACCTCGCGGAATAACCGTTTCTGAAGATTCATTTGTTTATGTTGTAGATTCTGGAAACGCACGTGTTCAAAAATTTACTTCTGATGGTGAATATGTTTCTCATTTTGGGCAAAGTGGAAAACGTGGTGGTAATTTTGTAACTCCAGTTGATATCGCAATAAATTCTGATAAAATTTACATAACTGATCCAAATCAAAATAAAATTATCGTTTTTGATCTAGAAGGAAACTTTGAAAAAATCTTTAATGACAGCATTGGAGGCTATTCAATCAATCCTGAAGGAATTGTATTTGATAAAGATGGAAATTTCTACATTGTTGATTACAGAAACAACCGAATAATCCATTACAATGACTTTGGAGTTCCACTATCAATATTTGGTCAATTAGGAAATGCTGAAGGTCATTTTAAATTCCCAAAAGATGTTGCAATGTCTAATGATGGATATCTCTATGTTACTGATACTCAAGGACATCGTATACAAAAATTTGTAACACCTTCAACACAATTACCAGTTGTTGATGAACAAACTGTCGAACTAGAACTTAATTCTGACTCTACTGAATCACTCACTCTATCTCCCGTAACTCCAATTCCTAATGATTTTCAAAAACCAACAATCTTAGTTCCTGAAGATGTATTGGTACAAGCCACTGGACCATTAACTGATGTAAATATAGGTGAAGCCTTAGCAACTGACGAAAGTGGAATATCCTCTCTTTCTAATAATGCACCTTCCTCATTTCCTTTAGGAATTAACACTATAATCTGGACTGCAGTTGATGGTGCAGGAAATATGGCAATAGCCTCTCAAACGGTTACTATTCAAGATACAATTCCTCCAAAAATTTCTCCATTAGAGCATATTACACTAGAAGCAAAATCATCTGAACGCAATCTTGTAAATATTGACATTCCAGAAATTACTGATGAAGTTGGTGTAATTTCTATCACTAACGACGCACCAGAAGTATTCCCACTTGGTGAGACCATAGTAACCTGGACTGCAACTGATGTAATTGGTAATGTATCTACCCTAAGTCAATCTATTCAACTAATTGATACCGTTCCACCTCGAATTGCATTTACTGATGACATTACTCTTGAAGCATCAAGCCTATCTGAAAATACAATTGAATTAATCGTTCCAGAACATTCTGACGAAGTTGGTGTAATCTCCATCACTAACGACGCACCAGAAGTATTCCCACTT
>LUPB01000024.1 GCA_001627235.1 Nitrosopelagicus sp. REDSEA-S31_B2 | reverse complement strand
AAATTAGATCATTTGCAGTATCTGGAGGTTCAGTAACTATTCCAAAGCTTTCTTGAATAATTGTGATAACCGCAGAAATTAAAACTAGTATAGAAAACCATTTGATGATATTTATCATATAATTATCAGAAAATGAGTTTTTTCCATTTGATAGGATATCACTTATAGTTTTCATAAAATTTTTTTTGGGACCAAGAAAAGATATTACAAATAATATTATGAAGATTGACCACACTGTGATGAAGATATCACCAATTTCATATTCCAATGGAAATTGTAGATTAATACCAGCTAAGAACATGTCAAATTTTTCTAGTGGAAAATTATAATCAATATCATCACCTATTTCAGAATTAAATATTGCATAAGCACCAAGAGGAAAGGAAACAATCATCAAACCAAATATTACAGATGTTAAAGCTGAAAATGGAATTCCAACACCATGTATGATATTTTCTAGATTAGACACGATGATTCTAATGTAGTTCGATTTTTTCTTCAGAAAAACCCAAGTCAACAAGTGCTTCTTTAATGGTATCTCGATGATCACCTTGTAAGAAAATGTATCCTTCTTTTGCGGTTCCACCACAAGCATATTTTCCTTTAAGCTCTTTTGCTACACTTTCCAAATTGTTAATTTTAGGATCTAATCCTTCAATCATTGTTCCCTTTTTCTTGAATCGTCTAGTTTCTAAACGGATAATAATTTGAGAACTATCTTTGTCTAAATCACCACAAGCGCATAAATCGTCAGGAAGACCACATGTATTACAGATTACCGCCATTAGTTCGAAAAGCTTTGATTTATCATATTATTAAGCCTTAGTAGATACAAATACAATTTTTTAGGTTAGAGTATGTATCAAAAATAACATGTCTGAAGATGTTAAAAAAAAGGCAATAGAGATGTTGTTGAGTGGGGCTACATTAGTCAGTGAGCCATGTCCATATTGTAAAGGCGTGAGAGTTATGAAAGACGGAAATGCATTATGCGTAAGTTGTGGTAAAGGACCAGATTCAGAGATAGAAGTGAAAGATCAAGAAACAAAAGAAGAATCCCCAATAAAACAATTAGAAGAGAAATTACAGGATATGACAAAAGCATTATCAAATGAAAAGGATCTCAAAAAACAACAAGAAATGCTAAAATCGATCAATTTACTAATCGAAACAATTAGTAAATTGAAAGACTAGTCAAAAACTTTTTATGCGTAATTTCTCGGTTTGAGTCATGGCAGATAAGAAAAGCAATGCAGCATTACCAGCATCAAGTGCAGGTCTCTTAAGATTTTTTGAAGATGAGACAAAGGGGATTAAGGTAAATCCAAAAATTGTAATTTCTGTTCCAATTAGTCTTATCGTAGTTTCATGGATACTAGATATACTATTCATTCCAAAATGATAGACAATGCCTGAAAAAGACGACGTCAGTAAGATTCATGACAAATATACATTATCATTAATCAATCCATCGTCACATTACATTTCACTTGCAGTATCAATTGTAATTGCAGGATTAATTGGAGCATTTACAGCATCAACATATCTTGGAATGACAGATTTGTTATTTCCAACACTAGGAGTTATTGCAGCACTAGTCGGAACACAATTTCTAGATATTTTGTTTGCAAAGCATAGAGAATATTCAAAATCGCTTCATGTTTCATTGTTTGGAAATTCATTGTTCTTTGTTAGTACATTAATCGGATACGGTGCAATGGGTTTGTTTGAAAAAGATGGTTTAGATTTATTCTACGTAACAATGGGAATGGTTGTTTTTGCAAGTTTCAGAATTGGAATATTTACAACGATACTTGGTGCAAGCTTGAAAAAAGCATGGGCCGTTGCATTCATCCAACCAATGGCAATGTATTTGGTTTTAGTTCCATCAGACATGTGGATTAGTTCACTGACAAATCCATGGTTCATATTGTTTGGTGCCGCATTCTTAGGATTAGCAACTGCATGGTCGTATCTTACAGATAAAGCAGGAAGACCAGGATTGAGAAGTACACATGAATTAATTCAAGCATATGTAACATCAATGTCTAGAAAAGATCCAACTCCATTAGAATCAATTATTGAAAAAAGTGCAACAGAATCTACAGTATCAACATCGCAGTTAAGATTTCAATCATCAGATAAGAATGATGATTTTAGAATAGTGTTACCAGATATTCATCCAGGACCATTTCATCCTGTAGGTGGAAGTAACATTACAGGTCTAATTTACAATGAGATGGATTCTACTGCAATGGTTATGCATAGTATTTCAAATCATGATCTAAATTTACCTACACAAAAGGACGTTCAGTATTATCTTAAGAGTTTGCAAGAAAGTAAAGCAAAGCAGAATGGAGCCGTATGTACAGAACCAGTAACAGTTACAATGAATAAAGCACGTGCAGCAGGCTTGTTATTTGACAGAACGGCACTATTGTTCTTATCACTCTCACCTCACGGAATGGAAGATTTACCACCAAATGTTAGGAGTGAAATTGAACAATTTGCAGAGAATAGAAATTTTGAGCAAGTTTTGATTGTAGATACACACAATGCAATGGGAAAAGAGATTTCCAAAGAAGACTCTGAAGATTTACTTTTAGCCGCCAAATCTACATTGGACACACTCAAAACAAAAGAAAGCCACCCATTCAAATTTGGATTTGCAAATTCTGAGAAGATGAATTTAAATCAAGATGACATTGCAGAAGGAAGAATTGCAACGTTATGTCTTGAACTTAATAATAAAAAATACTTCTTAGGATGGGCAGATGCCAATAATATGGAAAATGGAGTTAGAGAACAAATTGTAAAACATTTTGCAGATAACGGATATGAGTTAATTGAGATTTGTACATCAGATACACACTATACAGCAAGTGGTGCAAGAAATAGAAACGGATACTTCCAGTTAGGTATGCTTTCTAAACCAAATGATTTGGCAAATTGGTATTTGGATTTAGCAAAGACTGCAGAAGCAAAAATCAAAGAAGGAACATTTGAAGTTTTAGAACATCAGACAAATGTCAAAGTAATGGGACCAACAATATTTTCAGATTATTCAAAGATAATGGATAAAACAATGAACATTACAAAATGGTGTTTGTTAGCAGATGCAGGACTTTTTGCAGTATCTATTTTCTTATAGTTTCAATTCAGAATCAGTATTGTCCATTTTTTGAGCAAAATAAAAACATGCTACAACACCTACCAAACCAACCACAATGAATGGGATCGACATGGTAAATGTTTCAGTTGTAAATCCATAAAACATTATCAAATTACTTGGAATTATTCCAGCTAAACTACCAAAAATACAACCTATCAGAATTACAACAAATTTAGGAATCATGTATAGAATTATTCTTTAGATGATATAGGGATTTTCTATTTTTCTATAGATTTTAACGAGTCTAGATTTCCTACAAATTCATCTAGAAAAGATGAGAGTTTCATTATAGGTACAATTGGAACATTTCCAATAAACTGTATTGTTTCTTGATGTAAGGTTACAATTACAGGAAGCGCAGACATATTTTCAATAGAAACAAAATGTTTAACCCGTTCAACCTGTTTTTTTACAATTTCATCTAATGCAGATTTACTCATATTTTTCCAATGTTTACAATCTATCAATAATGCAATATTCATTTTTTTCCCAATAACATCAATTTCCATTCTAGGTTTTGTCAAAATGAGATTTTTTGTAACCTCAAAATCCTTTTCTTCAAGGATTATTCCAGTTAGAGATTCAAAGTCCTTCCAGTTTAGATATTCAGATACATCCTCTAAATCAGCGCCAAGATTTATGGCAAATAATGCGGTCTGAAGTCTATCATGTGGAATATCAAAATCAACTACATCATCATTCAATATGCCAATTCCATTTTGAACCAATGTGTAGAGTAATTCTTTTGCATTAATTTCATCCAGTTCACAAATTACAGAAAAATCAGTCACGCTTACTCCACCTTCAATAATTCCATTGAGACCTTTTACAACCAATTTTGGATTCATTTCTGATAGAAAACAAATACAATTGTATTAAAATGCTAAAATTTATCCAAGGTAAAGCAATAGTTGAGATAGTTGAGAATTTTCAAAATAATTCTAATATGTTGTTTAGTAAGTATAATTCCAGTAGCATTTGCGGAAAAAGGAACATTTGTGGATGAAATAAGATTCATTCAATATCTAGATGAGAATACAGCATTAGAAGAAGTCAGAAATGGAAATCTTGACATGTATTATTACAGAATTTCATCAGACAGATTAGAAGATTCGAATTCCAAACAGGGACTAAATGTATACGAGTCAACTGGGGGATACTATAGTATTTTATTAAATCCAACTGACGAAGGACGTTTCAATCCATTTTCAATTCAAGAGATTCGTTATTCCATCAACTATCTAGTTGATAGAGATTTGATTGTGAATGAATTACTTGGAGGATTTGGTACACCAATGTATGCAAATTATGGTAGTTTTTCTGCAGAATACTTGAGAGTTTTAGATGTAATTGAAACATTCCAATTCAAATACAATCCATCATTTGCCGAAAAAACAATTTCTGATGGATTAATTTCTCATGGAGCAGAGAAAATTGATGAGATATGGTATTATGATAATGAGCCAATAGAGATTACATTTTTCATTAGAAGTGATGATCCAGTTAGAAA
>LUPB01000023.1 GCA_001627235.1 Nitrosopelagicus sp. REDSEA-S31_B2 | reverse complement strand
GTATGTGGAAGCAGCAAAAATAATGGGTCAAAAAGATTCAAAAATAATTTTCAGACATATTTTACCCCAATTATTGCCTTATGCATTTGCAAGTATAGCAATTTCAGTTCCTGCTGCAATCACAACAGAAGCAGGATTAAGTTTTCTTGGTTTAGGTGATCCATCATTTCCAACATGGGGACAAATTTTACATGATGCAAATACTTATGGAGCTGCTGCTCAAGGATTTTGGTGGTGGATTGTTCCACCAGGAATTTTGATTGCCATTACTGGTCTGGCTTTTGTGTTTATTGGGAATGCACTAGACAGTATTGTTAATCCAAAATTAAAGAGGTAGTTATTCAGATAGAGAAAATTTTCTAATCAAATCAATTGATTTATCATTTAGTTTTATTGTATAAGTTGCAGCGTTAGGATTAGTATCTTTTTCCTCAGCAAGTAATTCAGTGAATTTTGTTTTTGCTTCCTCTGTAGCACCAGCTTCATGTGCACATAGATTGAATGCTTTGAGTTGTAAATTATTTTTTAGTAGATATTCAATGAATTTTTTATAGTTATCAATACTATTCCAGTCAATATTTTTTTCTTCACATGCAGAGATCCAGACATCAACAGAATTATGAAAGAAAACTTTCTTTCTAATTACATCTAAAGCCAAATCAGTTTGAGACATGATAAATCTAGAACATTGCACGTTTCATTGTGGAGCCACAACGTGGACATTCTCTTGCATTGTATACTTTGTGACATACAAGACACTCATACTTTACACCAGGCTTGTCACTTTGTTGACCAAACAGGCCACCACCAAAACCACCACCGCTTGAGCTTCCAGAACCAGAACCAAATCCACCTCTCATTCTACTCATCATTCGTCTTCTCAATAACAAAGGAAATGCAATGAAGAGTGCTAATGCGGCACCTAGACCATATGGAAATGGTAAGATCATTTGTAGACCAATACTTACTGCAAGTGATGCAAATAGGAATATCAAATATGACTTGTAATTAATCAAGATAAGAAAATTAGCCCAATTTCAAATATAAGGTTTATTGAGTTTTAGTCATTCATCAAGTATGGGGATTGGATTTCCTGAACTATCCCACGCAAAAACATCTTCATCCTCATACGGAGCTTTAACAATTACGGAAACTAGTCCAAAGAAATTATGTAAATCCTCGATAGAGGGTTCAGCGCTACCTACAGGATGAGAATGCACCATTCCAATATAATCAGAGTCAAATGGAAGTTGATTTGCAGGAAAGCCTGCAAAGGTAGGGCCGGTTTCATGAAATGGAGGAACAACTAAACCTTCAACAAACATTTTACCTTTTTTTGAATGACCTTTAAGAATCAGAATCATTTCATCTGGATGGTTAATTTTACAATAAGATATTATTCCATCACGTGTTTCGTTGAGAAAGACAAGACTTCTTTCTAATTTTTTTGTTTTAAAAATCATCTAGGTTCTACAGATACGATGTATGAAATTGATGTAACATCTTTTAGATTCATTTCTATTTGACGTATGATTCCAGGTAAAGAATTAGTTAATTCAAGAGTTTCATCTTCAAAGGATTTCAGTTTTGATTCAATATCAGATATGTTATTTTCTTCATGTTTTAGATCTTTTTCAGTATTTTGAAGGGTAGTTAGATCAAAACTCTCCAGTTTTGTAACCAAATTTTTCTTTTTTGATTCAAATGTTGCTTTAGTATTAATGAAAGATGGAAGTGAATTTTTTATCTCATCTACACCTTCTTTAGATTTTGAAACATCTTTCACAGATACTGAACCAGAGTCTATTCCTGTTATAATGGAATCAAGTATATTTTTAATTCCAGATAAATTTGCATCATCTAGAACATCATAAGGAGATGATGCAAGGTTTGCAGTTAGATCTTTAATTTCTTTATCATGAGAGGAGATATGAACAAATTTTCCCAACGGTCTCGATATTTTTGTAAATTCATCATCTATACGATGACGTATTTGTTTTTCTTCAGAATCAAAATTTGAGAGTTCGGATTTGGTATTCTGATATGTCTTATAATCAGAAGAGTTTTTGGTGTCAGAAATAATTTTTTCAAATTCAGTAATTCGTTCCTTCGTTTCATCAAGTGATTTTCGTAATTCACTCATGCGAGATTCTTGTTTTGATATTTTTTCCAGGGTTTTTGTTCGAGATTTTATGAGTTCAATTGTTGTGTTTACATTTTCTTCTGTCTCGGAAAAATTCCCAATTAGATGTTCAATCTCTTTGAGATCATTAGTAAGGGTGACAAAATCATCAGTGAATTTTTTTGCATATTTTTTTGCCAGAATGTGAATTAATCTAGAATGTTTGCCTAGCATATCTCCAATTTTGTTTATTCCAGTAGAGAAAACTTTTTTGAATCTAATTACATCGTCTACAGAGTTGATTTCGGGGAAGGGTTTTGTAAATTCTCTTTTAATTACAGCAATAACTTCTTTTTTTCCACGATTAACCATGATTTGAAAATGAGGATCCAAATCATCAGAATTTAGATCATCTTCTTCTAGCTCATTTGCAATTCGTAATATCAGTTCTCTTTTAGGATCAAGTTGATTACGGTGGGATTTAATTTCTGCAACAAGTGTTTTTTTTCTCAAAGTTACAAGA
>LUPB01000022.1 GCA_001627235.1 Nitrosopelagicus sp. REDSEA-S31_B2 | reverse complement strand
CCTATTGCATCCAATCGGTCAGCATCTTGAAGAATTTTACCTTCAGGGGTAGAAGGAATTTTACCTTTAGAAAAGCTATGTTCCCTTATAGCATTACTTACGATACTAATTTCATCTGAAGAGAAGTCATTATCTTTTAGAATTTTTTCTGCAAGTTTAGCACTTTTTTCAGCAGAGTTTTTTTGATTTTTGCTTTTTATAATATCGTGTAAAAGAACTGAAGATAGTACTAATTTTTTATTTCCAATTTCAGTCTTGCATAATTTCTCAGCATTTCTATATACACGCATTACATGTTCGAAGTCATGTGCAGGATCATTGTTTTTTAATTTCTTTTTGGCTATTTTTTTAAGACTGTCCAGTTGAGTCATAATTTCCATATCTTAGGTCTTGTTAATTTGAATTTTCTTTGTGTTAGTAATAGAGTCCAGTTTATACAAGTAAAGAGTATAATTACAGAGATTCCTAATGCATCAGCAATTAAGATTCCAATATAACGTTCTTCAAATAGTTCTACAAATGGGGTTTTGGAAGTGGAGTTGCTGCAAAAAGAAATGAAGTTAAAATGTAACCAAAACGTTTCTTGTTTAAAAAATTTCCAATCGCGTCAAGATTGGATTTTTGTTCTTTTTGAACAAATTTTCTAAAAAGTGTTGACACTTGTTTAAGGATAAATCTACCAATGGTTGCTCCAGTTGCACCAACCAATGCAAGAATTAAGGGATCATAAGATGAGTCAATAGCATAAAATGATGCAAGAATAATCCATGTTGGAGGCATCAGTAAAGGTGCAGCATTAACAAGAATTAACAGAAAAAATATTCCCATGTATGAAAATTCTAGAACAGATTCAAAAAAATCAGCCATAGATTAGATCATAACTTAAAATATCTAAACCATTGGTTATCCATACTTTCAAACCATAGACAAGTCATACACGAACTTTATATCGAAAAAGGTACCATAGATTCTGTGCCTAGTAAAACATGGAAATGTTTCAGATGTAATCTTTCTTTCAAATCTGAAGAACATGCAGAAATTCACAAAGAGATTACTAGTCATCACATTACATCTACAAAATCATTAATTGCATAATTTTAGGAGATGGAGGGGGTGGGATTTGAACCCACGAACTCCTAAGAGAAAGGATATCTTATACATTGATCTTGAGTCCTTCTCGGTTGACCGGGCTTCGATACCCCTCCAACAAATGAGATTACAGATTTTAACATATAACTTCTTCAATAAAGATTTCAGTATCCAGTAAGAAAAAATAAAGTTTATAATCATTTTAACGGATTTTAATTCATGACAACAATTGATGAAGCCAAGAATATGAGATCCGGCATTAATGTTGAAGGAACAGTCGAACGTAAAGAAGAGACTAGAACTGTCAATACAAAAGCTGGTTCAACAGTTGATGTTGCAAATGCATATCTTGTTGACAATGGAATGGAAATCAAGATTACATTGTGGGCAGAAGATGCCAATAACATTCAAAATGGCGACAGAATAAAAATTGAGAATGGATATACTAACGAGTTTAAAGGAGAAGTACAACTCGGTAAAGGTAAATTCGGAAAGCTTGAAAAAATTTAGATTAAAATTTTAGTATTTTAACTATCTTCGAGTCTTTTTCTTTTTTGTTTTAGCTTTAACTTTTCTTGTTTTTGGTTTAGCTACTTTCTTTTTTGGTTTAGCTTTTGGAATAGATGATTTAATTTTAGATAATCGTGTACTAACAGATAATTCACGTTTTTTTGCAGATTCGAATTTTTTTGACGCAGAAGATAACTTCTCCTGAGCAGTTTTTGCTAGTTTGGCTAGTTCAGGTTTTGACTCGACATTTTTCTTTATTGTTTTAGTGACAGAATTTTTCTTCTTTTCAATTTCAGCCACTGCTTGACTAAATTTTTTCTCCATAGAGGCTCTTTGTTTTATCTCATTTTTGATTTCATCAATAGTGCTTAAAATAGAATTTAGTCTGTACTCAAGACCTTGTTTTTCGTCTGAATTATCTGCAAAATCGATTTCACTCTCAATTTGTTCTTTGTTTTGTAATTCAAGGTTTAATCGCTCTTGAGCAGCGGTTTTTAGTCTCTGCACACTTTCCATTTGTGCAATTTTTTGACTAAGTATGTCATTTATCTCATCAGCACTCTGTTTGAAATTCTCAATGCGTTTTTCAGTTGATTTTAGAGATGAAGAATATTTTCTGGAAAGAGATTTGACTTTCTTATACTCACTTTCACCTTTTCGTCTAATCTTACTTAGTTCAGATTTTTGAGAGGTTAATTGATTTAATTCCTTAAGTTATTGAGAATGTGAGGTTTTGACTTATCTGTAAAGAAAATTGACATGATTTTTATTAAAAAAATTTTTTTAGGTATAGTAGATCGTATAATATGGAATTTCACCCTTCAAAGATCCCAATTTTTAGAACATTTGATGTTAAAGATGAAAAACAAGCAACAGAAGCTGCACACGAAATGGTTATGATCGGTTTTGATAAAGAGGAAAAAGGATTCAAGGTTTTAATGCCAAAGGAAAATGAAAAAACTGCAAAAAGGATCGGTTATACTGTAACTACAACTGTAACATATGCATTAAGAAAAACTAATCAAGAAAGAGATGTACGATACTGGACATATCATGAAGATGATAATAACTATGCAATAGTTTTTGTTAGTTCCAAAGTTTTAGAGAAATTAGACTTTTCGTGGTAAAAATATTTCATCCAGTTTCAATCTCTTTGAGACATATCCTGCAAGTAAAATTCCCAGTATTGAGCCACCGATAACATCTAAAGGATAATGTTGTAGTACATAGATTCTACTAAATGACATCATTATAGGGTATAACCAGATTAGATGTACACCACGTGGGAACTTTTCAGATAAAACATACACCATTACAAATGCAAACATCATAGAACGGGCAGCATGACCAGAGGGAAAACCTGCAGTCCAACTTCGTCCTTCACAAAATAATGAAAAACTATCTGGTTCTACATCAAATGGAAGTTCACTTCCAAGCCAATCCAAGAAAGGTCGTTCCCTATCAACACCACATTTGAGATATCCAGTTAGAATTGTAGATATTACAAGTAAAATGAGCAAAATCATTCCAATTTTACGAGTTTTTCGAATAATCAGAAGTATGATGCTAAAGGGCAACATAACAAAGACATTACCTGATTCAGTTAGAAGCCAAATTGCATAATCAATGGTTGGATTTCCAGCAGAATTTTGAACACCTTTCATAAACTGTTTTTCAGATTCAAATGTTGATTCAGATATGGCAACGTAAGTACAAATGAGAAATAATGCTAAGAGAATGACGAACGGTCTTGATCGAATTCCAAATAGAATGTTTTGCAATATACTCAATTATTCAATAACTGACGATAATATGTCATTTACCATCAAAAGTCATTGATCGGATAAACGAATTTTAACAGGAGAAATGAATTCTGTGTGTGGGCATACTAACATTAGATAATTTCGATGTTAAAGGGAAAACAGTTCTTCTTAGAGTAGATATGAATTGCCCAATTCATCCAGATACAGGGAAAATTTTAGGTACAAAAAGAATTGAAGAAGTAGTTGAAACAATCAATGCATTAGATGGAGCAAAAATTGTTGTAATATCACACCAAGGACGAGTAGGCAGAGATGATTTTGTTGGAATGGAAGAACACGCAAAACAATTGGAGAAATTTTCAAATAAAAAAGTCAGATATGTTGCAGACGTAATTGGTTCATTAGCACAAGATGAGATTAAGAAAATGAATGATGGTGAAATAATTCTACTTGATAATCTAAGGTTATGTGCTGAAGAAAATTATGAATTCTCATTAGAAGAAAGTGCAAGAACTATCATGGTTCAAAGATTAAAAGATTTATTTGATTTATTCATTTTAGATTCTTTCCCTAGTGCACATAGAACACATCCATCATTAGTAGGATTTGCTCAAGTCTTGCCAACATGTGCAGGACGCTTATTAGAAAAAGAAGTGAAACAATTAGAAAATATTTTAACAGTTGCAAAATCTCCATTCACTGTTGTTTTAGGTGGTTCAAAAGTTGACGATAGACTCAAAGCGATAAAATTGTTAATTAAAAAAGAACGTGCAGATCATGTTTTGCTAACAGGAGTTATTGCAAATGTTTTCTTACGTGCACAAGGTAGAATAAAATTTCCACTTAACATTAAAGATGAAGATGAAATGGTTGCAAGTGCCCATGCATTAATTGGAGAACATCCAGATGTTTTTTCAACTCCAGTGGATATTGCAGTGAATTAGAACATTATTCAAAAACTATAGCTAGTGCAGGAACTGTATTTATGAGTGGACCAGCAGGGTTCTTTGAAAAGCCAGATTTTCAATTCGGTACAAAATCTATGCTTGAAGCAATTTCAGAATCTATGGCAACATCAATAATTAGTGGAGGACATCTAACATCTGCACTAAAACAATACAATTTATCTGAAAAAGTAAGTCATATCAGTACAGCAGGTGGTGCTTTGGTAAGATATCTAACAGGTCAGAAATTACCTATGATAAAATGCTTAGAAGACGCTGCAGATAGGCATTCTAAAGAGTAGCATTACAATCAGAGTTTGGACAAATTTGAGATTCTTCTTTTCCTAGATAGATATCTTTGTTACAAGATGGACATTTGATTTTCGCAACATCATCAAATATCTTATACCATTGAGTGGTAAAATTCTGTGCAATGCAACGAACCATTCCATCATCTTCAAGTTTTTTGAAATCACTCTCTAAATCATCAATTGTTTGTGATTGATCAAAGTTTTCATTTTTTTTCAATAACTCGTAAATTTCATCATTATTGAAACG
>LUPB01000021.1 GCA_001627235.1 Nitrosopelagicus sp. REDSEA-S31_B2 | reverse complement strand
CCACCACATAGTATGTTCCAGGTGCTTCAAGTTGTAGATCAATTTCCTGTCGTTCCCAATATGTCACCTGACCAAATGGTTCATAAAATTCTGAAGAAGGAATTTGACCTGAATAATCAAAGACATATGCAGTATAACCTTCAGGTAATGGATACCCAAAGTCCCTACTAGAATCTATTACTCGAAGTTCATCAACAAGTTCAAGAAATGTTTCAGGACCTATCAAAGCAAGTGATGGAGTAAAATCCTCTAATGGTTCAAGTTTTGGAATAACAATACTACTGAATAATCTATCTCCTTTTTCAGCTTCAAATTTGTAATACAAGGGTTGGGCTTCTAGTTTTTCATACATTGCCCATGAGATTACAGGGTCAGGAATTTCCAATGCAGATTCATAATCAATGTTAGAACCATCAGTAGGAATTAGTTTGTGTGCAAAAGCACCAGATGGAATAAACAATGCAAGTACAATTAAAGGAATCAAGAACTTGTACATGATTTATGATTGAAATTTGAGCATTTAACGTACAATATGTTTTCAGGCATAGTGCCAATAATTTGGTAGAAAAAGCTAGTGCTAACTGATAATTTTTTTGCGTTTGTTAAATACCTTGAATTTACTAAATGAGTCATGGAACTAAAAATACCATTCAAACTAAGAGTGAAGTACCTTAACCTTAATGAGGATCATTTTGAGGGAAAAGCAATATTTCATGAAAAAGAATACAAGGTGAATATTCACGCCGAAGTGGATAAAAAGAGAATAAAGGTACCTTTTCCTGTGATGGGAGTCACAGAAAATGAAATACTAGTTAGAATTTCAGGTCCATCAGGAGTGTATGTTCAGGATTATATCCCATTATACGGGGAATCAGAGTGGATAGAAATAGAATCTGATTCAATATTTTACGAAGTTGCTAACAATCAGGGTAAGTTTGACACAATGGAAATTTTTGTCAAATAGTTAACTCCAACAATAAAGATTATTTTCAGAAGAAGATTCAGCAAAGAAAAATCCAATGCTAATACGTGGTTTTGGCCCACAGATGGATCCTATTTTATGATAATAATTTGGGTTTAGCAACACAAGATTGCCAGGAATAGGACGTATTGTTACATGTTCAACGTCATCAACTACATCTGATGAATAACCAAAGTCAGGGTTACGTTGACATTCATCATCCTTACACCATTGTTTATCATAAATTGTCAGTTCACCCCCACTTTGAGGAGACTGTAAATAGAGAATTGCAGATAGTTGATTTCTATATTCACTTACAAGATATTCTGACATTTCAAAATTACAATTATCCCTATGAACATGAACTGAATCACCATTTTTATGAATACGAATTAGACAATCAGAATACTTCATGTCGTATTCAGTTGCAGTAGATATTTTCTTTTGAAACAGATGTTCCAAAATTTTATGCATTTTATCTATAGGAGAAATTGTATGCGAGAATAAATTTTGAATGAATTGATTGGAGTTTTGTGCATTTGAAAAATAATTTGCTTTATCATAGATATGTGAACTAAGAGATGTTCCAATTTTTGTAGTGAGTCCAGGACCAGAGGAGGTAGAATAGTCTTTGGAAATTTCATCGCATAGTAAAACACATTCTGACTTTGATAATACATCAGGTATTTCAATAACAGGGGTCTTTCCAGAAATTAGATTATGAATTTGAGAATTTTTATGCGGAGAGATTAAAATTGACATCAATATCCGCCTGCACCAGAGTGAGAGACTGAGCAGACAAGCCTATTTTCAGAATTTCTTCCTGAAATTTCACATTTTACAAACTTATCTTTGAGATTTTGTTCAATATCAGGAATGTTTCTAGAGGCCTCATCGACAGAAATGCTTGGAATGTCAATTTCAGTGAAATGAATTTCCTCTACATCTTGATAGCCATCATTGTTTGTATCTTTTTGATGAGATACGTTCATTTCAAATGAATTGGTTGAGATGATTTTTGTTACCGTTCCCCAAATTATATCAGTCATTTTACATCATAAGAAAAAGAGAGAATGTTATGGTGCAACCACGAGATTCAAAGGAATATCTAGTTTGCCAAATGGTTCGGCAATTCTCAAATAGTAATCTTTGTTTGAATCGTATTCAAAGTTTTCATAACTACCATAACCTATTGCAGGTCCCCATAAGATGTTTGCAAATTTAGCTTGACCCGGTTTTAGTACAATGTTACCAGATGTGAAATCAGAGCCAGAATTGACCCATTTTTTACCACCATCCCATACAGTGTAATTACATATGGAAGGACTGGTACACATCAAAGTCTCATTTCCAGTACCAGTATTTTGAACTAGTATTTGCAAGTTTAAGAGAGGTTGTCCGGTTGCAGTGTATGCAATGTTATTGTATTGTTTTACACCTTTGCGAGTTTCCTCTTGCCAATCTGCAACATAATAAATTGCTACATTACCAAGTTGGTATTTCTCACCACTATTCATGTATGTTGTTAGTTTGTATTCATCTTTGATTGCTTTTTCACAATCACGGATTTCTCTTCCATTTTTTTCACCATCGTCACATGCAGCTAGCATTGCATCAAGATCTGCATTGCCAGAAGATTGTGATTTAGTTTCTTCTTTAGGAGCGGCCTGATATTGTGATTTGGATGTACCGTCATCACTTACAGCACCTGCACTAACTTTCATGATTCCCATTTTAATTAGATATTGTAATCCATTTACGAAATCATTCTCAGTTAGTGTGCCATCTGCCCACCATCCTGCGTTATTTTTTACCCAACTTGGAATAGTATCAGAGGTACCAGAGCTTCTTGTTGTTGATGGAACGTTAATGATTCCTTGTTCAATCATATATTGAACTCCAGAAACAAATGCTGCATCGTCAATCTGGTCTTGTGCCCACCAGCCTGCGTTATTTTTTACCCAATCTGGAACATTTGCAGCATCTACGCTTGTAGCCATAGTCATGGTCAAAAGCAAAACACTTGCTAACCCTGCGAGTAATACCTTCATTGAATTTTTGATGTAATTATGATATTTAAACAAGTGCTAATTTAATTTCTAGTGACTAACTTTACCCTAGAATGTTCAAACT
>LUPB01000020.1 GCA_001627235.1 Nitrosopelagicus sp. REDSEA-S31_B2 | reverse complement strand
CCCAAATGCTACAAAAGATAAGAAAGGTAGACCTCTGGTTGGTGCTGCAGTTGGTGTCAAAGGTGACTTTTTAGATAGAACTGAAGCATTACTCGAAGCCGGTGCAGATGCAATTGTTGTCGATATTGCACATGGTCACAGCGAAAATGCAATTAATACTGTAAAAAATATCAAAAAGGCATTTCCTGACTGTGAATTAATTGCTGGAAATGTTGCAACTGCACAAGGTACTGAAGATCTAATTAAGGCTGGAGTAGACGCTGTAAAGGTAGGTGTAGGTTCTGGTTCTATTTGTATTACTAGAGTTATCACTGGTTCCGGTGTTCCTCAACTAACTGCTGTAATGGATTGTGCTGAAATTGGAAAACAACATGGAGTCCCTATAATCTCTGATGGGGGTACAAGAACATCTGGTGATGCAACAAAAGCACTTGCTGCTGGTGCTTCAACAGTCATGTTAGGAAGTATGTTGGGTGGAACTGATGAGAGTCCTGGCTCTACAATAACAAAAAATGGAAAGAGATACAAGTTTTACAGTGGAATGGCATCATTAGGTGCTGCAAGACGTAGAAAGTCAAAAGAAAACAATCCTGTTGATACTGATGATGATCTAAATGACTATGTTGCAGAAGGTGTAGAAGCGCTTGTTCCATACAAGGGCTCTGTAACTGATATTCTAGTACAAATCACTGGTGGTATACGTTCTGGTTTGAGTTATTGTGGGGGACATACTATACCTCAAATGCAAACTAATGCCGAATTTATTAAAATGTCTCGCGCAGGATTTGCAGAAAGTCAACCTCATGATGTTGATGTAGTATAGCTAATCTTTTATTGATTTAAAATCCAGATTTTCTATGCTGAATAAATTTACAATTATTGGTCTTATTATTGGAAGTGCAATTTCTCTTCTTGGTGTCTCCTCAATGATTGATTCACTTAGTAATCCAAACGAAGTACAAGAAGATTCACAAATATTTGGAATTGGAGAAATGGATAAAATTCAGTTCAATGCTCCCGAAAACTCTTCTCAAAAAATTACAATTACTGGTGATTCATTTGATGTAAAAATCTCCACACCTAATTTAGAAAATAATGTTGATGAAAGTTTCAAAGGAAAAGCAAATCTATCTTGGACATCTGCTAGTTCAGGCGAAACAATAATTGTTATTCAAAACACTGGTGAATCTGAATTTACTGAAGAATACAGATTTGAATTAGAACGTGATCCTTTATTCTTCACTTATTCAATATTGGTAATTATTGCAGGAATTGTAATTATAGGATTTAGTGCTGGATTTAGTGCAAAAAAACCAAAAGGATTCTAATCTAAATCAGCTACTGGATAAGAACCAAGAACTTTAAGAAATATTGTATTTTCTGAAATTTTATTTAATACGGAACTAATCTTCGAATTTGAAAAATGTCCTATAAGATCAACAAAAAAATTGTATTCCCAGTTTGTATTCTTGTTAGGTCTTGATTCTATTTTTGTTAAATTAATCCCATTGTCATTGAATTCTTTTAGAATTTGATACAATGCTCCTGGTTCATGTTTAACTGAAAATATTATTGAGGTCTTATCATTTGAACTCTCAGACGAATTCTCTTTTGAGAATATCAAAAATCTTGTATAATTATTTGAATTATTCTCAATTCCTTTTTCAATTATTGGTACATCATACAATTTGCCTGCATCATAACTTGCAATTGATGCTGATTGTAAATCATCCATATCCTTTACAATCTTAACACTTCCTGCTGTATCGTATGTTGGTACAGTATGTAATTTTTTATTCTGAATAAAATCACTACATTGACCTAATGCTTGTGGGTGTGAATATACCGTTTTGATATCTTCTAATTTTCCTTTTCCAATTAAACAATGTTCGACTTTAAGATATACTTCACCTATTGAATGTAAACTAGTATTTGTGATTGCATCAATACTCTGTCCTACTGTACCTTCTATAGAATTCTCAACTGGCAAAACTGAATAATTACTTCCATCTTCTTCAGTGATCTTTAAGGCATCTTCAAATGATTTACATGGAATGGTTTTGACATCATTTCCAAAAAATTTCTTTGCAGCACTTTCACTATATGCTCCATGTTCACCTTGAAAAGATACATTATTCATGTTAATCTTGATTCAAAAATTCACTTTTTCCAAAGTCTGATGATAATTTTCTATCATCAATCCATCCACAATCTTTACATTTCACAGCATCACGCATTTTTACAACTGTTCCAAAACATTTTCTACATTTTGTAAATAGTACTCCTAAATCTTGTGAATCAATACTTGCATGTATTGTACCATTAATGTGACTAATTATCTCTGCTTTAACCACATCTTTTGCTAATGCGATGTTCTTTTTTCTAATGTGTCTTGTAACACAAACACATTCTAAATCTGAATTTACCTTTTTTCCATTAACAAATTTTATCATTATTGCAATCATTGAAGGAAGATTTGCTTCTACAACTCCGATAATAATATCTCCTACTTTTGGTACTGTAATCTGTTTTTGTCGATTTACTGATGCCAGTCTTTCAACAGAATCTAAATTGATATCTCCAATTGTTGTTGCTCTAATAACGTCATTATCCTCATATGTGTTATCTCCTGGCAGGTACTCTTCAATCTGTGCAATTTTCTCACCTGGAATTTTCTGATTGTTTTCCATGCATATTCAAAGAAAATTTTACTATTAATTGTTTTTAGGGTTTCAAATATTGATTAAGTGGCATAGTTTTAGCTATTTATGACTGAGACTGCTACTAGCAAAACCATCACATATGTGGTATTC
>LUPB01000002.1 GCA_001627235.1 Nitrosopelagicus sp. REDSEA-S31_B2 | reverse complement strand
AATCTGTTATAAGCCTTTCTTGGATTTTTTTGTGAGTAATTTTGTCATTTTGATTACATCAGAGGTTATTTTTGGATTATGAGTTCGAATAATTGATGCGCCATTCAGGGTAGATGTCATTTCAGCTAGTGCAGTTCCAGTATTTCGATCAGAAGGATCGTCTTTTTCAAGCAACTTTCCCAAGAATGATTTGTTTGATATGGAGACTAGAATAGGATATTTAGTTCCGAGAGATTTGAGATTTTTAATAATTTCAATATCTCTTTGAGCCCAATCGGAATTAATTTTTGTATATGGTAGTTTGTTTTTTACGTCAGAAGAGCGTCTGAAAAAACCAATTGCAGGATCTAATACTATTCTGTCAGGTGAAACATTACATTTTTGGGCAATTTTTACACTTTCATTCAATAGTTTTTTTGTTATCAACACATGACTTCCAGAAACAACTCTTGTTCCATATGCACATAAAATTACAGAAGGATTGTATTTTTCAATGACTTTTGGCATTTGGTTATCAAACTTTAATCCAGAAATATCATTAATCACATCAATGCCTAGTTCAAGTGCATTTTTTGCAACTGATGCTCTACAAGTATCAACAGAGATTGGTAGATTTGAAGAATTTTGTATTATTTTAATGGTTTTTGTGACTCTTTCAGATTCAACCTTTTCAGATACAATTGTTTTCAAATATGGAGCAGTAGACATGCCTCCAATATCAATAATATTTGCACCATTCTCTTCTAGTTGTTTTACATGTTTAATTATTTGAGATTTTGTTGATTTTATAGAATTTTTATAAAATGATTCAGGACTAATATTTAAAATTCCCATTATTGTGATTTCATTTTTTCTTCCAACAGTCAGAGTACCTAGTTTTGTCATATCATTTATGACAAGGTAATCTATTTGAGTGATATGACAATACATGGATGGAAAACTAGATTTGATGAAATTAGAAGAGATTTTGGATATACAGAAAAAGAAGATTTACGTTCTGCAAAAAAATTGAATTCATTATTAAAAAAGAAGGCTTCAAAAAAACAGCTGCAAAAGATAATTGAAAACAAGACTGTTTTCATTATAGGTGCAGGTCCATCATTATCAAAATCATTAAAATTTCTAAAGAGATGTAGAAATGTTACAAAAATTGTAGCTGATGGTGCAGTGAGAGGTTGGAGGATTTACAGACGGAGATAGGTGTGTTTTTCTTGCAGAATATTTCAAGGCAAAGAAAATTGTTTTGGTTGGGATGGATTTTGGAAAGAAGATTGGCAAGTATTCAAAAGAAAGAGTAGTAAATCCAAAGATAAAATTAAAGAAATTAAGAAATGGAAAGAAGATTGTTGAATGGTTAGGAACAAAATCAAAAGCAGAATTATATTCAACTCAGAAAATTAAGGGTTTCAAAATGATCAAATTGGTTGACCTAGAGTATATTGAAAACTTTTAGAATGCGTTTTAATACTGAATGAGTTTTCTAATAATTATGAAATATACTGAAGAGCAGATCGAAAAAATGCTTGAATTAAAAGAATCTATTATTGATAAAATGGAAAAACATCAAGAAGAATTAGATTTTCTGCAGAAAAATTTAGACATATTAGATGTGGTTCTAAAAGGATCTAGTTTTGCAAAAGCATCATCATTACCAAGAAATGAAACCCCAAGAGATGAGGATTTAGACGTGCAGGATTATGTTAAACCAGAAAATACAGAAAAATCCGAATCAATTCCAATTAAAAAAAATAAAGATGGAGAGGTCATAGCAAATGCAGTTGTTACACCGGAGCAGGTTTCCATAATACTAAATGACGGAATTGGACTAACTGATGAAATTCCACCATTAAGATCATTTTTCATTGAGAGAATTATCGGGGAGATGAAAAAGACAGACAATGTAGATGTAAAAGATGGAAAAATTGACGAAGGATCAGTCATTGATTGTATTATCAACAAGAATGGTCCATCAATTAGAGAGATAATAATTAAGAATTACAGACAAAAAGAAAGATTAGATGAAATAATCAATACTGCAACATGGTCACTTACAAGAATGTTAGAAAATTCAGTGAAATAGTAAAATGGAAAAAATAATTGTTTTAGATTTTGGTTCTCAGTATAGTCATTTAATCTGTAGAAGAATAAGAGAATTTTCAGTATATGCAGAATTAGTTCCGTATGACATATCTCCCGAAGAGTTAAAGAAGATGAATCCAAAAGGGATTATTTTTTCAGGAGGCCCATCTAGTGTCTATAACGATGATGCACCAAAGCCAGATGAAGAATTGTTCAACTTTGATTTACCATTATTAGGTATTTGTTATGGACATCAATTAATTGTAAATAACTTTGGAGGCAAAGTAAAAAGAGCAAACAAAGAATATGGTTCATCTCTACTATCTATGGACAAGAATTCAGCACTTTTAGATGGAATTGGAGAATCTATACGTGCATGGATGAGTCATGGTGATGAAGCAGAAGAAATTCCATCAAATTTTGAAGTTATTGGACACACAGAAAATTCACATGCTGCGGCCATAGCAAATACAGAGAGAACAGTTTTTGGGATTCAGTTTCATCCAGAGGTGGTACATACTGAACGTGGTACAGATATTTTGAAAAATTTTGTTCTTAATGTTTGTAAAGCAAAACAGGAATGGACAATGGAAGGATTTGTAGAAAATACAGTGAAAGAAATCTCAGAAATTGATGGAAATGTTTTATGTGGAGTGAGTGGAGGTATTGACTCTACAGTTGCAGCATTATTAATTCACAAAGCAATAGGTAGTAGACTAACTGGAGTGTTTGTAGATAATGGATTACTAAGATTAAATGAATCTGAGGAGATTGAAGACATGTTCAAGAATAATTTTGAGTTAAATTTCCATAGGATAGATGCAAGTGAACAGTTCCTTTCTAAACTAAAAGGAGTTACAGATCCTGAACAGAAAAGAAAAATTGTAGGAGAAGAGTTTATTCAGGTATTTACAGACTTTGCAAAACAAAAAGGTCCATTCAAATGGTTAGCACAAGGTACATTGTATCCGGATGTAATTGAAAGTGGAGTATCAAAAGGACCTGCAGCAGTGATTAAATCTCACCACAACGTTGGCGGATTACCTGATTGGTTAAATCTCAAAATTTTAGAACCATTAAGAGAATTGTATAAGGATGAAGTGAGAGATGTTGCAAGAATATTGGGTGTGCCTGAGAAATTATTGAAAAGACATCCATTCCCAGGACCAGGATTATCTGTGAGAATTATTGGCGATATTACTCCGTCAAAGCTATCAATTTGTAGAAAAGCAAGTAAAATTGTGGAAGAAGAGTTATGGGATGCAGGAGTTTATGATAAAGTCTGGCAAGCATATGCAGCAGTTGGAGACGATAAAGCAGTAGGAGTTGTTGGTGATGAGAGAAAATATGGAAGAATTGTTACAGTTAGAGTTGTTGATTCAATTGATGCAATGACTGCAGATTGGACCAGACTTCCAAATGGAGTCTTAGAGAAAATAAGTAACAGAATTACTAATGAAATTGAAGAAGTGACGTGGGTTTCTTATGTAATCTCAAGTAAACCGCCTGCTACAATCGAACCACAATAATCATAACATACAAGCACCAAAAACTCCTGCCGAATCACCAAGTTCATTTTTTACAATTGGAGTATCAACAACATCACTGAATACTTTCTCATAAACAGAATTTTTTCCCTCATCATATAGAAAATCAATGTTGGAAACTCCACCGCCAAGGACTATGATATCGGGATCTAAGATATCTATGACATTTGCAAGAGATAGACCAAAATCATCAAGAAATGATTTTTTCCATAACAATTGTTTCCATCTAGATGTAGACAATGATGACCCCATTCTCCCGCAATGTTTGTTCTACCGTAGTGAATTTTTTCATCAATAATAATACCACCGCCAACTCCAGTACCCATGATTACTCCAAATACAAGATTTTGATCTTTTCCTGCACCTAATTTTGCTTCAGCTAAAGCAAAGCAATTTGCATCATTTTCAATTGATAAGTCTTGGTTCAGTAAATTTTTCAGGTCATTTTTTAGATCTTTTCCTATAAGACATTGGGTATTACTATTTTTAATTAGACCCGAATCAAGAGATAATGATCCAGGAGTACATATTCCTATGGAGAATTTTTCAGTTGATTCTTCAGAAAGTTGTAGGATCAGGTTTTTGATGGAGTTTAAAATTGATTCATATCCATCTTGCTGGTTTGTTGGAATTCGTTTTCTCGTGATACTTTGAAAATTTTCATCAGTGAGGATTCCTTCAATTTTTGTGCCCCCCAAATCAATACCAATTTTATTCATGTAATGTGAAGAAAATGAACAATAGATAAGTTCTCAGTGGATTTTATATCTAAAAATTAGTTTATGATTATATGAAAAGCGGTTCTAGTAACAGCCTACAAAATTTTGCCGGTATAGCCAACCATTACGAGAATTGTCATTTTGTATGTAGGATTTTTTATTGTTAAGAACCGCTTTTTAGAAATTTATCCCATTGGAGGCATTCCAGGAGGCATGCCACCGCCAGAACCGCCAGAAATTGCTATTACGTCATCGATTCTTAGAATCATTGATGCAGCTTCAGTTGCAGATTTGATAATTTGTTCTTTAACTACAACTGGTTCAACTATATTTTGAGATAGCATATCAGCAACTCGTCCTTCTTTTGCATTGATTCCGGTCCATTTCTTACCTTCGCTTTGTTTTGCACGAAGTTTAACCATTGTATCAATTGGATCCATTCCTGCATTCTCGGATATGGTTAATGGAATAATTTCTAGAGCTTCTGCAAATTTGTTAATTGCTAATTGTTGACGTCCTTCAAATCTTTCAGACCAGTCCTTCAAGAATGCTGCAAGTAAGGCTTCAGGAGCACCACCACCGGCAACAATTTCTGGTTTTTCAATTACATCTTTTACAACCATAAGTGAATCATGGATAGAGCGGTCAACTTCATCAACTACTCTTTGTGAACCACCGCGAATTAGTAATGTTACAGATTGTGGATTTTTACATCCTTCAATGAATACCCATTTATCAGATTCAACTTTCTTTTGTTGAACTAGATTTGCTGCACCAAGATCATTTGCAGAAATATCATCAATGTTTGAAGTAATTCTTCCACCAGTTGCTTTTGCAAGTTTGGTCATGTCACTTTCTTTAACACGTCTTACTGCTAAAATTCCATGTTTTGACAAAAAGTGTTGTGCCATGTCATCAATTCCTTTCTGACAGATTACAACGTTAGCTCCAATTGAGTGAATTTTGTCTACCATACTTTTGATCATTCTATTTTCTTCTTCAAGGAACATTTGCATTTGAGTAGGATCATTAATTCTAATTTCTGCACTCATCTCTGTTTTTTCAATTTCCATTGCAGTGTTCAACAAAGCAATCTTTGCATGTTGAATTTTTGTTGGCATTCCAGAATGAACTACTTCTTTGTCTAAAACAATTCCTTTAATCAAAGCAGTATCTTGAATTGAACCACCTGCTTTCTTTTCTACTTTGATATTTTCAAGGTCAACAGTAGAGTTGCCATCTTTTGTTTCAGTGATATTTAGAACTGAGTCAACTACAATTTTTGAAAGTGAATCGCTATCTTCAGAAATTAATTTTGATTCCATGCTGGTACTTGCAATTTTTAACAAACTTTCTCTATCATCTGAAGAGATTTTCTTAGATATTTCAGCTAAAATTTCTAATGCTTTTTCAGATGCAGCTTGGAATCCTTCAATTATTACTGAAGAATGTACGTCTTTTTTGAGTAGTTCTTCAGCCTTTGCCAAAAGTGTTCCAGCAAATATTACAGAAGATGTGGTTCCATCACCAACCTCAGTGTCAATGGTTTTTGAAATCTCAACCATCATTTTGGCAGCTGGATGCTGTGCGTCAATTTCTTTTAGAATTGTTGCACCATCATTTGTAATTGTAACATCACCTAGAGAATCAACTAGCATTTTGTCTAGTCCACGAGGACCCAGACTTGATTTTACAATATCAGCAACAAGTTTTGCAGCCATGATATTGTTTTTTTGAGCATCTTTACCTTTTTCCTGTAAAGCGCTTTCCTTTAGGACTAAAACAGGTCCATTTGGTGTTTGTTGTATTGAGGCCACGGATTTTTTTCCTCCAGTCCCCTTTTTATAATTTCGGCTGGATCGTAGGCAAATATTCTCTAGACTTTACATCCACTATACCACTATACAATATTCGTATATCAGGCAATGCAAGAAAAGGCAGAAACAAAGGAATCAGATGAGGTTTGTTGAATTTACATCCAGCATCTAGCAAAACATCATTGATTTTTTCAAAGTTCTTTGTAACCTTATCAATCGGATCAGTTGAGATTATTCCTCCCATTTGGAATGGCAATGATGCCAAGGTTTTCCCGTTTTTAACAACAATTATTCCACCTTGAGATTTTGTAAGTTTGTTTACTGCATCAGCCATGTCTTTTTCATTAGAACCAATAACAATCATATCATTTTCATGAAAACTCCAGGTAGACGCAAAGGCACCTACATCTGCACCAAAGTTCTCCAAGAATCCTACAGTCTTGGTTTTACTTCCAAAAGTTCTATCAAGAGCAGCAACTTTCCATACATCTTTATCATATGAGGCAACAACGTTGGAATTTTCTACATTCAAGTCTGTGTTAGATTTTTTTGTAACAATTTCAGTTTTCATTGATATAAGATTTACAGATTCAGTGTTGTTTTTTGATCTTATTTCAAAAGTTTTTGGAGTAACTTTAGGAAGTTTGACCGTTTTTGTAATCCAAGTAGGAATTTTTGGTGAAGAAATTTTTGCTAAAATTTTTCCATCCGAAACAACAATCTTCCCACCAAGAATCACTTTGTTGATTTTAATTTTTTTATAATCGTCAAGAATTAACATATCAGCAATTTTTCCAGGTCCTATTCCTCCAATTTCATTTCCCATCTTGTAATAATCAAAACAATTTTTTGATGCCATAGATATTGCATCAATTGGATTCATACCAAGTTTGATTGATTCTCTTACACAATGATCAATGTGACCAATGTTAGATATGTCAGAAGGATCTAATCCATCAGAACAAAACATTAAACGATTTTTGTATGTTCCATGTGACAATACAAGAGGAACTATTTCTTTCAAATCTCGTCTAATTGAACCTTCACGAATCATTATCCACATTCCAAGACGTAATCTTTCTAAAACTTGATCAAAGTTTATTGGTTCATGGCAAGAAAATATTCCTGATGAGATGTATGAGTTTAGTTTTTTGCCACTAGCCCCAGCAGTATGTCCGTTAATTATGCAATGATTTTCATGCATTTGTTTTAATGATTTTATAGTCTTAGTATCACGTTTGGTAACTTTTGTCCAAGCAAAGACTTCACCTAATCCTACTATTGATGGTAATCCAATTGCCTGTTTTTCTTCTTGAAGTGTAAGAGTTTTTCCGTGGCTAAATTTTCTATCAACGGGTAGACCACCAGGAATTGTATGGAAAAATCGCATCGGGAGATTTTCTGTTTGTTTTAAAAATTCTCTAAATCCTTTGTAACCGCCTACACTTACAATATCAATAGAATCTGGAAAAAGTGATGTCACCCCACAAAGTAATGATTTTTTTATAAATTCCACAGGCGTTAGAAAATGATCAATGTGTATGTGAGGATCAACAAAACTAGGACAAACATGCTTGTTTTTTACATCTAAAATTTTGGTTTTTGGACCACGTGTATGAGATGCATCTTGGCCGACAAATGCAATCCGATCATTCTTTATTGATATCTGAATTTTTTCTTGAATTTCATTTGTATAGACATTGATTAAAGAACAATTTTCTAATATTAGATCTGCATGATTGTCACCAATAGCAACGGAGTTTATTTCAGCAAATACTGATGAAAATTTTGAATGCATATGACACGATAGCCTCAGATATTATTATACATTGAAGCGATGTTTAAATTACGGTCAGCGAGGCAAAATACTATGAATTTGCCGAAAGAAAAAAGAGCATATTGTCCAAAATGTAAAAGTCACCAGACAATGAAAGTCTCAATTTACAAGGCAGGAAAAAGAAGAGGTTCGGCAGCAGGAGAAAGAAGACATGCTTTAAGAAAAAAGGGATATGGTGGACAGAAATTCCCAAAACTTGCAAAACCTGCTAAAACTACTAAGAAAGTTACACTAATTGAAACATGCACTACATGTAAAAAGAAAATGATGAATAAAGGAATAAGAATTAGGAAATTCGAGTTGGTTGCAGTATGAAAAAAGATCACGTATTGGTTCCAGAACCAAATAGTAAATTTAACAAAGTAAAATGTCACGAATGTGAAGAAGAACAAATAGTTTATTCTCACAGTTCAACACAAGTAATCTGTAATTCCTGCGGAAATGTTTTATCAAAAGCAACTGGTTCAATTGCTCAGATAAATGGAAAAATATTAGATACTACCGAGTAAGTCATATTCATTTTTTGTATTGATATTGAAACATACACGTTTATCATCAATGATAAGATAATCCTCTTCTATAGTATCCAAATTACTAATTTTGCTTGCATTAACAATTGATATTCCAGTATGTGCATAATCTTCATCATTTAATGTACTAATGCATTCAGGTTCTAGATTTAATGAATTTTGAAAAGATTTTGTGGTTACTATGCTAGTCCACGTTTTATCATGATTAACATTATCAATAATTTGTTTTATAATATCTCCATCCAACAAAGGTAGATCCCCAGAAGAAACTAAAACAAAATCGTCCAATTGTTTTAAAATATTATTTAGATCTGTGACAAAACCTTCACCAGAAGTTTCAATTATTGTGATATTATTTTCAACTAAAATGTTCTTAGTTTGAGGGGAATTAGGGCTTGTTGCTGCAATTATCTTTTCAAAACAATTTGAATTTTTTAATGCATCAATGACATGTAAGACCAGAGGTTGTTTGTAGGGTAGTAATAGTTTTTCTTCATTACTTTTCATTCTGGTTCCTTTACCACCAGCCATTACTAGACCAATCATAATGAAACAAAAATCAATAATGAAGAGAGTCTTGTTAATTCATTACTAGCACCCATTACATCACCTGTAATTCCTCCAAAGCTACGAGTAGACAATCCAACCAAAAACATTGTGAGTACTATGCCTGCTGCAAAAACAATGAATCCATTCATTTCGCCTATTATGATAAATGGAATAATTGTGATTATTCCAGCTACCAACAAACGTTTTTTGTCCTTCATCGAGTCCATGAAAGGAGAGTTTGAGCCTATAGCAGCAGAATTTCCTAATCCTGCCATCAAAACCATTGAAAATTTTGCCATAATTTCACTGAGTAAGATTATCTTGAAAAGTTCCATTCCACTACTAAGCGATAATGCAATGATAACACCAATTGCATACAATACTATTGAGAAAATACCTGCAGAACCTACAGAGAGGTCTTTCATTGCTTTGCGTTTCTTTTCTTTTGAGCCTTTAGTCATTAAACCATCTGCAAAATCAGCAAGACCATCAGTATGATGAATTCCCGTAATCACTGCCAAAGAAGCAACTACTACTAAAGATACAACAAGTGGTTCAAGATATAGAGATAATCCATAACCTAAACTTCCAATGACAAGACCAATTACAATTCCGACAATTGGAAAAAGATACATGTTTTTTGCAATAGAATCGAGATTAGAATTTGACGTTGGAATTATTGTCAGAAATGAAAAGATAGAACCAATTTGTTTAAGCAATTAAAATCGACTCCAGTAGTGAAATGAACAAGATGATAGGAATTGAAACAATTCCAAAGAATAGTAATGATGTTACTTTCATCAAAGTGATTGCTTCTTTTACTTTTTGTGAAGTGATTTCTTGGATATCAGTGCCCAAGGAATAATGTTCAATTTTTTCAAGTTTGGTTCCTAATGCACCTGCAAGGGCAGCCATAGGATATCCTGCATTTGGGCTATCAGTTTTTTTACCATCTCGTTTGAATATTGTATAACAATTTCTCCAATCATGACCTAGCATCATAGAACCAAGTACCATAGTTAGACCTGTCAATCTTGAGGGAATATAATTTAGAATGTTATCACAGTTTGCACCAAACCAGCCTAGATTGTTGAACATTTCTGTCTTGTAACCAACCATAGAATCAATAGTATTCACAATACGATATACAAATGCACCAGGTAAACCAAATAAAGCAAAATAAAACATTGGTCCAGTTATTCCATCTACAATATTTTCACTTAGACTTTCTAGTGTTCCTGACAAAATATGCTTCTTATCTAGATCTTTTGTATTTCTTTTAACTATCATTGAAAGATTTTTTCTTGCTAAAGTGAGATCATCTTTTTGAACAGCATCTAGAATATCTAATGCATGAGTTTGCATTCCTCTAATTGCAATCGTTAATTTGAATAAAATAGCAAATGCTACTACTGAAAGAATAATGTATAACAATTCAAAATTAATTAAATCAATACTTGATTGTAAACCAGTCAAAATAATACAAGATATAGAAACAGGAATTAAAACAATAAAAATCCCACCTAATTTTTCTAGTGAATTATTTTGATTTTTCATACGTGTAGTTATAATTCCAATTAGATTTCCAATC
Source organism: Nitrosopelagicus sp. REDSEA-S31_B2 (assembly GCA_001627235.1). Taxonomy (GTDB): domain Archaea; phylum Thermoproteota; class Nitrososphaeria; order Nitrososphaerales; family Nitrosopumilaceae; genus Nitrosopelagicus. The sequence continues at coordinate 10,982 of LUPB01000002.1, read as the reverse complement.
CATGCAGTAGGATGATAACGATTTCTTGGATCACCAAAAACTAGATCTAGTAGAATTGCAAAGCCAATAACAGCAATTGATTCTAGAATCATTTCAAAAGTTTCTCCACTTTACGAATATTAAGACTTGACTTTACAACTTTGGCAATTTTGTTTATTTCCTTATCTAATTTTTTTACATTGGACGGAGTCCAATTCAGGTTTTTAGAAGAGTTACCTATGGAATCCTCATCTGGGATTTCAAATTTTGTCATGGGAATTGTGCCCAATACAGGTAATCCGGTTTTTTCTCGTAATTTTTTGTATCCAGGTTTCAAAATTTCAATGTCACCTCGAAATTTGTTTATGATAAATCCCTGAACAAGTTCAACATATTTTTTTTCTATTAATTCCATCGTGCCAACAATACTTGCAAATGAACCACCTCTTTCAATGTCTGTTACAAGCAATACAGGAGATTTTGTTTTCTTTGCCATTTTCATGTTAGTAATATCATATTTTTGTAAATTAATTTCAGCAGGAGATCCTGCACCCTCTAAAAATATGATTTCATGAGACTCAGATAATTTCTTAAACGAACTCATGGATTTTTTAAGACCATCTTTTAGAACAAAGTTCTCATAATAATCACTAGCATGCATTTTTTTGAAGAATTTTCCATCAATAAACACAGAACTACGATAGTTTCCTAGAGGTTTTAGTAATATTGGGTTTTGTAATGGAGTTATTTCTGTTCGTGCAGCGACTGCTTGAATTGCTTGAGCTCTAGATATTTCAAAATTTTTTCCAGTATAAGAAAAATTTGACATATTTTGAGCTTTGAATGGAGAAACAGTATAACCCATATCAGAAAAAATTCTACAAAGAGCAGTAACAAGAATTGTTTTGCCTGCACCAGATGAGGTTCCTTGTATCATCAATGATTTTACCATTTTATCTCACCTAATGCTTTTAGCAATAATTTGTTTTGAGCTCTATTTTTTACTGCAATTCGTATAAAATTTTCATTTAATCCACAAAATGTACTACAATCTCTAATCAGAATATTTTTTTTAAGAAGTTTTTTTTGTAAAAGCTTTGAATTAATTTTTGTTTTAATCAATATGAAATTTGTTGATGATTGAAAACAAGTCAACCATTGAAATTTTGATAGAGAATTCATCAAAAATGAATTTTCTTTTTTAATATTTTTTCTTGATTTTTCTAGAAAATCAGAGTAGCATAGAGCTGCACTTGCAGCAGATTGTGCCAGATAATTTACATTCCATGGAATTTTTACTCTTTGTAATATTTCAATAATTTTTTTGCTTCCTAAACCATAGCCAATACGTAATCCAGCTAAACCAAATGATTTTGTGAATGAACGTAAGATGAATAAATTTTCATATGATTTTATATTTTTTACAAGAGATGGATTTGAATCAGGTACAAGTTCGATAAATGTCTCATCAACAAATACCAGTGTTGATTTTTTTTGTGCAGTTTTGACAATGTGTTCAATTGATTTTTTTGATAATAATTCACCTGTAGGATTATTTGGATTGCAAACAAATACTATTCCATTAGAAGGTATTTTGGATAAAAATTGTGGTAGATCATCATTAAGATTTAGAGATTTGAAGAGTGAGGTTTTTCCTCCATAGAATTTTACAGCTTTTTCATATTCAGAAAACGTAGGACAAGGAATCAAGACTTTGGTTTTTTTACTTACAAACACGCTACAGAAATTATAGATGATTTCGGTGGCACCATTTCCGACCAATATTTGTGATGTATTAAGTCCAGTAAACCATTTTAGATTTGAGCGTAGTTTTGTTGATTCAGAATCAGGATAAATATCAATTTGATCAAGATGTTTTTTGAGATATTTTTTCACACCTGGATGACACCCTAATGGATTAACGTTTGAACTAAAATCAATTGTTTTTTCAGTGTTATTTTTGACAGAAAATAGTCCACCATGAGATGCTGGAAAATGAGATTTGGCGTTTGGGTTTGGATTAATTTTCAATATATGAAATAAAGTAATTCAGTATAGTATTCTTTTGGTTTTTTCTAAAGGAATATTAACTGAAAATTGCCTGATTTAATCTATGAAAAAAAGAGTAGCCATAATTGGAGTAACAGGTTCAGTTGGACAGGAATTTGTTCAATCATTAAACAACCATCCATGGTTTGAGGTTACTCAGATTGCTGCATCTGAACGCTCAGCTGGAAAAATGTACCTTGATGCAATTAGAGATGCAAGCGGCATTATTGCATGGGATGTAGGAGGAGAAATTCCAGAATACATCAAAAGTATGAAAGTTTTAACCATAGATGAGATAAATGTTCAGGAATTAGACTTGATTTTTTCAGCAGTTGAATCTCAAGCTGCAAGAGATATTGAAACAAAGTTTGCCAAAGATTTACCAGTTATTTCAACATCATCAGCTTACAGATATGAGGAAGATGTTCCAATCTTAATTCCAGGAATTAATGATGAACAAGCAGAGTTATTGGAGACTCAAAAGAAAAATAGAGACTGGAAAGGATGGGTTGCACCACTTCCAAATTGTACAACAACTGGACTTGCAATTACATTAAAACCGTTATTTGAAAAATATGGAGCAAAGAAAGTCATGATGACCTCAATGCAAGCAATTTCTGGTGGAGGTAAAACCGGAGTATCTGCAATGGGAATCACTGATAATATTTTACCATACATACCAAAAGAAGAAAATAAAGTTAAGATTGAAACTAGAAAGATTCTTGGAAAACTAAAAGATGGTAAGATTGAAGATGCCGATATCAAAGTAAGTTGTACTTGTACAAGAGTTCCTGTAATTGATGGACATACAGAATCAGTATTTGTCGAAACTGAGAAAGATATTGATCCTAGCAATGCAAAAGATACCTACAATCAATACAACAAAGAGATCTCTGTAGAAGGATTACCTTCAGCACCAAAAGAATATTATGCATTTCATGATGATCCAACAAGACCACAACCTAGAATGGAAAGAGAAGTTGGAGATGGAATGACAACATCAATTGGAAGAGTAGAAAAAGAAGAGTTGTTTGATAAGGGACTCAAATACATGCTGTTTTCACATAACAAAAAAATGGGTTCGGCAAAGGGTGCAGTTTTGTTAGCAGAGATGTTATACAAAAAAGAGAAAATTTAGTCTAGAATTTTAGAAAATTTTCAATAATATCTTTATTAATGGTATTAATTTCTAAAATGCCGGTGAATTAAATGGCTAAAGTTGATGATCTTGATTTAAAAATTCTTTCAGAGTTAAGTAATGATGCATCAATTTCAGTTCCAAAACTTTCTGAGAAAATAAACATCAATTCATCAGTAGTTTATAGCAGGATTAAACGTCTCTTAAAACAAAAATTAATTCACAGATATACAATTGATGTTAATGACAAAGAATTAGGATATTCGGTAAAATCAGTTACAGGAATAAACATGGATTCCAAAAGACGAGATACGATAATTGATGAATTATTCAAAATTGACGGAGTGAGAGAAATTTCAGAGGTTACAGGTAGATTTGATATAATGGTTACAATGTATGCAAGATCCCTAAATGACATGCATAAAGTAGTTTCAGAAAAGATCGGCAAGATTGAAGGTATTTTAGGCTCTGAAAGCTTCATTGAGATGAAAAGAAGGACAAAATCTATGCCTTACATGCCATAGTAAACGAGTGATATTTATTTTTCTGGAGAAAAGAAACCGCATGCAGGAAACTACAACAAAAATCAAAATTAAGACGTATTATGAGCTGACAAAACCAAAGATTTGGTATCTTTTAGTTTTCACAGCATTTGGAACTGCAATTACTGCATCAAATATCTATAATATTGAAATTTCAATTGCAACTTGGGCTTTGATGCTATTTGGAGTTGCTGCAGGATCAGCATCAGCAAATACTCTGACAAATTATCATGACAGAGATATTGACGAGGTTATGGAGAGAACAAAGGGAAGACCAATTCCAAGTAAGAGAATTTTTCCAGCTGAGAAAGCAAGAGACTTTGGATTAGTTTTAGCAGCAATATCAATTGCTTGTGCATTTGGAATTGCATTTACAACATCATTTTGGAATGGAGTATGGTGTGGAATCTTTATGGTATTTGGTTTAGCAGATAATATTTTGATTTACAGCCACGCATTAAAAAGAAAAAGTCAATTAAACATTATACTGGGAGGATTTTCTGGTGGTGCACCGGCAATGATTGGTTATGCAGCAGTAACACTAACCGGTTTATGGGACTTTGGATTAATCATGGCAGGTTTAGTATTCATTTGGATCCCAATGCACATTTGGGCACTAACATTACACTTTAGAGACGATTATCAGAAAGTAAATGTTCCAATGCTAACTGCAGTGTTATCTGAGAAAACGTCAGCAAGAGTAATTGCTGCAACAACAGTCATGATGGTAGTATTCAGTGTGGTTCCATTCTTTTTGACAACAGATACTGGGGAACCGGTAATGGGTGACGTGTACTTGTACACAGCAATAGCATCAGGAATACTAATGGTAGTACTTAGTGCATGGGTTGTCTCAAAACCAACTGAAAAGGCATCATGGGTATTATTCAAATTTTCAAGTCCATACCTTGCAGTGTTATTTATTGCATTGATGGTTGATTCTGCACTGTAGATACCGAATCACTTTTTTAACCCGCAATAATGAAAGAACTATGACTTACGAGCTAGCCTGTAAGGATTATGGCTATGATTGTGATTTTGTTGCAAAAGGTGAAGATAGTGAATATGTTATGAGAGAGTTTGGCAAGCATATGGATGATGTACATGGCTTATGGTACTCAGATGAATCATTGAAACAAATTTTTCAGAATAAATATAATAAAAAATAATATTACTCAGGTTTGAGAATTATTTTTCCAACAAGTCCTTTTCCATTTAGCATTTTGTTATGAGCCTCAACTGCATTTTCAAATGTAAAAATTGAATCAATGATGACCTTAATTTTGCCTTTACCCATCCAATAGAATCCTTCTTCTAATTCGGCTCTAGTTCCTTGGGTCGAGCCTAAAATGTTAATTCCTTTGAAGAATATGTGTCGTAAATCTGCAGGAACGTCATAACCTGTTGTTGCACCAGTAGTCACCATTGTTGCACCATATTTCAAAAGTGTCAATTCTTTATTAAAATGGGAACCACCAATATGCTCAAAGATCACATCAATTCCAGGTATACCGTCTTTTGTTTTTGCAAGTTCTTTTGATATTTTGTAGACTTCTTTGTGCCAGTCTTCTTTTCTATGATCTACAGCATAATCTGCACCAAGTTCTTTAAGCTGTCCTAGTTTTTCAGGACTTGCAGTTGCAATCACTGTACAACCATACAATTTTGCAATTTGAATTCCAAAGATTCCAACTCCAGAGCTTCCACCCATAACAAGAACAATTTGACCAGGTTTTATCTTGGCTCTACCAACCAACATATGCCAAGAAGTCAATAATGTCATGGATGCAGCAGCTGCGTCTTCATAGGAAATTGAATCTGGAATTTTCATTACGTTAATTTCTGGCAGATGAGCAATTTCGCAATATCCTCCCCAAAGAGGACCTGTTTGAAATCCCCAGATTATTCTTTTTTTACAATCATATTCTCGTCCAGATGTACATCTTGAACAAACTCGGCAAGACATGTTTCCATGTGAAACAACTCTGTCACCAACTTTGAAATTTTTTACATCTTCACCAACTGCAATTACTTCACCTGCTGCATCAGTACCAGAAATATGGGGTAAAGGAACAGCTAGCGGTTTTCCTCGCATTCCCCAGATATCATCATAATTCAATGCAGCAGCTTTCACACGAAATAATACTTCATTTGATTTTGGAGTTGGATCAGGAACTTCTTTTAATTGTAACACTGATTCAAAATCATTATTTTCTGCATATTTTTCATAGACCAGAGCTTTCATTTTGTTAATAATTGTCTAAAGAGATTTTATCAAGTTTTGGAATTTTTGCAATTTCAAATCCTTCTTTTCTTTTATCTAGTGGGCGTGTTGCATCAATTCCAAGTTTAGCAGTTTTTAGCTTTTTCTGATCACTAGAAGGATCCAAGCTAGAACCACGAACATTTTTTATCAGTACAATATCTTTGTCTGCCTGAAATCTTGTTGCCATTGCATATTCTACCTGTTCAGAATCTGAAGGTTCAATATCATCATCAACAACAGTAACCATTTTCAGAGAGCGATGAGATGCAAAAATTTCATTAATTATTTTTTTTACATTTGTAGAAGGTTTTTTGGAAATTTGTGCTACAGCGTGAAGCCAATGTGAGCCTCCGTTTGATAAAATGACTTGTTTTGTTGAAGGGAATTTTTTCTTAATTATTCCATTTAGTTTTGACTCTATTGGCATTCCCATGAGCAGATGGTGTTCACCATACCCAGACAATATATCATGGAATATCGGATTATTTCGGTAGTACATTTTTTCTAATTCAAAGAGAGGCTGTTCTCTAGGATGGTCATATGTACGGAGCATTTCAACCATCCATTCCTTGTCAGTCTTGTCTTGTAGAATTTTACCTTCCATGACAATCTCAGTTCCAGATGGAACATGCATTCCAGAATATGGACATTTTGAAAGTGTGAGTTTATTTCCTAATAATGAATTTGCGATATGTAATTCATCTTTACCCCAATCTGCTTGATATGCACCGGCTATGGATATTGCAGGATGGACACCTACAGTAATTGCAACTTTGAGGTCTTCTCCATGTTCTTTTGCATTCATAAAGTTTCGGTGAGAATGACGACCCTCAACCATTCGAATTGAAAAATGTGTTTTATCAACAGGCATCAATCTATGAAATGCAGAATTCTGTGTTTTGAATTCATGGTTTTGAGAATAAACGATAGCAGATGTGATGAATGGACCGGATTCTTTTTCAAAATGTGTAACAATTGGAAGTTCAGATAAATCTTTTGAGCCATTTTCAAAGAATTTACCATTGTTTATGATTTTAGGTTTTTTTGCATTTTTGATTGAAGTGAAAATTGATTCATGAATTTTATTTTCTTTTGAATTAACTGCTAAAGCAAATCTCTTTCGGGGGCCTACCAAATTGCTAACTAAGTTGAAATTGTTTTGTTTGATATTTTGAAAAAGTAAGGCAGATGTCCCGTCAGCTTTTGCAGTAATTCCTGCAATTTCAAATTTTGTTGAAACCTTTTTCTTGATGATTTTGATTTCTTTAGATTTTTTTAATTTGGAAATATATTCACGAAGATCGCCTGTCATTGTTGAATTTCTCCCATAATTTCATGCATTAATTGTTTTGTAGTTTCACTATCCAATGGTTTTTCAAAATTTGCTGTGACAAGACAAATTCCTTTCATGAATAATGAGATTTTCTGTGATAATAGTTTCAAAAATAATTCCTCAGATTTTGTGGGAATGATAATAGAAGTTGAAGGGACAGGTCCAGAGTTTATCGATATTAACATGGGACCAATCTTTTGAGAATTCTCAGTGATTGAGACAATTGTACCATTTTCAAAATTTAGCATATTAACTAGGAAAGTACGATTCTCGTATGCAATTGTCTTTGTATTATAACCGGTTTCCACAAAAAGACTTTTTCAATTATGCCTTTATTGCTATCGGTTCAGACTTTGCGTCGAATGCTTCTTTGACTAGATCTCTTGCTTTTTTGATGGTCATGCGTTCTTCAGATTTTCTGAGTTCTTCAACGGTCTTTGTCTTTGTCCATCCTTCAGCAACAGCAGTTTCTAATGTTGTTTTAACAAAATCAGATGATGATGCTGCAACTGTTGCCACTTGTGGTGCTTCAACAGTTTGGGCTTTTAGAGATGCTGCGTCAGCTTCAACTCGTGCTCTGAGTTTTGCTTTGTACTTCAAGTTACGTGGTTTAGTTCTTAATCGGTAACCACAACATGGGCACCAAAGTCCTTCCCAATTAATGAAGATTTCACAGATCTGACATCGTCTTTGACCAGATGCATAACGACCAGTTCCTACTGGTTTTTGTGCTTTGTATCTAGAACAGATTCCTTTACATGTCATTTTGTTTGCATATATTGTAGAATTTACAACTATATAAAACAGATCTAGTGATTTTTTACAAAAAAAGAGATTTTTCTTGTAAATTTTTTATTGATTTATATTTAAAATCTGATCAATTTCAAAAAAATTGAAAATATCTATAAATATCTTTGGTTTTTTTTGAGAATAGTGCTAAGTCCACAAAATTAGAACTAGCCAATTATTGAAAGTGGAAGAACAGATTTTGCAATTCCATTTCTTTGAGAAATGAATTGGGCAGAAAGCATGTCTCTTTTTCCACGTTGATTATAATTTTTAATTTTTAATGAAGTACTAGATTCATCAACAAACTCAATTTCAAACTTTGAGCAAAATTTCAGATTCATCATTTGAAGAATTTTTGTGGCAGTTTTCATATCGCCATTGCCAATTTTAATAATTTTTCTAGCAGCAGGTAATTCGGCCATAATGGTGATCAGATACGGAATTAACTTGTCTATTGAAACAAAGAATGCTCGTGCAATGTGATTTTCAAGGTATGTTACAGATACACCAATTCTTTCTCCAGGATCTATTCCTAAAACTAGCTTTGATGAGTTAGTTTGAGAATTGAGCATTTTTGTGATTATGCCTTTGACAACAATAGGATCCTTACTTAGAATTTCATCAAATAGCATTGGAATTGAGGGCTGGTTTGGAGCCTCCTTTTCAGTAGTCACTATCAAGTCACCATCAAAGTCATCAATTTCACGTGGAAGTATTGAGTCAAATGGAATATCTAGTTCTTTGAAAATTTTGGATAGTTTGAAGTAGGGTTTGCCATACTCGGTGGCGATTCCAATTTTAGCATTTTCTATACGAGTGATATTTTGAGTATGTTCAGGATAAATTTAGTACTTTTGGGCATAAATTTACTACATTTTGGGTCAAAAATTGCTTTGAATCATGAACTGTGAAGATAAGAGAACTGAAAAATTAGGATTTTAGAATTGTGGATACTGCATTATCTACTGCAGAATCAAAATTAGAGTCAATTTTTTGCTGAATTTCGGCAACGTTAGCCTCTCCATCTTGGGTAATCTTTTGGGATTCAGATTCAGCCTTTGATTTTGCCTCAGAAATCATAGATTCTGCTTCAGAATTAGCCATTTTTTTGGTCTGTTCTAAGAGTGAATCAATCTCTCTTTGAGCAATGGAATTTAGTGATTTTTTCATTTCAGCCAAACTAAGATTTACTGAATCAATATCAGATTCTAGCTCAGACAATGAACCGATAATTCCATCAACTTTTTGACTCATTTTGATTTAAACCTCGTATTCCATTATTAAAATCTTCAATTTGTGGTCAGCATTAAGATCGCTCTTGCCAGATCGCCTTCAGCATCATTTAGTGCGTTTTTTGCTGTTTCTTCATCAACATTTGCCTGTTGGCAATCCATCATTCTTCTCATTTGACGATTTCCGCCACGTCCACCCATCATTATGATTGACCTCCATCATTCTGAGATTTTAAACTATCTCGAATTCTCACAGCCATACCCCTAGACTGAGATTTTATCATATTTGAAGAAAGAATCGATTTTCCTACAGCGATTATCTGTTTTTTGAAGAAAATAGGCACATCTGAGCCGATTTCTATCTTAGAGCCACATTTTTTGACATGTTGACAAAATACGGATTTTCCCTGTTCAACAAATGGCTTTGATTCAGCATCAACTTCTATACAATAATCATTTGCAAATTTCTTGTTTTTTGAAAAGAGTTCAGCACAATAAATCGACATAGCAATTCCACCATCGGTCCTTGGAGTAAACAGTAAAAGATCATTGTGATAGACGGCTCTAATTCTACCAGTCTTTTTTGAGAATTTGAAATCAATATCTTTTGGAATTTGTTTTGAGACACCAACACCATAAAGAGCATCTACAGTATGGGATATTTTTTCAAACTTGTCCATGATTCAGAGATATATTTCGGAAATATTAGTCTGAGTGAAAAATGATACAAAAAGTATCATTTCGTGAGGAAAAATAGGCCAAAATGATACTTTTTTCGATAAAAACAGTAGATCGCAAAAAAAGCCTTGTTTTATAAAAAAAACCATATATTTAATAATTCTATATAGTATAGCCGGTTATGGGAGATAAAGACCAGATTAGAAAAATCCAGTTTACCGGAAAATCATCTTACATTGTTTCATTACCAAAAGACTGGATAAAAGACCAAGGTCTAAAACAAGGAGACCAAGTAACAGTCGGGAGAAATGGAAGTACAGTTTTAGAAGTCAAACCAGTAAATTTGTCAAAATCTTCTGGAGATGAAACTTCCAATCTCATAATTTCACCTGACGATGAAAAATCTGCTATTGTAAGAAAACTCATAGCTTTGTACTTTTTGAATTCTAAAACCATTAATGTCAAACCAAAAACAGGAACTAGAATTTCACCAACTCATAGAATTGCAATTCGAAATGCCGTCAAGAAAGTTTTGATGGGCTCAGAAATCACAGCAGATTCAACAGATGGAATAACCATTCAAGTATTGATTAATCTAGTAGAATTATCAGTTGATGGAGCATTCAAAAGAATGCTATCTATGGCAAAATCCATGCAAACTGATGCTCTATTATCTCTCAAAGAAGGAAATGATGAACTAGCACAAGAAGTCATCAATTCAGATGACGATGTAGACAGATTTGGCTTTTACATAATCAGACAATTAACAATTGCAATTCAAAATGACCACATGTTAGAAGAAATGGGTTTCAAAAATGCCAGAGATTGTTTGGGATATCGTGTCATTGTGAAAAATATTGAAAGGATTGGAGACCATGCAGTTACTTTGGCACAAGATGCCATAGATATCAAAAAGCCAATCAAAGGTAAGATTATGACAAGTATTGAAAAAATGAATGAATTTGCTTTAGAAGCA
>LUPB01000019.1 GCA_001627235.1 Nitrosopelagicus sp. REDSEA-S31_B2 | reverse complement strand
AAATGATAAATCAATTGATTTGATTAGAAAATTTTCTCTATCTGAATAACTACCTCTTTAATTTTGGATTAACAATACTATCTAACGCATTCCCAATAAACACAAAAGCCAGGCCAGTAATGGCAATCAAAATTCCTGGTGGAACAATCCACCACCAAAATCCTTGAGCAGCAGCTCCATAAGTATTGGCATCATGTAAAATTTGTCCCCATGTTGGAAATGATGGATCACCTAAACCAAGAAAACTTAATCCTGCCTCTGTTGTGATTGCAGCAGGAACTGAAATTGCAATACTTGCAAATGCATATGGTAATAACTGCGGTAAAATATGTCTGAAAATTATTTTAGAGTCTTTTTGACCCATTATTTTTGCTGCTTCTACATATTGTCTTGTCTTAATCTGTAATGACATGCTTCGTGAAACTTTGGCAATTCCTACCCAGCTAAAAATCATAAGAAATCCTATCATCAAAAATATACTATTGCTTATTGTAACTGCCAAAATAATTAGAAATGGTAGTGCAGGTAATGCGTAAATGACATCATTGAACCGCATCATCACCTCGTCTGTCTTTTTTCCTTTGTATCCTGAATACACTCCATAGATTAATCCCACCACGACTCATCATCACCTCGTCTGTCTTTTTTCCTTTGTATCCTGAATACACTCCATAGATTAATCCCACCACGACTGAACCAATTGAAACCGAAATTCCTATGACCAGTGCAAGTGGCATTCCCCATAACAATCCAATTGCTAAATCTCTACGAAGTTCATCTGTGCCCATGATTCCAAATGCTTTTCCTCCTAGAATCATTTTTGATTCTAATATCTCTACAGATTGTGAAACTCCGTAAGTGTTAATCATAAAAACATAATTTCCTTTTTGTACTTGACTATCATTTTTTTGCGAAAATACTATTTCTGTAACATCTTTTGAAAGATCAAATTTTTCTAGCTGTAAATTTAGATTCTTTTTCAGCATATTGTCTGTTGAAAAATATCTTTGATTGTGAATTGTTTCAGTTTCTGAATATGGGAGTGATGTAGATAAAAGTTCTAGTATATTGCCGTCAGGTTGAATAACTTTGATTTCTACTAGATGCGAGTTTGAATATTTTGTTTTAGTCTCAAAAATAAAATCACTTGGGTAATCATCATAGTCAAAAAACACTCCAAATTGTTGTGAAACAAGAACTATGTCTCCATTTTCCACGACATTAATCTCTGCATCAATGATTTTATGCTCTGGAATTTTTTCTGCCGAAATTAAATTCACCCAAATTGGGACTGACGTTTTTGGATATGAAATCCATTTTTCTGGATTATTCCAGTCTTGAAATGTAGATGCAGGTATAACCATCATTGTTGTAATTGATATGATGATTAATCCTGACAGTATGAAAATTCCCACTAGTCCTAATTTGCTTTTCAGGAATTCTTTCTTAATTTCGTCTGTAGATACACTACTCAACTTGCTGTCCTCACACGTGGGTCAAAATATCCGTATAACAAATCTGCAATGAATATGCTGATCAAAAACAATACTGTCAAAATGTATGTGGCACCAATAATTACTGGAAGATCCATCACACTAATTGCTTCAAAGTATAATCTTCCCATTCCTGGCCAATCAAAAACTGCTTCTGTAATTATGGCTCCTCCTAATGAACCTGACAAGCTTAGTGCAAGTATAGTGACAATTGGCGGTGCAGCATTTCTTAATGCATGACTGTAAACTATCTTCTTTTTAGAAATACCGATAGTTTTTTTGGCATTGATAAAATCTTCTTGCATTATTCCCACCATAAAGTTCCTTACAAGATATGCCCATGCTCCAAATCCAATCAGAACAATTGTAATTACTGGCAGTGCCATATGGTAGAGTAAAGCTAAGATGTATCCTGGGTCATCAGGCTCAATGCTTGGAGTTGCTCTAGCAGGAAATATTTGCCATACAAACGCAAATACAAAAATCATCAACATTCCAATCCACCATACTGGGAAACTACTGCTGATCACCGCAAACGTCGATGTTATTCTATCTGTTACCGAACCAATTTTATTACTAGACGCTGCTCCTAACAAAATACCAATTATTGAAATAATTATTGTTGCAGTAGTAAATAGTAGAACTGTTTTTGGCATTTTTTCAAAAATAATTTCTCCTACATTTGATGAACCTGAATCACTTGTCAAAAAAGTTGCATTGCCAAAATCTAAAATTATAATTTTATACATTGTATACCCAAGCCTTTGTGGAGAATACCATGGCGTATCTAATCCCAGTGTCTTTATTCTTTCGTCAATTTTTTGCTGAACAAATTTCTCAAATTCTTCTGGATCATTGAATCCTTGTGCAATTGTAGTATTTTCTGTAATCTCTGCTCTTACTTGATAAATTACTCCTTGTTTTAAGATGGTATCCATATTTGAGCCAACTAATGAAATTGTAAGTAGTAATGTTATCATTAATACTCCAAACATCGTAATTCCTCTTGTGACTAGATATCGTTTCAGACCCACACTCAAAATATTACTAATTACTTTATAACCGATTTGTGGCTAGTACAAAAAC
>LUPB01000018.1 GCA_001627235.1 Nitrosopelagicus sp. REDSEA-S31_B2 | reverse complement strand
GCACAAATGGATATGAATTATCAAATGATGCAACAAGGAATGGATTATGCTTACGTTGATGGGGGTGGAGATTACGAGGGTGCATTTAGTGATGGTGGTGGAGATAGTTTATTCGGTGGAGATTTCCAACCCGGATTTTGAAATGTTAACGTAATGCTTCTGTCATCCAGTTCAATTATTAATGGAAAATTTTTCTTACTAAATATTGGAATTATCTGATGGTCAAAAATATGCAATAGTGTTTTTGGGTTCTCTTGCAGTTGCTGGAATAGTTCTTAGCACTCTTGTTTTTCCATTTTGGAACTTTATTCGAGAAGATGTGACTGAAGAAGTTGAAATTTTCAGATCCGCTGATGGAAATTGCTATGTTGATACATCTGATAAAATACCAAAAACCATCGAAAACTGTAATCTTAAAGAAGGCACTAAAGTAACAATAACTTATGAACATGGATTACCTTGGGCAACAATTGTAAATCCTGGTGAATGATATGGATTGCATCTTTTGTAAAATCATCTCAAAAGAAATACCTGCAAAAATTTTGTATGAGGATGAAGATACAATTGCCTTCCTTGACGCATTTCCTGTTGCAAAAGGTCACACTTTGGTAATTCCAAAACAACATTATGCAAAAATTCAGGATTTACCATCTGAAATAAATGAAAAATTGTTTAACACAGTGCATAAAATGATTCCTAAAGTTGATTCACTTCAAGGATCAACTCTTGTGGCAATTCATAATGGAAAGGATAGCGGTCAGGAAGTTCCTCACGTACATGTACATCTTATTCCTCGTAGTAATAGTGACTCTGCAGGTCCTGTACATTCCATGTTTACTGATAAAATTGAATTAACAGATTCTGAAATTGACTCTTTATGCAATCAATTAAAGGCTGATTAGTAGGGATAAATTCTCTGATTTTCTTCTAAATCATCGACAATTATTGCTTTAGTAGGGCAAGTCTCTGCTGCATTGATTATTTTCTGATTCTTTGCTCCCTTCTTGTTGTAAACTCGTGATTTAGGATTTGATTTTGTATTCTTATCTATAGTAAAAACTTCTGGTGCAATCATTTCACAACTGCAACATCCGATGCATAAACTCTCGTCCACCTTAACTCCTAAATCTAACTCTTTCCCCATTTCGTTCTCTTGTAGAATCTCTTACTAGTTTGTGTATAATCTGATTTTTCTTGAGTCTTTTGAGGTTTTTGATGTACAGTATGTTTATTTTGATTTTTCAAAAAATGATATGCTTCAGTAATTATCTTGAATCTTTTCTCACTCTCTTCGTTTTTATTTTTGTCTGGGTGATATTGGAGCGCCAATTTTCGGTAAGCGTATTTTACCTCATCAAAATTTGCACCGGTTTGTAATTGCAATGTTTTATACGCTTGACTAGAGTTCATCGATTCTATTTAGATACGATATGATAAAAACATGACCTATTCTAAGATCTCGTCTTCTTGTCTCCATGCAGGATCTACTACACACAATACTACAAGATCCATTTTTCCATTATTTTCCAAGTATTGTTTTGACATTGGTGGAACAAAAATTAGGTCATTTTGATTCACTTGTCTTTTCTCTGAATCTATATGCATAATTCCTTCTCCTTGCAAGATGTAATACATCTCACTGGTCTTCATTGTGTGAGGCTTGGAACTTTTGCCTGAATTGATTGTGCAATGTGCTATGCTATATCGAATTGCATTGTTAGTTTCTCCAGGAGAAATAATTTGTTTTATCTTTGTACCCTCATTACCTTCAAACGCTTTGATATCTTCTATTTTTTTTATAATCAATTTATGGTAACTTCTCTGTCACTTTTGATTTAAAATCTGATTCAAACCATATTGTTTTAGGTTCTGCATTCTTTTTTGGAAATGAGTTTATTGCAATGTGAGCAAAATCTTCCTTTTTATTTATTGAGCCATGTGTATGTAGTTTATTTGCCGGAATATGAACACAATCTCCTTTATTCAGATTCATTCTCTTCATTTGTTTAATTCTAAATGTCTTCATCCCTGTACCAATTTTCTTATACATTACAAGACTCCCTTTTCCTTTAGTAACTATAAGTGTCTGACCTGCATCATGAAAATGTAATTTTGTTCTTGCTCCACCTTTGAATGTTACATGATAGATTTTCTCTGTAGATGGCTTGATTTTTGCTGAAATGTCTTTAGCCGCAATTTTTCCTGTAAAGTAATTTGTTTTAGCTTTTTTACTTGGAATTCCAGTTTTTGTGAATAGATTCTCTTTATTCATAATCTTTGTGCCTGTTATACTGTATATGACTTTTCGTTAACATGATTTAAAAATACTTGAACATATGATATGTAGAAATGGCAAAAATTGATGTTAAAACAAAAGTAATTTCCCTTAAACCTCATCTAGATTATGATGCTGCAGAAGAGATGGTTGAATCACGTAAAGTGAAACTCTTTCAAACATTATTACATAAACCTAAAAAAAGTGAAATTCATCTCCATTCCTTAACATTACATTTTGA
>LUPB01000017.1:2651-22687 GCA_001627235.1 Nitrosopelagicus sp. REDSEA-S31_B2 | reverse complement strand
AGTCATTACTGCGCCCACTTGTTGGAACCCTGCAATTTTAAACTGCATTATTTCTATATCTAGCACATCTTTTATTGTCTGTAAATCTTCTTTTGGAATTAATGGGGATACAATTCCTCCTTTATCATTCACACTCATCATATTTCCTAATGCATTATTCTTTACATCTAAAATTTCAACATTGAGATCTGTATTCTTTTTAATATGTTCAAATTCTCCTTCTGAGCATGTACTTGGTAAAAGTATTCCATGATTATTTACTGCCATCAAAATTCCTAAAGCTCTTGAATTTGCAACTGAAATCTCCAATGGAGTCACTTCCAAATATTCTGATAATTTCTCTGATTTTGTATCTGCAAAACCACTAGGAAGGAATACAAATTCATCGTTTACTTTACTGTAAATCCCAATATTTGGTCCGCTATAGAAATCGTACTTGATTATGTCCATGATGTGAATTGTTCTAAAAAGATATGAACGTAGGTATTTTTCTTGTTCAAACAGTGTTATAATTTCAAAATGATCGTTTAGTTTCCACTAATTTTGTCTAGATTTAAATACAATTCCAATGAGGTGGAATTATGCCAATTAATGAAGACTTTTGTCACGGCGACAAAAAACCAATTGGATCAATGAAACATGCAGACTCTGGTAACGAGCATTTCATTTGGCCTTCCCAAGCTGGTGAAGGACAAAACGAATGGGATGCATCCAAGGATGAAAACGTTTTAGCCGCTTATGAAGCACATGGCGAAAAAATGGAAAAACTTGGAATTGACGGAACCATGGTCGCAAATGACTGGGACGTCTGTGTTGCAGACGGAGCATGTATTGAAGCATGTCCAGTACAAGTTTTCCAATGGTATCGAACCGATAAAGACATTTCAGGCATTGATGCAGTTAATGACAAAACTGAATGGCCAGGTGCTGGTTCTACTGAAAAAGAAGAACGATTAGATTATTCTGATAAAGCATCTGTCATCAGAGAACATGACTGTATCTACTGTATGGCATGCGTTTCAGTTTGTCCTCCACAAGCAGTTCTTGTTGACCAAGCCAACATGGAATGGCACGAGAAAGCAGCTGGAACTTTTGTCAAAATGGAATCCGGTTCAGAAAACCCACACGCACACGATTAGAAATAATCGTAGCATTCTTTCTTTTTCATTTTATCCTGAACAAATTTTAAGCTCTATTTCACACTACTTCTTGCCGAGGTCGCCTAGCCTGGTAGGGCGCGGGCCTTGAGAGCCTGTGTTCGCAAGAACGCGGGGGTTCAAATCCCTCTCTCGGCGTTATTTTTAATCTTATTTTGAAATTTATATCGCAACAATTCTTGAATTATTCATGGGTGATGGAATTGGAGGTCCTGTTGTCAAGTGTTTATCTGGTAATGCATTTGAACTTGATGTAACTCATTATCGTAAAGACAATCAAGAACAATACAGCCGAATTGAAAAAATCATAATCTCAAAAATTGATAATCCAGATAATCCTGAATACAAGGAAACAACTCTTGAAGATTTAGAGCGTGCATTAAAGGGAAAATTTGTCTCGTGTAATGTTCAATATCGCGATGAAAAAACTGATGCTTTGGTATGTAATGTATTTGTCCAAAAACCACCTGAGGGTTTTTAATTATTTAGAGAACTTGCCTAATTCAGCAAGCATTGCTGATAATTGAATCTCTGGATTTGAACCAACCAAAATTCTATAATCATATTTTGCTATAATCTGTGATAATTCTTCCAGATTATCATATTTTGCAGAAAATAATGCTTGATTGATATATTTGAGAAAGTCTGATTCTGACATTCCATATACTTTGATCAGTTCAATCATCTTATTTCTAGAATCTTGAATTTTTCCAGAAACTGCTAATTTTAAAACATCTTCCACATCATTTGTTTTTGTTAATCCTGCTGCTGCTTTTACACTATCTTGAGTGATATCTCCTGTACTTGCAGCAGTTTGTAATAGATTGATTGCATGTCGAAGATCTCCTCCTGCATATTCTGCAATTTCTTTTAGACCTTTTTCATCAGCTTTGCCCTTTTCTTTTTTTAACACAGCTTTTAGATGTGTAGTAATCTCTTTTTCTTCAATCTGTGAGAATTTGAAAACCGCACATCTACTTTGAATAGGATTAATGATTTTTGATATATTATTTGCAATCAAAATAAACCTACAAAATTTTGCAGTATCTTCAATTATTCTTCTTAATGCTGTTTGAGCATCTGATGTCATTTCATCAGCCTCATCTAAAATTATAATTTTAAATGGAATCTCTGTATCAAGACCTGCAAATCTAGAGAATTTCTTAACACGTTCTCTAACCATGTTAATTCCCCTTTCATCAGATGCATTGAGTTCTAATGTATAGTCCTTCCATTTGTCCCCCAAAATTTCCTGAGAAATACACAATGCCATTGTAGTTTTCCCAACTCCTGCAGAACCTGAAAATAGCAGATGTGGCATCTCTTCTTGGTTTTTTAATAATGCCGAAAGACTGCCTTTGATGTCTTTTTGATTGACCACTTCTGAGATCTTCTTAGGCCTATACTTCTCTACCCACATAATATCGGAAATTGTCATAGTTGCAAACTCATTTTGTTATTAATAAATGCCTAGAAGGATCAATTGATCAAAGCTAATTGTTGATAAAATTGATCGATCGCTGTCCATAAATCCCTGAAAGGTGTGTGATCAATATTGGAATTAGAGGATGTAATCAAGGTTCATTCGATAGGATATGGTCTAGAAGACGTTAAAGTCGAATTCAAACATGACCTAAAGATGGACGTATCTGGTGTACAGATAGATGGAAAAGAAAATGAAATGATGAATATTCCTAGATGGGTTGCTGATATTTTAGAATCTGAAAAACATGTTATTCTCCATGAACAAGATATGATTAAAGAATTAAAACAAGCAAAAGTAAAAGAAGACATTGCAGACGAAGATTCACTTGCAACCTTAGACAAACATTTCTACATTAAACTTAATGCATACATGAAAAAACTTGAAACTGCTGACTTTGACAAAGCCCAAAGTATGTTAAATCAGCTAGTACGAATTAGACAAGGTAAAATTGTCAGATTGGCAGATTCTTCAAAATTAACATCTGACCTTTCGTCAAAACTTAGTGTAGAAGAAGAAGTATATTATAATCAGATACATAATGCTAGTCTTGCATTTAAAGATCAAATATTGGGTAAAAAGAAATGACTCTTGAAACACAAACTGAATCCGCACTATCTGACTATGTAAAAAAATTCCTGCTGGAGTTTAAAGATGAAAAAGGGAATTTTCGATATGTTGATGACATTGACAATATGATGCCAACAAAATCCAAATTCATTAATGTTGATTATAATGATCTTGTTTTACATCCTGATATAGAATCTGTATTTGGCGAAAATCCTGATTCAATACTAGAAGCATTTTCTAGAGCGATCAAAGAAATCTTACAAGAACGTTTTCCAAAATATGCAAAAAAAATTGAACATGAAATTAGAGCACGAATTGCAAATTATCCTGTACAACGAAGCTTACGTCAAATCAATGCTGAAGTTATTGGAAAAATAACAAGTGTATCTGGAATGGTATTACGTGCATCTGAAGTAAAACCTCTTGCAAAAGAATTAGTCTTTGTTTGTCCTGAAGGTCATAGAACTGATGTCATACTTGGACACGGATTGTCTCTTACATCTCCTGTCCAATGTTCAAATCCAAAATGTACTCACCGAGAACTTGGAGTTGAGCCTGAATCAAGTCGCTTTATTGATGTACAATTTGTACGTCTACAGGAATTACCCGAAGACCTTCCACCTGGACAACTACCTCACTATCTGGATGTGACTGTAAAACAAGATTTAGTAGATAATGCACGACCTGGTGATAGAGTAGTTCTTACAGGAATTGTGAGAATTGAACAAGAAAAAATGAGCGGTGTTTCAAAAAATAGTAGCCCTCTATACAGGTTGAGATTGGATGGAAATAATGTTGAATTTCTTGGTGGTAAAAAAGATAAAAAATCTCGAAAAATTGAAAGAGAAGAAATCTCTCCCGAAGACGAAAAAATGATTAAATCTTTAGCTAAAAGTCCTGATTTGTATCAACAACTAATTGATTCGTATGCTCCTCACATCACTGGTCATTCAATAATTAAAGAATCAATTTTACTGCTTATGGCTGGTTCCACTCAAAGAGAATTAGAAGATGGAAGTAAGATTAGAGGTGATATCAACGTCTTTTTGGTAGGTGATCCGGGTACTGCAAAAAGTGAGATGCTAAAATTCTGTGTTAGAGTTGCTCCTCGCGGTTTGTATACTTCTGGAAGAGGTTCTACTGCCGCTGGTTTGACTGCTGCCGTAGTTAGAGATACAAATGGAATTTTCATGCTAGAGGCTGGCGCAACTGTACTTGGTGATCAAGGTCTTGTTTGTATTGATGAATTTGATAAAATGAAAGCTGAAGACAGAAGTGCATTACACGAAGTCATGGAACAACAAACTGCTAGTATCTCCAAAGGAGGAATTGTTGCAACATTGAACGCTCGTACTTCTATTCTTGCAGCTGCAAACCCAATGTTTGGAAAATATGATCCATTCAAAAACATTACAGAAAATGTCAACCTTCCTGTTCCATTATTGACTCGTTTTGATCTAATCTTTGTAGTACGTGATAAACCCTCAAAAGAACGGGACACTGAAATTGCTCAACACATAATCAATCTTCATACTCCAAGTGGAATTGATAAAAAATCTCAGATTGATTCTGAAACATTAACAAAATATCTCGCATATGTAAAAAGAATTAATCCAACATTAACCAAAGAAGCTGAACAAAAAATTCTTGATTATTACATGAAAATGAGAAATGTTGAGGCTGAGGAAATGATCACTGTTACTCCTAGACAACTAGAAGGTTTGATTAGATTATCTACTGCAAGAGCACGATTATTGATGAAAAATCAAGTTGATGGTGATGATGCTCAACGTGCAATTGATCTTTTACAAAGTATGTTTGAAGATGCTGGAATTGATGTTAATACTGGAAAAGTGGATCTTGGAGTACTACAAGGAAGACCACGAAGTGAAGTCTCAAAGATGCAATTGTTTATGGATGTAATGAAGTCTCTTGAAGGTGAACACAAGTCTCCTGTAGAAGAAAAACAATTGGTAGAGGAATTAGCAAAAACTGAAAAGTTTACTGAAGAAGAAGCAAAAAACTTCATTCGAAAAATGGCTAGAGATTCATCTATTTATGAGTCAAAACCTGGTCATTATAACATAGTATGAAAATAAGTAAATTAGATCTAGAACCTACAGCAATTGACTTTCTGACATCTCAAGGATTTGAAAAACTCTATGAACCTCAAGCATCGTCTGTTGACGCTGGAATCTTAGATGGAAAAAGCGTACTAGTTTCTGCACCGACTGCAAGTGGTAAAACACTCATTGCAATGCTTTCCATGCTCTCTCATTTACCAAAAAATAAATCAAAGATAGTATATCTTAGTCCCTTACGTGCCTTAGCAGCTGAAAAATTTACCGAATTTAAAAAATTAGAAAAAATTAATCTTGGAAGAAAAATTAAAGTTTCAATATCTACAGGAGATTTTGATTCTGTTGAAGACAAATTAGAAAATTCTGACATTCTTGTTTTAACAAATGAAAAAATGGATGCTCTAATGAGATTTAGTCAGTCTTGGATTAGTGAGATAGGTCTTGTTATTGTTGATGAAATTCATCTAATTGGTGATGAAGGTCGTGGGCCAACCTTGGAAATGGTCCTAACTCGCTTGAAATCTGGAATTATTGGAAAAATACCACAAATTGTAGCATTAAGTGCAACTATAACAAACTCTGATGAGCTTGCCGAATGGCTTGATTGTGAACATGTCCAAAGTACTTGGAGACCTGTACCCCTATCTGAAGCAGTATATGATGACTTTACTGTCACAAATCAAGATAGGGAAACATATGATGTGAGTTTTGACTATGTAGGCTCATCTACTATTGGCCTTGGCCTAGATTGTGTAAAAAATGGTGGACAAAGTCTACTTTTTGCAAATACTAGAACTAGTGCTGCAAAACTTGCAGTAGATTCTGGCCCATTAATACAAAAAACTCTATCAAAAAATGAATTAGATGCGTTGGCAAAAATTTCAAAAAAAATTCTAAGTAATAATGAACATACTCAATTAGTCAAGAAACTTGCTACTGTAGTAAAACTAGGTGTAGGATTTCATCATGCTGGATTAAACCAAAACTGTCGAGAGATTATTGAAAATGAATTTAGAGATGGAAAAATTAAATTATTATCTGCAACCCCAACACTTGCTGCTGGTGTTAATCTTCCTGCAAGAAGAGTTGTAATCTCCAGTGTTTTACGTTACAATGCACAATACGGTGGAAATATACCCATAAGCGTTTTAGAGTACAAACAACTTTGTGGACGGGCTGGAAGACCTCAATATGATGATGAAGGTGAATCCATTATCATTGGAAAAAACAATCAAGAATTATTATTAGAAAAATATGTTGATGGTGAACCTGAACCTATTGAATCTAAAATCATCAGTCCAAGTTCTCTAAGAATTCATTTACTCAGTTTGATTGTTACATCGCCTACAATAACTGAGGAAATGATTAATGATTTCTTTTCACAAACATTGGGTGGAAATCAAGTTGATGATGATATTATTGAACTACATTTGGAAAACGCAAAAACCTTTCTTCTTGATGAAGAATTCATAGCAAACAAAGATAATGGTTTCATTGCTACCCGATTTGGACAAAAGGTTTCTAGATTATACATTGATCCTATGACTGCACGTGATTTTAGAAATGCTATTGAATATGATATTACAAAAGGCGGTGAACATACATTTGGATTCCTACATCTAATAACTACATGTGAAGAATTTTTTCCTAGATTTGATCTTAGACAAAAAGATGTTGAAAGAGCATCTATCGTCATTGAAAACAATAGACAAACTCTAATTCGAGTAATAGAAGAAGAGGAGTGTTCTAGAAGTTTACTTGCATTAGATTTATGGACAAATGAAGGGACAGAAGTTAATTTGTCTGATGAACTTGGAATTGAATCTGGTGATATGCATAGGATGGTTGACACTGCAGATTGGTTAGTCTATTCACTTAGAGAATTATCTAGAGAATTCAGGCGTGAAGATCTGGTCAAGGAATTGGATATTTTACGCAAGAGAATTGTATATGGAATCAAGCATGAATTGATTGATTTGGTAAGAATCAGAAATGTAGGTAGAATTCGTGCACGAATTCTATACAAAAATGGCTACAAAAATAGAACTGCATTAAAGAAGGCACCACTTGAGAAATTAGCAGAAATAGATAAAATCGGTATGACTATTGCAAAGAGTATCAAGTCACAGGTAGAAAAGGTCAGATAATTGGAACAACTAATCATCCCAGCAATAATTGCAATAGTCGTTGCATTCTTTTCGGTTTATGGGCTAACTCCTATTGTTATCAAAGCGTTAGAAAAACGAAAAATCACTGTCACTGACATGAATAAAAAAGAAAAACCAATGATTCCACGTCCTGGAGGATTATCAATTATTGTTGGAATCGAATCATCTTTGATAATTTTGTATATATTTTTCCCAATCTCTGAAATACTTGCAGTAATTCTTACAACATTTTTTGCATTCATTGTTGGTCTAATCGATGACAAAAAAACTATGGGTGGTTGGTTCAAACCTTTAGCTCTAGCCTTTTGTGCCGCTCCTATACTCTTACTTGGAGCATATGATTCAAACTTAGATTTTCCACTATTTGGTTCTGTATCTATTCCATTACTATACATGGCACTTGTTGTTTTCATGATTCCTATAATGGGAAATACAATAAACTCAATTGATGTTCTAAATGGAGTTGCAAGTGGATTTATTACAATTGCAAGCTTTGCATTATCAATTTGTTTGTTCATATTAGAAAATTATGAAATAGGGGTTGTTTGTTTATGTCTTGGATTTTCATCTCTGGCATTTTACAAATATCATAAATTTCCAAGTAGAATATTTCCTGGTGATTCTGGTGCCATAACTTTTGGTGCTGCTTATGGTGGAATTGCTATAATTGGTGGTGTTGAAGCTTCATTTATGATGGGAGTGAATTTCTAATGTCTCTTCCAATATTCTCATTCATTTTTGCAATGTGGGTCTTAATCATAATTGGCGGCGGCTTAATGGTTCTCTTTATTGGTCCATTATCATTTTCTGGTTTTGGAGAACTAGATCCTCTAGTAAACTCTGGTGTAAAAGTGATAATTGCGATGATTCTCATCTTTATCTGGGTATTTGTATTATTGAAAATTAAAAACTGGATATTTAGAAAAATTACAAAAACCTAGAATTTATCTCTGATTTGTAAGATAATCTACTACTAATCTAACACCAAATCCTGTTGCACCATGTGCATTGTAAGATTTGCTTTTTGTAGATGGTTGAATCCATGCTGTTCCTGCAATATCAAAATGCACCCATGGAACATTTCCAACTGAATTTGCCAAAAATGCTGCTGCAGTAATTGTTCCTGCAGCTCTTCCAATTCCAAGATTTTTGATGTCTGCAACTTTTGATTTTACCATGTCCATGTAATCATCGTTTAGTGGCAATTCCCATACTTCTTCAGAAGTTCTTTCTGATGATGATTTAACTTTAGATGATAATTTTGAATTGTTACTAACAATTCCTGCAACATTTGTTCCTAATGCAACAATACATGCACCTGTTAATGTTGCAAAATCCATCACAACTGATGGTTGATAGTGTTTTATTCCGTAACCCAAACCATCTGCCAAAATTAATCTTCCTTCGGCATCTGTGTTTAGAATTTCTGCAGTTTTTCCATTAAACAATTTGATTATATCGCCTGGTCTAAATGATTCTCCATCTGGCATGTTTTCAACAGATGGAACAATTGCAACTACATTGATTGGAAGTTTTAATTCTGAAATTGCTTTCATTACGCCTAAAACTGTACAACCGCCACATTTGTCAAATTTCATCTCATCCATTTTTTCACCCGGCTTTAATGATATTCCACCAGTGTCAAAAGTTACAGCTTTTCCAACAAGTAAAATTGGTTTTTGTTCTTTCTTCCCATTTCTATATTCTAAAATTATGAATCTTGGTTCATTTTTACTTCCTTGACCCACTGCTGTTACTCCTCCAAATCCTTTAGATTTTATTTCATTTTTTGAAAATACTGTACATTTCATCTTATTTTGATTTGCAATTTTTTTTGCTATCTCTCCTAGTTTTGCAGGAGGACATTCATTTGGTGGTAGGTTTGCTACATCTCGAGTAAATTTCACTGCATCTGAAACTATTATTGAATTTTTGATTATATTCTGTGCATTTTTTTCAGAAGTTAATAGAGATAAATCTGGTTGGTTTTTGTTAGACTTTTCTTTTCTAAATAAATCAAAATCATAAAGTGAAAGATTTGCACCTTCGACTATTGCTGATATAGTCTGACTAGTCTTGATTGAACTTTTATTTGGAACAATTATTGTAAATTCCTTGATTCCCAAATCATAAATTTTTTTTGTAATGTTACCTGCTACGTCACGAATTACATCTGAAGTTATCTTGTTCTTTTTTCCTATTCCTGCAATCAATACCCTCTCTGCTGGAATATCTTTATGTGAATGGATAATTGCTATCTTGTTCTTCTTTCCTTTGATCTCCTTAACTGATTGTGAAACAATTTGATCTATTTTTTTATTAAATTTACCAAGACCGATTGGTGTATTTTCATCTTCAAAACAAAATGCACATAAAACTTGAGTTTTTTTCTTTTCTGACGGAATTGTATCTGCTCTAATTCGCATACTTTTTCTAAAAAATACTTTTTTTATAGATTATTTATACTGATTTTTCTACTATGAGTGATTAAACTTGCAGAACGAAAGAAAACTGCAAGAGAATCTTTGCATCCTATATCACATGATTCTTGAATTGTTACTTTGTTGAATCCTTTGCCATGAATTCTCAAAATTGCTGATAATAATGGGATTATTGCTGCTCTTCCTCCATATGCTGTATTTTCATCAATATACCAAAACATTTCCAATGCGTCATCTTCTAAAATCTGATTTCTGATTCTTTCACCAAATTCTGTATAATGACCGATCATTCGAAGTTTTCCTTTTGCTAAAAAATTCATCAATTTGGCAAATTTTATACAAACATAACATTTGTTATCATAAACCATGAGTGGTACTGAATCATGTAATTCCATATTCTGAATACGATCTTTGCAGATTAAAATTTTCGGAAATAGCTATTTATGTAATTCTGGGTATTTTTTTTTGAGGACGATCATGTGTAAAATTAAAAATGCCAAATTGGTCAATACATTACAATGGGACTGAATTATTATCAAATTAAAAAAAATGTACTTCAAGCACGAAAACTAGTCATTAGAGGAACCTCTGCAGCTGGATCTGGGCATCCTGGTGGTTCATTTTCGATGGCTGAAATCATGGGTTGTATTTTTTCAAATCATCTACGATTTGATCCAAAAAATCCTGAATGGGAAGAACGTGACAAATTAATTCTATCAAAAGGGCATGCATCTCCTGGTCTTTTTTCAAACATGGCAGTAGCAGGATACTTTGATGAATCACAATTAGATACACTAAGACAGTTTGGAAGTAAGTTACAAGGACATCCAGATCTAAAATGTCCTGGTGTGGAATTTTGTGGAGGTTCATTAGGCATAGGATTATCTTATTCAATTGGAAATGCACTTGCTGCAAAAATAGATGGAAAAGACACACACATCTTTACTGTAATGGGAGATGGTGAAAGTGATGAAGGTCAAGTATGGGAAGCTGCCATGACAGCTGCAAAATACAACGTTGATAATCTTACTCTAATTCTTGATAGAAACTTCATACAACAAGATTCTTACACTGAAAAAATTATGCCGTTAGATGAATCTCTTGAAGGTGATGAACTTTCTGAAATGTGGAAAGATGCTAGCAGATGGAAGACAGGTGATAAATGGCGTTCTTTTGGCTGGAATGTAATTGAAGTTGATGGACATAGAATTGAACAAGTTTCTGATGCCTTAACTAGAGCAAGATCTGTTAAAGGAATGCCTTCTATTATTATAGCTCGAACCATTAAAGGAAAAGCAGTTGAACATATGGAAGATAATCCTCAATGGCATGGCAAAGCTCCTAACCCTCAACTCGTTCCTGTAATTAATCAAGAACTTGATTCTCAATTTATGATTGCTCCGTCAATTATTGCAGGAGATATGACCAACTTAGAAAATGAAGTAAAACGTTGTGATGATGGTCGTGCAGATTACATCCATCTTGATGTTATGGATGGTCAATTTGTACCAAATACAACCTTTGATCACACAAAAATCAAAGAACTAAGACCTCTAACTGTAATTCCATTTGATACACATTTGATGATTAATGAACCTGTAAAACAAATTCAAAACTATATTGATGCTGGTAGTGATATTGTTACTGTCCATGCAGAGGTATGTGACGAATCAAGTTTTGGAGAAATTCATGATCTACTAAAGTCTAGTAAAGTTAGTGTTGGGTTAGCAATTAATCCCGATACCTCTATGCCTGATTGGAGTAAAAAATTCATTCCAACTCTTGATCAAATTATTGTAATGTCTGTTGTACCTGGAAAATCTGGTCAAAAATACATTGAATCTACTCACGAAAAGACAAAAAATCTTATGAATACTCTAAAAGAAAACAACTTTTCTGGATACATTGAATCTGACGGTGGTGTGACTCTTGATAATATTGGTGAATGTTTTGCAGATGGGGCACGTGCATTTGTTGGAGGAAGTGCTATTATTGGTCAGTCTGACGTTCGATTAGTAATTAGAGAATTTAGAAACCAAGTACTAAGAACTAGACGTAAACTATTGATTCAAAAAGCCAATGAACTTGGTGGTACAGAACTAGTAAACAAATGGATTGACTTACATGTTGTAGGTAAGAAAAAAGACGAACTAACACAAATTGCTACGGAGTTGGGATTTCAATGACTGATGAGTTTGGTGATATGAGAACAGCTTATGGAAAGGCTTTGATTGAATTAGGTGAACAAGACCAAAATGTTGTAGTCTTAGGCGCTGATACTACTGATTCATTAAAGACATCAGGTTTTGGAAAACAATTTCCTGATAGATTTTTCAATGTTGGAATCGCTGAGGCAAATCTAGTATCTGTTGCTGCAGGATTAGCATATTCTGGAAAAACATCTTTTGCTAGCACCTATGCAATTTTCTTACCTGGAAGATGTGTCGATCAAATTAGAAACTCAATTGCATATCCGTCTAGAGGCGAAAAGAAGGGACTAAATGTAAAACTTGTAACATCTCATGGCGGTCTATCTGTTGGCGCTGACGGTGGCTCACATCAAACTATAGAAGATATTGCTATCATGCGTGTAATTCCAAACATGAAAGTTTTGATACCTGCTGATGCTGTAGCTGTGTCCAAATTAACAAAAACAATTGCTCAATCGTATGGTCCATTTTACATGAGAATGGCAAGATCGAAAGTTCCAACAGTACATTCCGAATCTCAGGAATTTGAGATTGGAAAAGGCATTACATTACGCGATGGAAGTGATTGTACTATTGCTGCAACTGGAATTACGGTTAAAATGGCTCTAGACGCAGCTGAAAAACTACAACAAGATGGCATCTCTTGTAGGGTTATTGATTGCTTTACAATCAAACCTATAGACAAAGAAATTTTAGAAAAAGCAGCAAGAGAAACTGGAGGAATTGTTACTTGTGAAGAACATAACATAATGGGTGGCTTTGGTTCTGCTGTTTCTGAAGTCGTCTCTGAATCATATCCTGTCCCTATTCGTCGAATTGGCGCACAAGACATGTTTGGTGAATCTGCTCGTGACAGTGAAATTCCACAATTATTAGAAAAACATGGAATAACATCAATTAATATAGAAAAAACTGTCAAAGATATCCGGAGTAAACTATGAAAATTTTCCTAGACACTGCAAATATTGAAGATATCAGAAAATACAATGATATGGGCTTGTTAGATGGAATTACAACAAATCCTACACTTCTAGCAAAAGAAGGCGGTGATCCACATGCTGCAATGAAGGAAATTACAGATATTATCAAAGGTGATGTTAGTTTGGAAGTTGTAAGTACTGATTATGATGGTATGATGGAAGAAGGGAAAAAACTTCGTGAATATGGTGATCATGTTGTTGTTAAATGCCCAATGACTGGGGATGGTCTAAAAGCATGTAAGAGCTTTACAGAACAAGGAATCCCTGTTAATGTTACCCTTGTCTTTTCTGCAAATCAGGCTATTCTTGCAGCAAAGGCTGGAGCCAAATATGTCAGCCCTTTCATAGGTAGGTTAGATGATATTGGTCACACAGGTATGGATTTAATTCGAGAAATAAAACAAATCTTCTCAAATTATGATTTTAAAACACAGATTCTTGTTGCAAGTGTAAGACACCCACAACATGTTGTTGATGCCGCCAAAATTGGTGCTGATGTTGTTACACTTCCAGCAGCTGTTTTAGGTAAAATGCTGGGTCACTCTTTAACTGATAAAGGTCTAAAGGCATTCTTATCTGATTGGGAAAAACTACAATCTGAGTTATCAAATAAAGAATAATTTTTTGATATAATTGACTGGTCTATTCAATAATCCTCGACGTCATCTTCGAAAACTTGTTAAACAAAAAAAATATGATGAAGCTCTAGAATATGGCCATGGAATTGAGAAAAAACTTGAACATGATCCAGACATTGCATTCATTATTGGAACCATATATTACATCAAAGGTGATTCAGAAAAAACAATTGAATACATGAATAGTGTTTTGGAGATTGGGGAATTTGATCTAGATGCATTGGCAATAAAGGCTAGTGTTTATCTTAATCTCAAAGATAAAGAAAAAGTAATTCAATGTTGTAATAAAATTAAGGAACTTGATCCGAAAAATAAATCTCTACTTGAGATTGAGGAAGAACTAAAGAAAATATAAAAATAATAAATAGAATTGGAGAATCTACGCGTCGTAGATCATTAATTCTTTTTCTTCTAATGTAGAATGTAGGTTATGTACTGATCTGTATACATCTGCTTCTTTTTTAGCACCTGTACACACAAGTTTGCCTGATGCAAATAGCAGAATTACCGTTTTTGGGTCAAGCATTCTGTGAATCAAACCTGGAAATTGTTCAGGCTCATACATACTTCGTGGCAATTTTCTTGCTGCTTGTTCTAAATGGATCTTTCCACCTAGATTGATTGCTGCAACAATATTTTGAACTGTAATGACTGCATCTTTTTTTATTTTGATACCTCCTTTACGTAATTGTTTTACAACAGTTTGGACAGCTTTTACTGCCATCTCTTCGGATTTTGCACCCGTACATACCATTTTACCAGTTCTAAAGATTAGTGTAGCAGTTCTTGGACTTTCCAAACGAAAAACTAAGCCTGGAAATTGATCTGGGTGATATTCTGTATCAGGAAATTTCTTTGTAATATCGTTGAGATCTACTTTTTGATCAACTGATGCAGATGCAACCACGTTTTCTACACTTACTATTGGTTTTGTCTGTGGCATTTTTACTCTTTTAAATACTCCCTTTATATATACATGGGTCGGATTCTAGTCTCATATTACAATTAGTGGTGATTTATCCACATGTATCGATGCTCTTCTTCAAAAAGATCAATTTTGATATCTGTATTGTTTGTCTCATCTGGATGAAATTCAAAGAAATTTAATTTTCCCGAATACTCTATAGGTACACGTAATTTTTTTGGTTTTTCTAAAATGAATCCGTATTTGTTTTTTGAAAAATCCGTTGATGAAAAATGTTTTGTCTTATCTGCCTTCAGTTCTTTGTCTGATTCATATTTTTTTACATCTACCAAATTTACTTTACCAATTATCGCACCTGTTGTCACTGTTTTTGATGAAATCTTCATTCTTTTACAATCTTCTTTTAGTATTTTCTTTGCAGCATGAACTAAGAATTCACCTCTAAATTTTGTATTCCATTTTCTTAATTCAATTGTTTTTTTACCTTCGATAATTAATTCTGCAAAGGGTTGACAAACTGAGAGACATTTCATACTTGTATAATCTAGTTTACGTATAAAAATATCAGAATTGTGAAGCTTGCTCTATAATCTCGGAAAGATCTTTGGTTTGACTTTCTGGAAGTCCGGTAATTCCTCCAGTTAGACTATCAGTTTGAATACCTTTGTCTGCTAGAACATTTGCAGCCATCAATGATGTTCTTCCAGCCATGCAAACCATTAGGGATTTTCCTTGTGATTCTTGTAATGCATTGTCAATTTCCTCAGGAACTTGCTGACCTGATAATAATTGTTGGGCTGTTCTAGCATTTGGAACGACAATCTTACTTTTATCAATTCCAAGAGATTTTGCCAATAATTCAATTCCTTCTTCTTTTGGTGTATATTGTGTATGAATCCATATTACTTTATCATATTCACTTGAGGTTGATGAAACATCTTGTTGTGATACTTGGTTAGGTGTTATACTATTTCCAATCTTTTCA
This sequence comes from Nitrosopelagicus sp. REDSEA-S31_B2, assembly GCA_001627235.1. Lineage (GTDB taxonomy): Archaea > Thermoproteota > Nitrososphaeria > Nitrososphaerales > Nitrosopumilaceae > Nitrosopelagicus. The sequence goes on along the minus strand of LUPB01000017.1, from coordinate 7,049 downwards.
AAGTTTTTCCTATACTTGTCAATTCCATCACAAATCATTACAACATAGTTTCCACCATTTTTGTATATCATTTGTAATGCTGCATAGAGTTCAAGAGCACTACTCTCGCCCATGTCATGACCCTTGTCAACAAAGAACTTCAATAATGGTTTTGCTTGTTCGAAATCTACCTGATGTTTACCTGCATATTTTTCTGGGTCATAATATTTGAGACCATCTGCGTTACCAACTGTCCTAATGCCTGCTACGTCTTGTTGGTCTGGAGGAAATATCACATGTACACCTTTTTTGTTATACTTTTCATCAAAGTATCTGCTTAGACCGCCAGATGTTCCTCCTGTTCCAAAAGTACAAACAATATTGAAATTTTCTAATGATTCTCCATTTTCGTGCAACTGCTGATCAATTTCCACACCTGTTACAGTTCTATGTGCATCGACATTAAGATCATTGTCGTATTGTTCTGGACAGAATAAATTGTAAATTTTTGCAAGGAATTTTGCAAGGTTGATTATATCTTTTTTAGCTAAAAGTGTTTCAATGTCTGCAATGTTATTATCAAAAGTTTCTGGTTCGAATCCAAGATCAATCATTTGTGAACGAACATTTGCAGCAGTAGCTTTTGCAACTAATTCGTCTTGTTTACTTTCCATTCCTGGTGCAGGACAAATATCCATATCTAAATCCATTATTCGAATATTTCCATTTCTCAACTCTTTGAAAACTCCTTCTTGAAGTTTTCTTGATACTAGTGCAATTGCAGTTACGCCAATTTTTGATAATAATCCCAGTGCAATTCCAAAGTTTCCGGACGTTGCTTCAATTACAGTTGTTCCTGAAGTAATCTTGCCTGTGGTGATTGCATCATGTATGATGTTAACAGCTGGCCTTACCTTGATTGAACCTGTTAGTAATGTTCCATCAAATTTTCCATAAACTTTGAAATCTTTTTCACTAATATCTACATCATAAACTGTTTTTGCACATTCTTTCAAATCCTCTGTAAGGTCTCTTAATGGAGTGGCATTAACAATCTCCACTTTGCCATCTTTTTCTTCTCTATGAGGAACTTTGGACCAAACTTCTTGCTCAAATTTTTCCATTAATGCGTTATCGGACATATGATTGCATAATTTAGGTTCAATTTAGAACTTTTGCAGTTAGCTTGGCGTAATTAGGTAAGGGTAATTTTCGAGAAGTATTTTAACTCAAGAGACTAATGTATACTATGAAAATATCTGGACCTTTAGTCAAAGCACTAAATAATCAAATCTCAATGGAAGCAAATGCCGCACATGCTTATCTTGCTGCTGGTTCATGGTGTGAAATAACTGGCTATGATGGTTCTGCTGCGTTTTTCTATGCCCAAGCAGAAGAAGAACATCAACACATGTTGAAATTTGTAAACTTCCTAAACGGTCAAGGTGTTGGTGCAATCATCCCTGCAGTTAAACAACCACCAAAAACTTTCAAATCATTAGAAGCAATTTGTAAAACAGCATTATCAAATGAACAAGGTGTTACAAAATCTATTAACAAAATGGTTGACATTGCTCAAAGAGATAAAGATCATAATACATTCACCTTCTTACAGTTCTTTGTAAACGAACAGATAGAAGAAGAGCAACAATTTGAAAACATTCTCCAAAAATTTAATCTCTTAGGAAGAGATAAACTTGCAATATATGAGATTGATAAACTTCTTGCCGGAATGGCAACTGCTCCTAGTGCTGAATCTCAAAATTAATTAGAATTCTTCCAATCTAATTGCTTTTTATCATATTCTTCTTTTGAATACATTACTTTTGCAGGAACTCCTCCCACAACCGTGTTTGCTGGAACATCTTTAGTAACTACGGCGCCCATTGCAACAACACTGTTTTCTCCAACTGTAACTCCTGCTTTTATTACAGCTCTGCTTCCAATTATTGCATTATCTTTTATTGTTACCCCAATCAGTTTTTCACTTGGTGGAAATGGATCATTTGTTAAAGAAACAGATGGTCCAACAAAAACATTATTTCCAATTCTTGTTAATGGTGGAATGTAAACCAAACCTTCAATCATTGTGTTATTTCCAATCTTAACATCATAATCAACATGTGCAAGTGACCCAATCTTCACATTATTTCCAATCTCTGTATCATCTCCGACATATGCAAAATGCCATATCTTCACATTCTCTCCAATCTTTGCTTTTTCAGAAATAAAATTATCGACCAATTTAATCACAAATGCCAAGGTTTTCCTTGTTTGATAATTTTTTCAGGAAGTGAATCTTTATTTTTTTGAAGAAATTCATTTTCTTGCTTTTTATCTCTTAATTCATCTGGAAGCATTACAGGAATCTCTTCAATAATTAGAAAATATCTTTCACATCCTGTACAATAAATTGCACCTTCTTGTATCTCATCTCCCTTTGATTTGATTTCTATTAATTCCAAAGGGTGTTTTTTACACATTGGACAAGCCAAAATGTCTAGCAGATTTTTTTTCATTTTATATCCAGATAGATTGGAATTCCTTTTTGACTAGATAAAAGAGCTGCTTCTGCAATTCTTGTCACATTCACAGCATGTTCTGGTTTCACAATTAACTCATTTCTACCCTCTATGGCATCAAGAAAATTTCTAATCTCAAGTGATAATGGCTCCTCTTTATTATTACTTGGATTCTCAGTCCCTTTGTCCGTCTCAACACGAATCTCCTGTGTAATAAAATCTGAAAAAATTCTTCCGTCTGTACAAACTGCATTAAAGTTTCTCACTCTTGTAGGGGTAATCCAATTTGAAGAAATTGTAGCTATTCTGTTATCTTTGAAACCTAGCATGATTGTTGCAAAATCTTCATGTTCATGATTTATCTGCCCAGATTTTGCAAAAACAACTTGTGGTGTTTCATCAAAAAGCCACATCGCTGTATCAATGTCGTGCACGCTTGTGTCATAAATTATTCCAACATCTTTGATATGTAACGGCATTCTATGTTCTCGATAAAATTCTAATCTGATTAACTCCCCAAATTTTTTAGATTTTAGATAGTCTTTAACATGAGCCACTGCAGGATTAAATCTTTCAATGTATCCACACGTCAAAATAACTTTGTTTCTTTTAGCCTCTTCAACCAATTTTTCTCCATCTTCTGAAAGATATGTCATTGGTTTTTCAACAAAAACATGTTTTCTTTTCTTGATTAACTCTAATGCTAAATCTGAATGTGTTGATGTTGGTGTACAAATAAACGCAGCATCAAAATCTTCTTTTTCAAATAATTCTTCTATTGTTTTATAATAACTGACATTGTATTTTTCACCAAATTCCTTTGCTCGCTCAAAGTTCATATCACATATTGCTGATAACACTCCAAATTCTGATAACACTCTGCAATGATTCTTTCCCCAACCTCCAGTTCCAATTTGAATAACTTTCATTCTAATACACGTTTGTTAACCATTTAGAAAATTTTTTGTTATTATTCATTACTATCTCACTGTATGTACTCATCACTTGTTCTGTTATTTGACCCACTTTTCCATTTCCAATTTTTTTGGATTCAATTTTAATTACAGGTGTAATCTCTGCAGCGGTACCTGTAAGAAATACCTCATCAGCTTTTTTCAACTCATCTTTTGTAATCTTTTTAATTTTTGATTTAATTCCTATAATTTTTGAATATTCTAGTATTGATTTTCTTGTAATTCCATCTAATGCTGATGATGAAAGTGGTGGTGTAATCAATGTCTTATTTTTCACAATGAAAATATTTTCTCCAGGCGCTTCACTTACATTTCCATCTTTATCTAATAGAATTGCTTCATCAAACTTTCTTTTTTTTGCATCTTGTGTCGCTAATATGGAATTTAGATAATTTCCTCCCATTTTTGCCTGCGTTGGAGTAGAACTATCGTTAAACTTCCTCCATTTTGAAATGCAAGCTGTAATTCCATTTTTATCAAATAAATCTCCAAATGGAAAACAAAAAATTACTGTATGTGTTGGAGCCTTTTTTGTAACATGTAAATTAATTCCATATTGTCCTACAAAATAAAATGGTCTGATATAACACGACGTTTTGATCTTATTTTTTTTACACAAGTTAATTATGGCATCTTTGATTTCTTTATTTGAAAAATTTAATGTGATGTCATAAAATCTTCCAGAATTTCGAAATCTTGTAATATGCTCATCTAATCGAAAAATGTTTAATTTTTCTCCATTCCAATACGCTCTAATTCCTTCGAAAATAGATGTACCGTAATGAATTGCATGTGTTGTTACTGGTATCTTTGCGTTATTATGTTTGACAAATTTTCCATCAAACCAAATTAATTCTGATATAGAACTCACAAAAAATTCTAGAATTTTGTCTATTTATTTTATAACTAATTGTAACCTTCTC
>LUPB01000017.1:0-2608 GCA_001627235.1 Nitrosopelagicus sp. REDSEA-S31_B2 | reverse complement strand
CTAATGCTGATTTATACATCTCATTTTTTACTGATGTGGCTGAAAGTTCTTTTCTTTGTCCCACTCTTGGTTTTAATCGATATATCTTCAACATCAAACCTTCTGCCTTGTCTCCAGTGTATGTGTAATAATCTCCTTTAATCTCACTAAGAATTTCCTTTCGTAGTTCCCATGATCCTTTTGAGACAAGTGGTGGAAAATACTTTTTGAATGGGGAATGAAATGTATAATTTGATGACACAGTAATAGAATCACCAAAGACTGATTCTAACATTTCCTTTCTAATCTCAAATGAAAATGGAAAACTCTTACTGTTAACTTCTTGTTCTCCCATAAGAAATCTAACTGGCATTACAACGACTTCGTCTTTATTTGATAAATCTCTAATAATTTCTGCATGTGCATTTGTTACTGGATTTAGATGTGCTAAGTAAATTGCAATTGTCATGATGAGACTACCTGAATTTGGTTTTTTAATAAATGAACTTTTTTACAGAACTTTTTTTTATCCATATGATTCAAATTTGACTTCATAACTTCCGTCTTCACGTTTATTTCTCTCTGTTACGAAATCCTTACTCTGTAGATAATCCATTGTTCCATCAATCGTTCCTTGCCATCCACAAATGTAAAACATTGTATTGTCTTTAGTGATCTTCTCTCCAACTAATTCTTCTAATGGTGATGTTTCGCCCATCTTTGATCTTAGGAAATGTTCAACTCTTCCTGTTTGTCCTGTCCATGCTCGATTAAACCATTCTTGAGGTCTACTGATTGCAGCTCTATATTTGAAATTCCATTTATCTGCTCCTCTATCAATACTCTCGTTTTCTAAATCAGTAAGAACCTGTTTGTAGCTTAATTCATCTACATAACTTGCTCCGTGTAGTACAATGATTTCTCTTTTATCTCCAATATCGTGTAGGTGTTGTGCATAACTTACAAATGGTGCTAGACCAGTTCCTCCTCCAATACAAACGATTCTTCTTGTATCTGGATCACCGTTTGGCAATTCGTCATTAATTGTCAAATGACCTGTTGGTTTAATCCATGTAACTTCGTCACCTTCTTTTGCATTAAATAATTCAGTTGTTAATCTACCTGGAAATGGTTTTCTAACCCATCGTATTACAAACTCAAAGAATTTTTTATTTTCAGGATGTGATGCAATTGAATATGCACGTCTAACAACTTTTCCTTCTTCTGATTTTACTGGCATACCAAGTGTCAAAAATTGTCCCGCTTTGTAATCTGGAATAACTCCGTCTTCTGGAACTAGACGAAAAATACCAAGATCTTCTTTTAGTAATTGTGTATAGGTTAATGTCGCTTTGTGCTCTTCGACCATATTACAGTCCCAAATAGTTACCTTATAAGTTCCGCTGTAATTAGCTGAAACTATTTGTCTCCAAGTTGAATTAAGTTAAATGACAGTAATTTTTGAAGTAAAATACGAATCATTTAGGTTCTATACTGGGCCGGTAGTTCAGACTGGTAGAATACGCGCATGGCATGCGTGGGGTCAAGGGTTCAAATCCCTTTCGGTCCACCATTTAATTGAAAAATTTAAAAATTTTCTCAAAGTCTTTTCTTTCCAATCTTTTCATTGAATCTATTTCTTCTTGAGAAATTTTTTCCTTAATTCTAGCAAGAGCATACGCTGCACTTTTTACCGCTTCTAAATTAGAATCAAAAATTCCTTGGTGGAGTTCTTTTGAACTCTCTTTTACTTTCAAATGTCCTAGTGCTCCATATGCACAAGTTCTGACCAGTCCGCTTGAATCATTTGTCAATTCTATTATTTCCTTAATTGCATCTTTTTCATTTCTATTTGCAATAACCAATAATGTATAGCCTCTGACATTTTTACTCTCATGTTTTAGACCTTTTAGTAATTGTTCTAAAATGTCGTTTTCATTAAGAAATAGAGTGCTGAACACTTCTCCTCTAATCTCAATTCTCTCTGCATCAAATAGAGATATTATCTCCCAAATTATCTCTGGATCGTTGGTTTGCGTTAACTTTGGTAAAATATCCAGTCTTGAATCTTCATCATTGAGTAATTTGAGAATGTCTGCCTTTTCCATTCTATCTTGATTTAAATTATCCTCGTAATATTTTACTCGCATGTCAACCGAACAACGCGACACAGTATTCATCGGTAAGAAACCAATTATGGCATATGTTACTTCAACATTAATCCAATTGGCCAACTTACCATCTGTCAATATCAAAGCTCGAGGAATGAGTATCGGTAGAGCCGTAGATGTTGCACAAATAATTTCAAGAAAGACCGAAAACTCCGGATATAGTATTGGAAATATATCCATAGGCTCTGAAAGTTTAGAGTCACAAGACGGTAAGACAAGAAATGTTTCCACAATAGAAATTGAAGTAAAGAGAAATACTCAATAATCTCTTTACTAGTTTTTCTTTTTTATTTTGAATATTTTCCTTCTAATTTTCTAAACTTTGATAATTCTACAATATCATTAAACTGATCAAAATTCACTAAATCATTTTTCAGTCTAGTTGTGGTGCCCTTACTCTTCAATTCTTTTAGTATTTTTAGAGTTGCAAATGTATTTGCATATAAAATAGATAGTGG
>LUPB01000016.1 GCA_001627235.1 Nitrosopelagicus sp. REDSEA-S31_B2 | reverse complement strand
GTGTCAACGTTTGCTTTATCAAATGGGGTGATTTTACTAGTAACTTTTGAAAAAGGTTCCATGTTTCAGCACCATTCCCTCACATCAACAAAATGACCAGATATAGCAGAAGCAGCGGCCATAACAGGACTTACTAGATGTGTACGACCACCAGAACCTTGTCGTCCCTCAAAGTTTCTATTCGACGTACTAGCACAACGTTCTCCTGGTTTTAAGATGTCAGGATTCATTCCAAGACACATGCTACACCCAGATTCCCGCCATTCAAAATTTGCATCTTTGAAAATTTTATCTAATCCTAATTTTTCAGCTTCATGTTTAACCATTTGAGAACCTGGGACAACCATTGCGTTTACATTTGAATTAACTTTTTTACCTTTCACAATTTCTGCAGCATCTTTTAGATCTTCTAATCTTGCATTTGTACAGGAACCGATGAATACTCTATCAATAGGAATTTCTACGATGGGAGTTTCAGGTTCTAAGTTCATGTATGCCAAAGCTTTTTTTGCACTTTCAACTTGGATTTCATTATTTTTACCATAATCTTCAGGGGTAGGAATTGTTCCAGTTACATCAGATACCATTGCAGGATTTGTTCCCCAACTTACTTGTGGTTCAATTTTTTCTACATCAATTGTAAAACTTTTATCAAATTTTGAGTTTGGATCAGACATTAGATTTTCTTTCCATGTATCAACTAGATTATCGTAATTTTCTGGGGTGTATTCACGATTATTGATATAATCAAATGTTTTAGAATCAGGAGCAATTAGACCAGCACGAGAACCTGCCTCAATAGACATATTACATATTGTCATTCTTTGTTCCATTGATAAATCACTAATTGCATTTCCACGATATTCCAATACATGACCTGTTCCACCATCGGTTCCAATTTTTTTAATTATGCTTAGAATAATATCCTTAGAAGTTACAGCAAAAGAATTCTTTCTTTGTCCATTAGCTAAGATTTCAAAGGTTTTTGGTTTTTCAAGCCATAGTGTTTGAGTAGCAAGAGTATGTTCAACTTCACTAGTTCCAATACCAAACGCAAAGGCACCAAATGCACCTTGAGTCGAAGTATGACTGTCACCACATACAATTGTACTTCCAGGCAATGTAATTCCTAATTGTGGTCCAATTACATGTACAATTCCTTGATTAGGATCATTAATTCCAAATAGCTTTATTCCGAAATCTTTACAGTTTTGTTCAAGTGTTTTAATTTGAGTAGACGAGGTTTCATCAACCATAGGTAAACTTCTATCAGTAGTTGGAACATTATGATCAATTGTAGCTATAGTGAGATCAGGTCGTCGAACTTTTCTGTTGTTAAGTCTCAATCCATCAAAAGCTTGAGGCGAAGTAACTTCATGTACAAGATGACGATCTATGTAAATCAAAGATGGTTCATTTTCTCTTTCAACTACAACATGAGAATTCCAAATTTTCTCAAATAATGTTTCAGTCATTTACTACAGTCACTTTTTATATTTGAAAAGACCGCCAGCAGCTATAATTTTTGCGATTATTTCTGAAAATGGTTTCATAGAATATACTTCATTTTTTGTGAGATTTTTTATTTCATTTTTTTCAATGTTGACCTCTAATTGATCAGAATTAGATATTTTCTGATAAGTTGCATCGTCAATTTCAATTGGGAGTAAAAATGCACCATCTACAGAATTACGATAGAAAATTCTTGCAAAAGAAGTAGCAATTACGGCTTTTATTCCACAAGTGGATAAAGCTATAGGTGCATGTTCTCTAGATGAACCACAACCAAAGTTTTTTCCTGCAACAATGAAATCACCTTCTTTTACTTTAGATGGAAAATCAGGATCAATTCCCTCCATTGCATGAGTTGCCAATTCATTGTAATCATGAATTTTTAGATAAGTTCCAGGTATGATTACATCAGTATCGATGTTATCTTGTTCATATTTTATTACATTGCCAATCAATTCAAGTCCCTCGGATCAGTTAGTTTTCCAGTTACTGCAGATGCTGCAGCAACCTGGGGAGATGCAAGATAAGTTTGTGATTCAACATGACCCATGCGTCCAGGGAAATTTCTATTTGTAGTACTTACACAAATTTCATCTTTTGCCAACACACCCATGTGTGCACCACAACATGCACCACATGTAGGAGGACCTACAGTTACACCTGCATCTAGAAAGATTTCTATCAAACCATCTTTAACAGCTTTTTTGTATATTGAGATTGCGGCAGGTAACACTTCAGTACGTATCTTTACTTGCCTACCTTTGAGAATTTTAGCAGCGGCTAAAAGATCTTCATACTTTGCGCCAGTACACGAACCAATGTATGATTTATCCAATTCAGTAGATGACAATTCTCTTGCAACAGTGATGTTTTCAGGTGAAAATGGTTTTGCTACTGTTGGTTCTAATTCTGATGCCTCATATTCAAAAACTTTTGAGTATTCTGCATCAGAATCTCCATGAAAAACAGAAGCACTGTTTGATCCTCTCTCGTTAAGATATTGTACTGTTTTTTCATCAGCTTCAATAATTCCATTTTTTGCTCCAGCCTCAGTAGTCATATTGGTTAGAGTTAATCTACTTTCTACTGACATTTCATCAATTCCTGTTCCCCCAAACTGCATAGTATTGTATGCACCACCGTCAGTACCAATATCACCAATTATTTTCAAAATGAAATCTTTAGCCATAACATGAGGAGGTAATTTTCCATTTAGTTTGAAATAATAGGTTTCAGGAACTTTAAACCAAATTTCTCCATTCAGTAATACATATGCAACATCTGTATGTCCTAGACCACAAGCAAATGCACCTAATCCACCAGTAGTATTTGTATGAGAATCACCACCAACATATACTTCTCCTGGATTTACCAATGCTTCTTCATGAGATAGAGTGTGACATATTCCATATTGACCCATTCCATATTTGAAATGTTTTTTGATATCATATTGTTTTGAAAAATTAGATAGTTTTACAATATTTTCTGCAGAAATTTTTTCAGCAGAAGGAACAAAATGATCTTCAGCAATCCATACTTTTGTAGAATCATGTAGTTTGGATGTGTCAATACCTTGTTTTTGTAATTTATCAAATACTTTCAAGACACCTGGTCCAGAGACGTCATGTACCATCACCTTATCGACTTTGGCAAAAACTACATCATCTGGAGAAAGACTTGATTTACCTGAAGCCCTAGCAAGGATTTTTTCGGTTATGTTCATGAACGACAATGCCATCGATTGAGATTAAAAGCTTTTCAGAACAATAATTAGAGTATACTATGGAAAATAGGTATGAATTTGGAGGTTATTCCACTAACATCAGGTAAAAAGAATGGAAAATTTAGCTTTTTTGATGAATTAAAAAAAATTTTTCAAAAGAATAGATTTTTGCTCAAAAACGGAGATGTTATCGTCATTTCTAGTAAATTTGTTTCAATTTCCCAAGGAAGAGTTTTGAATATCAACAAGTCTAATGTATGTAATAAAGCCAAAGAAATTTCTAAAAAATTTCAGTCTAATGATAAATTTATGGAGATAGTATTCAGAGAATCAGATGAGATTATAGGAGGCGTTGCAGGATTTGTCATGTCAACTACAAATGGTATTTTAGCACCTAATGCAGGAATTGATAAATCAAATTCTAAAGGTACAGAAGTCGTTCTTTATCCTGATGAACCATACAAATTTGCTGAAGATTTAAAACGAAAACTCTTTCTTGAATCAAAAATACATGTTGGAGTAATTATTGTAGATAGTAGATTAATGCCAACAAGAATTGGTACAACAGGAGTTACAATTGCATGTGCAGGAATAGAGCCAACAAAAGATTTACGTGGAAATAAGGATTTAGATGGAAATCCACTAAAAGTTACATTTCAAGCAACTGCGGATAATTTAGCAACAATTGCAAATCATGAAATGGGTGAAGGAGATGATTTGCGCCCTATAGTAATTGTTAGAGATTCAGAATGCAAACTCACAGATAGAAAAATTCGTTCTAATGAAATGATAATACCTTATGAACAATGTGTGTATATTCGTAGTTTTTTGAATTAACCCATTCCAAGTTTTCGAAGCATTCCTTGCATTTGTCTTCCTTTGGAAGCTTTCATCATGTTTTTTGAGTTTTTATAATTTTTGAGTAATTCTTTTACTTCATGTTCAGGCCATCCAGAACCTCTTGCAATTCGCTTTATACGGGATGAATTAAGCAAATCAGGATCAGCTTTTTCGGCTGTGTTCATGCTTTGAATAATGTATCTCCATTTGTCCATTCGTTCTTCCATTTGTTCAAGCTGATCTTCTTTTACCATACCAGATAATCCAGGCATAGTTTCCATCAAACTTTGTAGAGAACCAACTTTAGTAACTTCTTCTAGTTGATAAAAGAAATCTTCCATGTTCATTTTTCCACTAGAAATTCGTTTCATTCGTACTTCATCTGCTTCATCACCAAGACGCTTTGCAAGATCAAGAACTGCTTGAACATCACCCATTCCTAAGAGTCTACCAACAAATCGTGTTGGAGAGAATTGTTCAAGATCATCAATTCTTTCACCAGTGCCAACATACATGACTTGTGCACCAGTAGCAGCAGATGCAGCTAGGGCGCCGCCTCCTTTTGCAGAACTGTCTAGTTTTGTAATCACTATACCTCCAACAGGAACAGTTTTGTTGAAAGCCTCTGCCTGCGAGAAACACTGCTGACCAATTGTTCCATCAATAACCAATAAAGCCAAATCAGGATTTGATACTTTAGAAATTTCAGTCATTTCATTAAGAAGATCTTGTTCTTCTTTATGCCGTCCTGCAGTATCAATTAGCACCACATCTATATTCGAATTTTCAAAATGTTTCAAACCGTTTTTAACAATTTCAGGTGCATCCTTGTTATTTTCTTCACCGTAAACCTCAACATTAGATTTTTCACAATTTGTTTTTAGTTGTACAAGTGCACCAGGCCTGTAGGTATCTGCACCAATTACGCCAACTCGATAGCCTTGTTTTGTAAGGAATTTTGCTAATTTCGAGGATACAGTTGTTTTTCCGCTTCCTTGAATACCCAACATCAAAACTTTGTTAATTTTACCAGATTTGAAATGAAATTCAGTATCATTTCCCAATAATTTTGATAATTCATCATAAAGAATTTTGACTATGTGATCTTTCCGTGATAATCCAGGCGGAGGTGTTTCGTTGATACAACGTTCTTGTAGATTTTTTGTAATCTCAAGAACCAATTTTACATTTACATCAGATTGTAATAATGAACGCTGAACATCTTTTGCTAGTTCTTTGATTAGTTCTTCATCTATACCAGAAGAACTAACAATTTTTTTAATTGCAGATCTTAGTCCGTCTTTTAGATTGTCAAGCATTATCTTTTAATTTTGCCTCCAATATTTCAAATCTTCCCCTATAACCATCCCATTCAGTGGTTGAATCTTGAATTATGAGAGGTTTTTCAAATAAGGGACAATTTGTTACAAATGTTTCAGCTTCTCCGCCTTCAAAATTAAGATTAAAATCATATTTTTCTTGTAATTTTTTGAGTTCAATCAAGTCATTTTCTTGAATTGTTCGTCCAAGCCAATAATCATTTAATCCATCAGAGCTAACAGTAGAAACAATATATTGAAAATTTTCAGATAATAGTTCTTTCATGTAAGATTCAGGTTCTGTATTCCATAATGGAGAAATTATTTCCAGATTATTTTTTTTGCAAGATGAAGAAAAGTTATCCTTCTGATATTGACTAAGAATTCCACCATGAACTATCCCATCAATTGAATAATTTTCTTTTGCAGAAAGAATTAGTCTATCCAATGCTTCAGATTCATTTTTTGTTTCAGTTGAGGTCAATTGTTCAGTTAGTTGGGGAATTTTCATCGATTCAGATTGCAGAGAGGTAAATCTAATGTTAGGATAATGTAACAAGTGACTTTCATCGTTATGAGGAAAAATTGTTAATAAAACATCTACACTGTGACCATGTTTTTTTGCAAGATGTATTGCATAGGTACTATCTTTTCCACCTGAGAATAATGCAGCTAATTTCATTGTAAAACAAAAGAACAGGATGCCTCAAAACTCATAATCTTCATCAGAAATCAGTTGGCTTTTCCAATCATCATTAGCATCCAATTTAGGATGTTTTAATTCGCATGATTTTAGTTCTTCCCATAACATTCCAATATTCAACATCTTGTCCCTGCTCTAATTTTCCATCTACTTCTTCGTCAACCATTTGAATATCAACAGTTTCAAATGTTTCACCATCATCAAATACACCAACTCCAACAATACGTGCTTTTGCTGCACCATGTTTTCCTGGTTTACTTGTATCATATTCAGATATTCTACAAGGTTCTCCTGTTGGCTGATCACCTACAGGTAAAAGTATGTAAGAACCAATTTTTAATGAACCCAAATCAGAAGGTTTACTCATACAAAAATAAATTTTTGAGGGGTATTTACCTTTTTTTATTTCATTGTTTCAAGAATTGAGAGACTAACAAGATTATTCATAACAATTCCTTTTCTACATATGTCACGACGAGTTTGTTCGCAGTATTTGTTATCACTTTGGTGACTTTTATCACTTGAAATTTCAAGCATTACAATATGATCGCTATATGGAAATGCAAATTTTGGAGATTCTTTTGATAATAACGTAAGATTTCCAAATCCAGCCCTATAGACTTTTTCGCGTCTTGCAACATGTGCAGAAACATCACGAAGGTCAGATTTTGAATCACCATATTCAAGATAGTAAATTGAGACAAAATTTGTTTTCTCAGTTAATGGTCTATCAAATATTGAATCATCTATTTTGAATAAAAATGAAGGTTTGTCAGTATCTATAGAAAGTATTTCTTTAGAGATTTTTTCAGGATCCTTAAATTTTGCTAGAATATAGTGGTTTGAGGAGGTTGTAAAGTAGGGTTTACTGTCTTCAGAAAATGTTGCAGTAACAAAGTATAGTGATTCAATATTTTTAGATGAAACCCAATTGTCTTTGAGTTCAATAGAATCATGATCAAAAGTAATTAAATTTGTTCAAAAATGTACAAAGCTAATAATTAATAAACAAAAAAAATATCGAAAAATAAGTCCCCACTTAGCTCAGCCTGGTAGAGCTTCCGGCTGTAGTTGTCGGCTTAGGGCTGAATAACAGTGGTCTACTAGGCATACAGAAACCGGGTTGTCGAAGGCTCAAATCCTTCAGTGGGGACCACTTTTTGTTTAAGGATTAATTACTGCTCTTCCTAAAATTTTTCTATTTTTTAGATCGTCTAAAGCATGAGTTGCTTCATCTAAAGTGTAGTGTTTGGAGACAATTGGATTGATGACTCCTTTCTTTGCAAGTTCAATTAGTTCTACCATGTCAGTATAATTTCCAGTGTATGCACCCTGAATTGTTATTGCTTTTAGTGGAACAGAAACTAATGGTAGTTCAACTGAACCACCAAACAAACCAACAAGAATGATATTTCCTCGTTTTCTTACAACAGACAAATCTAGTTTAACAGTAGGTGGTGCGTTAACAAAATCAACTATACTATCAACCCCCTTTTCATTACAGATAGACATTATTTTTTGTGATGCATCACTTTCTTTTGTATTAACAACATGTGTAGCACCTAGTTCTTTAGCAGTGTTTAATTTTTCATCATCAATATCAGCGCAAATGATATTACATTTTGCTAAATGACTTGCCAATTGTACACCCATTAAACCAAGACCACCTGCACCAACAATTAGAATTGATTCAGGATTATTCACTAATGCTTTTTTGATTGCAGTGTATGCTGTTAATCCAGAACATGCCAATGATGATGCGGAATCAGGGTTCAAGTCTCCAATATTTGCTAAGAATTTCGAATCTGGTACTATAACTTGTTCTGCATAACCACCATCTTGGAATACACCTAAAGATTTTGGAGTTTCACATAGATTTGTGTCACCTTTTTGGCATGTAGGACAATTTCCACATCCAATCCAAGGATATACTAAAACAATATCACCAGTTTTTACATTTTGGACAGATTCACCTATTTTTTCAACGCTTCCAACAACTTCATGTCCAGGCGTTACAGGAAATTTTACGCCTCTGTCTGTGACTTTCATAAAGCCATCACCTGTATCATATCCACCCTCCCAAAGGTGTAGATCACTATGACATACACCTGTAGATAATACCTTGATTAGAACTTGGGTTCCAGTAGGATCAGAAATATCAACTTGAGTTAGTTCAAGTGGTTGATCAGGTTCGGTAATTTGTGCTGCTTTCACAAAAGAAATTTTTCATTTTATAATATAAGAGTTGACTGATAATGAAAAGAAAATAGAGCCGATAGATATTATTCAATTAGATAATGAGATATTTGTGAGTGGAGAAGAGACTAAGACACTAATTTCTAAAGTTCCTATTAATGTATTATTTAACCCAGAAGGAATTCAGAAAAGAGATGTCTGGGAAATAGATCTTATTCAGATTTTATCAATGCTGTTAAAAATCCTTGAAAAAGCAGATAAAAAAGATCTCAGAGTTGCAGGAATGGCTGCATTATCATCATCTCTAATTTACAGATTGAAAGTTGAAAGTATCTTTGCTTTACAAAAGGCAGCAATGGAGAAAAAACCACTACGACAGAGAACCGATGTTGATATCGATATTCTTGAATTCCCATATAGACACGAGTCTACATATCCTGTAAGTTTAGATGAATTACTTGATTTACTTGAGAACCTTATAGGAACAATTGCAAATCCTAGAGAGAGAAAAA
Source organism: Nitrosopelagicus sp. REDSEA-S31_B2 (assembly GCA_001627235.1). Taxonomy (GTDB): domain Archaea; phylum Thermoproteota; class Nitrososphaeria; order Nitrososphaerales; family Nitrosopumilaceae; genus Nitrosopelagicus. The sequence continues at coordinate 4,595 of LUPB01000016.1, read as the reverse complement.
GTAACAAATTAAGATTTGAACCAATTGAACCTCCAGATTTTAAGAAGATTTTCAATAATCTTGAAAATATCATAGGCGAGTATCAAGATCTTGTTTTAAGAAAGCTCCAAGCAAATGGATCATTATTACTTGAGAAGATTGTAGCTGATTTAGATACAACAGATTCCATCAGGTGCTTTTTTGCAATCTTGTTTTTGGCAAGAGATGAGAAAGTGGACATTATGCAAGAAGAGGGAAAAGACGAGATAATGGTGACATTAATCAAATAATAATTTACAATTTGATCAACGATATGAAAAAGATGATTTTAAGTCAATTTGGGGAGCGAAAAAAACAATGGTAAAAGTTGAGAATGAAAATGAAGCAACTGCAAGATTAGAGGCGGCATTATATTCGGCAGGACGACCATTAAGCATCGAGGATTTAATACGAGCATCAGGTACAGAATCAAGAACAAAAACACTGAATTTACTGACAAAATTAATTCAGAAAACAAAAACATCATTCAAAGCAATTGAGATTACTAATTTACCAGATGGATCATATGTTTTTCAATTAAAACCAGAGTATAGTGCAACTATTGGTAGAAAATATGCATCAAGACCTATGTTGCCAAGAGCTACACAGAAAACTTTATCGTATATTGCATATGAACAACCCATCTCTAGTAAACAACTGGTAGAAGTTCGTGGAACTGGAGTCTATTCACATTTGAAAGAATTAACACAGTTGGATTTCATAGAACATCAGACGGTCGGAAGATACAAAATATTTACTACAACTGAAAAATTCAAAAAATACTTTGGAATTCAAGGGGACGATGACACATTGAGACAGAAATTATTCAAAAAAGTCAGAACTAGAAATACCACACCAAATACCGTCAATTATAATTAACATTCGTAAAAATTCCAGAATCGTGCGTTTTGTATAAATTAGAGTGAATCAAAAAGACTCTATGAAGAAATCTGTAGAGAATCTAAAGACTAGTAAGATTACTGGAGGTCTTAGACACCCATTAAAAACTAGACAGAAATTTGAAACAGACAGATACCCTAACGAAGCAGAGATGGGAGAAGAGCAACAAACCGTTACAAGAAAGACTAGAGGAAATAATAGAAAAACTGGTCTAAAGATTGCAAGCTTTGTGAATTTAGTTATGGGTGATTCTAAAGTAAAAAGATCAAAGATTGTAAAAGTTTTGGAAAATCAAACAAACAATGATTATCAGAGAAGAGGAATTATTACAAAAGGTGCAATAGTTGAAACAGAAGATGGAAAGTGTAGAATTCTATCAAGACCTGGTCAAAGCGGAACAGTTAGTGGAATTTTAATCAAATAGAGATATGAAAGATTACGAACACGTCGTAATCTGGCTTGATTATTTTAACAAGACATTACCACGTAACAAAGGAAGAAGATTATCAAAAGAAAAATGTATTTTTAGTAACGAAAATAGCTACAAACTAAAGTTTTGTTGACAGAACTTTATGAAAACTATCAAAACTTTTGAATTGTAATTGCAGGAGGTAGGTGAAGTTATGCACTTAGCCAATAGTGGCAGAGTCATTGTACGACTCAACTCAGAGGTACCTGAAGGTCAGATTCTCTGTGACAACAATAGTCAAAAAATTGCCAAAGTCACAGAATTAATTGGACCAGTATCAAGCCCCTTTGCGTCTGCCATACCACTAACAAATAACTTGAGAAAGATTAGTGGAAAGAAAGTTTTTGCGCTTGATCAAGCTCCTGCAAAGAAAAAAAGCAGGAGAAGACATAGATGAATACACTAGAAATACAATCTTGCTGCCATGAATGTAAGTCTCCAGTAATAGACGATATTCATAACGGCGAGAGAATTTGTTCCGGATGCGGCATTGTCGTTGACGAACAAATGGCTGACATGGGTCCAGAAACTAAAACATCAAATCTCGAAGACAAAATGAGATTAGCAAGAGCTACTGGACAAACAACACTAGCACAACATGACATGGGAATTGCAACAGACATCTCAATTTCATCCACGGATTTTAGTGGAAAGAAAATTTCAAGCACAGTTTCCAATCAGATGCAAAACCTGAGAAAATGGCAACAAAGAGTTCGAGTGACATCTCCACGTGAAAGAAGACTGACAAATGTCTTAGGTAAGATTTCTGAGACATGTGATAGTTGTAGTCTTCCAAAAAATGTGGTTGAGACAGCATCAATGATTTATCGAAGCCTAGATGGTAAAAATATCGAGGTAAAGGGTAAATCAGTCGTAAGCATTACTGTTGCAGTAGTGTATATGGCATGCAAACAATGTGAGATAGTACGTTCATTAGAAGAAATTTGCAAAAATGTTTGTGCACCAAAAGATGTGAAAGCAAAGACAAAGCTAGCCGCAAAATACTATAGAAATCTTGTTTTGGAAATTGGAAATGTAGTAACACCAGTAGTTACTATGGACAAGTACATTTCAAAGATCGCAAATCTAACCAAAACAGATGCTAGAGTAGAAAGACTAGCGTTGGAAATTGCCGCAAAAACAGAAACCAAGAGCATTACAGATGGTAAAGCACCAAACGGAATAGCTTCAGCATATCTGTATGTTTCATCAGTTTTGTTAGGACAAAATGTTCTACAAAGAGATGTATCTTCAGTTTCTGGAATCACAGAAGTAACAATCAGAAATAGAGTCAAAGAGATTCTTTCAACACATAAGATGACTTTGACATTAAGACCTATTTTAGCCAAAAAATAATCCCCCCTTTTCTTCTTTATTTTACATTAGGATTAGCTAAAATTCGTCGAGATTATATACGAAAGCCAGAAGTGAATCTTAATGGCAGTACTAGAAATCAAAGACTTACATGTCCAAAGAGAAGGAAAAGAAATTCTCAAGGGTGTGAATTTGAAGACAGGTCCAGGAGAGGTCCATGCAATAATGGGTCCTAATGGTTCAGGTAAAAGTACATTATCATACACACTTTTGGCTCATCCAAAGTATGAAGTTACAAGTGGAGATATACTTCTTGATGGCGAGAGTATTTTAGAATTAACAGCAGATGAAAGAGCAAAGAAAGGATTATTCTTAGGTTTTCAATATCCAACAGAAGTATCAGGAGTAGGATTTTCACACTTTCTTAGAACATCTTACAATTCATTAAGTAAAGCATTGAAAGGTGAAGACAGAGAAGTTTTCATTACAGTAAGAGAATTCCAAAATTATCTGAAAGAGAACATCAATGCAGTAGGATTGAGAGAAGACTTTCTTTCAAGATATCTTAACGAAGGTTTTTCAGGTGGTGAGAAAAAACGTGCAGAAGTTTTACAAATGGCAGTTTTGAAACCAAAGATTTCAATTTTGGATGAGCCAGATTCAGGATTAGATATTGATGCAGTTCAATCAGTTGCAAAAGCAATTAGTGAAGTTTCAGATAAAGATTCTACAACAATTGTAATTACACACTATGCAAGAATTCTAAATTTCCTTGATAAATTAGACCATGTTCATGTATTTGCAGAAGGTAAAGTCTTGAAAAGTGGTGATGCATCACTTGCACAGGAACTTGAAAAACGTGGTTACGATTGGGTTTTAGAAGAAACCAAATAAAAAAATCAAAAATTATTTTAAATAATAGACAGATGATTGATGAACATGTCTGAAGCAGAGAATAAAAGATATTTTTTTAATTTTTCATTTTTTAAAGGATTAAGAGATGATGCTGATTTCTTAATTTGGTTTATGTCTGAATCAGTAGAAGAGATTCAAGATGCAATTTCAAAAATATATTTGACAGTTGTAGGAAAATACATCACACCATCAAGAGTTTATCTATCATCAACAAGACCATCAATTTATGCTCAAACAAATCGAACCCACTCATTTGTAGGGGGACTAGAGGCAAAGAGATACACAGTAGTTTATCCATTCATTAAAACAAGAGAATGGTATCTGTTACCATTAGAACAACGACGACAAATGATGGATGAGCACATTAAAGTAAGTCAAAAATTTCCTCAAGTGGAATTAAACACAACATATTCTTTCGGAATACATGATGAAGACTTTATGCTAGCATTTGAGTCAGATGATTTGAATGTCTTTCAGGATTTAATTATGGAGCTTAGAGGGACAAAAGTTTCAGCATTTGTTCAGGTAGATACACCAATGATTGTATGTGTCAAAAAAGACATAGTCCCTATCATTACGAGCTTAGGATGATGAATGCATTAAAAGAATGGGCAACGGTTGTCAAGGCACTTGAACAAGGAAAACAAACTGTAATTTTAAGAAAAGGTGGAATTTTAGAAACAGCATCAGGGTTCAATATTGAATCAAAAAAATTTTTTTTATTTCCAACATGGGAACATCAGGAAACAAAACATGTAAAATCTGAATTTCATAATTTTTTAAATAATGTATTAGATAACAAACCAAATGAAAATTTTAACAAAATTTCATCATATGCCGAAGTATTATATGAAAAAGATATTGAAGATAACGAGATAATTAGAAATCTATCATCATTTCATGTTTGGAGTGATTCTTACATACAAGAAAGAAAAAACTGGAAGCCAGAAAAACCAATGAAGGCAGTATTTCTTAAAAC
>LUPB01000015.1 GCA_001627235.1 Nitrosopelagicus sp. REDSEA-S31_B2 | reverse complement strand
CCAATCTTCCAGTCCGTAACATTGAATTATCAATCAAATCTGGCCTATTGGTAATTCCAATTATGACTACTCTTGATGTTGTTCCTTCCTCCATTTCCGTCAACATCTGACTTAGAATGTTTTCTCCAATTCCACTTCCTTCTTCACCATTTTTCATTTTTGCTAGTGAATCTAATTCATCAAAAATAATTACACATGGCGATGATGCTTTTGCTTTTCTAAAAATTTCTCTAATAGCTTTTTCAGATTCGCCTACCCATTTAGACAAAATTTCTGGCCCTCTAACCAAAATCATATTTCCGCCACTTTCAGTTGCTAATGCTCTAGCTAGAATTGTTTTTCCACAGCCTGGTGGTCCAAATAACAATGCACCTTTTGGTGGTTTTATTCCCATCTTACTAAATTTCTCTGGATCATTCATTGCAACTATCAAATTATCTTGAAGTGTTCGTTTTGATTCTTCAAGACCGCCTACATCTTCCCAGAAAACCTTTGAGCGTTCAACATAGAACTCTCTCATTGCAGTAGGAATCACTCCGTGCATTGCATCATAAAAGTCGATTAATTTTACTTCCATAGATTGAAGAATTTTCGCAGGAATTTTTTCTGTTTCTAAATCAATTTCTGGTAAATATCTTCTGATGGATCTTATTGCAGCCTCTCTACAAAGAGATTTCATATCTGCCCCTGTATACCCGTGTAATTCTCCTGCTAAACTTTTCAAATTTACATCATCTGCAATTGGCATTCCTCTTGTGTGAATTTGCATTACTTCTAATCTTCCATCTGCATTTGGAACTGATATTTCCATTTCCCTATCAAATCTTCCTGGTCTTCTCAAAGCAGGATCAACACTGTCTGGTCTATTTGTTGCACCTAAGACTACTACATTTCCTCTATCCGTTAATCCGTCCATTAATGCAAGTAATTGAGCTACAACTCTTTTCTCAACATCTCCGTATGCTTCTTCTCTTTTTGGCGCAATTGCATCTATCTCATCAATGAAAATTATACTTGGCGAATTTTCTTTTGCTTCTTTGAAAATATCTCTGAGTTTTGCTTCAGTTTCACCATAATACTTGTTCATTATCTCTGGTCCATTAATTGAATACATTGTAGCATCTGATTCACTTGCCAAAACTTTTGCTAGTAATGTTTTTCCACAGCCTGGTGGTCCATACAACAAAACACCACTATGAGGTTCAATTCCAAGTCTTACAAATAATTCTGGATGTCTTAGTGGTAATTCTACAATCATAACTGAAATCTCATCATTTAGGCTCAATGGCAATCCTTTCAATCTATTTTTCACAAAATCAGTGAATTCTTTGTCAACGGTTACTTGATCTGCTACTGGCATTAGTGTAACTGACTTTGCCGGTTTTGTTGAAATCTTTTTAATTTCAACTACATCGCTTAATGCGACTCCTAAATTTTTTCTTGTCTGACCATCAATTCTAATTGTATCTGGATATTTTTCATCTTCGTCAGTTGGCCATACTATTGCACATGTTGATTTTTTTGCATTAATTTGAATTACATCTCCTGGTGAAACTTGAAGATAATCCATTGCATCTGGTCCAATTCGAGCTCTTTTTTTTCCAATATCTCTTTGTTTTGCTTCTCCCACTCTCATTTGTAGTGGGTCGACATTTCGAGTCAATTAGACTCCTACTTCATGTCAACTGACATGCGGCTCATGTTCAGGACCTCAAATTCACTTACACCTTCTACTGATTAGACGGAATCTTCTAGGGATTCCATCTTTCCTTCTGCATCCTCTAATGTGAATTCTGCTTTGATAAACTCTAATCCAAAAGCTAATGGTTCTTTTGTATGTCTGAGCAATTCTATGTCGTCTTTTAGACTTGATTTAATTTCTTCAACCATTTTTTCCAAATCTATTTCTGTTCCTGTAGGAAGAATTTTTACAATTAAAAGTAATTTAGCCATTTTCTATGGTCCCGAAAAGCCGCATGATTTGCATGAATAAGGTGCTGCGGCTTCTCTACAACTTCCACATCTCCAGATTAATTCGTTATTACACTCTGGACAGTTGAATTTTACATTCTTGTCCCCTGGCATAATGTGTCTGTTACAACCATTACATACAGGTAGTGAAATACTTGAAGACATACTAAAACCCGCTCTGTTAGGAATTTATACCTTCCTTGAAACTGATGCTTTACTCTGAACTAATCTCTTAATTTCTCCTCCTAACAATGCTTGCATTGTATTGAAGGTTCCTTTCATACCTAATAATCTCAGAATCGAACTTGTATGAAAATCAAAATCTTCTTTGCTTGAAATGTCTTCTTCAATTTCTGGTGTTATTGATTTGAATAATTTATTCACAGTATCATTATCTAGTCTGGCAAGTACTTTTCTAGCCAAGTTTTGCTTCTCAAACTCTTTTCCAAATTTCTCTTTCCATTCTTTTTCATATTCAGAAAGTAATGATGAATCGTTCATTTTCAATGCCTTTACAATTGCTCTTCCTGCCAAAATTCCTCCCATTCCGCATGAAAAAATTCCTCCAGCAGTGGTGGGTTTTGCTTGACCTGCAGCATCTCCTACAATCAATGTATCCCCTTCGACAAAATTCTTTATTGGTCCCTTAATCCAAATTGGTGCAAATATCTTTCTAATTGTAGAAAATCCTCCTTTTGATTTTAAAAATTCATCAATACTTGTTAATGTGTTAATTCCTTTTCCTGAAACTCCTACCTTTCCAACTCCTTTCCCTGAAGGAATTATCCATGCAAAAAACTCTGGATATTTTTTTTGATCAAAATATACTTCAACTTGTCCTTCTTTAATCCAATCTGCATAAACTTCATACTGTGCAGTTAGTAAAATCCCATCTCTATCTTTGTTAGCTAATCTTGAAACTCCTCGACAATCAACAAAATACTTGCATTTTATCTCTCCATTTGATGTTCTTATTCCCTCTTTGGTCTTTTCTTGAAAACTAGTTTTTACAGAAATTTCAGCTCCATTATCTCTTGCTTGTCTTGCAGCTTGTTTATCTAATTCTCTTCTATTAATTACAATTATCTGCTGTCTTTTTGAGTTAATTGTAATTTCTTTTCCTTCTGGCGAAAAAATTTTTGCACATTCAATTTCACTATCAAACGTCTTACTTGATGGTTCTATCTCGAGTTCTTTTAATGCATTTTTGCTAACTAATCCTCCACAATGCTCTGGGCTCCCAACCTCAAATCCTTCTTCTAACACTAAAACTGAGTATCCACCTTTTGCAATTTCTCTTGCTGCCAACAAACCTGAAATGCTTCCACCTGCTACAACTGCATCATACATGATGCTAGATTTCTTATTTGGTATTTGAATTGTAACGTTTATCATCAACTTTACTAATCATTTCATATGGGAGACATCAAACAGGTTATCGCAGTTAGAACTGATCTTGGTATGGGTAAGGGTAAGATTGCCGCTCAAGTAGGTCATGCATGTGTTTTAGGTGCAGAACATGTAAGAAAATCTCATCCTGAATGGTTTCAAACTTGGTGGCTAGGACAGGAAAAAGTTGTCGTGAAAGTTGCCGGCATTAAAGAGTTGGATGAAGTAAAAAAAGGTGCAATTGAACTAGGTCTTCCTTGGTCTGAAGTTACAGATGCAGGTCATACACAAATTGCACCTGGAACGACAACTTGTATCTCCGTTGGCCCTGCACCTGAAAATCTAATAGACAAAGTCACTGGCGAATTATCATTATTATAAGAATAAGATATAACAAGCTCTGATTTTCAAAAATCGTGAAACAAAAAACCAAAGGTATTCTAGCATTTGCTTTTTTGGGTGGTATTTTACTAACATCCACCATACTATTTGCACTTCCGCCTCCTAATCCCACAATTACTGATGAGGAATTAGCAATGGAAGAACAAGGAATCACAATTACAAACACTCCAATGGATAATTTTCCTGATGAACAACGAGCAACATTTTGTGGAGTAAATGAACCAAAATCTACTTCATATGTAAAAGAATATCAAATTCCTACTGCATGTACTCAACCTCTTGCAATAAAGGTTGCACCTGATGGAAATGTTTGGTTTGTTGAATCAAATGTTGGTAATATTGCAAAATTTGATCCTGTATCTGAAACATTTACTGAATTTGAAAATGAAGTATGGCCTGACGGTGCAAGAACTATGTCGTGGGGTATGGATTATTCATCAGATGGTGCAATGTGGTATACTGATGGAAGTTTTGATACAATTTGGCGTTTTGATACAATTGATGAAAAATATGATGCCATCTCTTACCCTGTTTCTGAAGAGGGTTCTTTACCCCAAAAACTATCCATATACGGATCAAATATCATAGTTAATGATTTCACGGGAAGTAAAATTACATTCTTTGATCTTGCACAAAATGTTGATGAATTGGCTTATTCTAGTATCGTTGCTCCAATTCCAAACTCATTCACAGGTGATTTTGCAGTTGATTCAAAAAATAATCTATGGTATACAAATTGGGTTCCTGAAACAACTGGGTTCCTTTTGAATTTCAATATTGAAAAATACAAACAAGATTCCTTTCTACAAAGTACTGGTATGGAAATTGACGTAGAGAGTTATTTTGATGTATATGATTTTCCTCCAGGACTGAATGCTGCAAATGGTCTATCAATTGATGAAAATGATAATGTTTGGATTGTAGATACTACTAGTAGTTTCTTTTTCAAATTTGATCCAATTACAAAAGAATTTACAAAATTTATCACATCCACTCCTCAAAAATCTGCTTATGGAAATGCAACTGGAATCATAAAGTCTCCAATTTCACGTCCATATTGGTCTGAAACTGATATGAATGGTAATCTATTCTTCAACGAACAAACATCTAACCAAATTGCAGTGTATGACATCAAAAACTCATACCTTGTTGAATACATGGTCCCATCTAAGAATCCAAATTGGGCTGATTGTAATGCTGAATCTAGTTCTGATTGTGGCGTTGCTCAAATCTTTGGATTTGATGCAATCGATAATCAAATATGGTTTACAGAGTGGGCTGAAAATAAAATTGGTGTTGTTGACACAAAAAAACCTCTTCCCTTCTCAGTAAGTACTGATAAAAATTCACTTACTTTGAAAAATGGAGAATCTCAAACTATTACTCTAAATGTTGATTCTTCATCAAATACTGGAAAAATTAATTTCAATTCTGCACACACTGCTTCTACTGCAACTGCATCATCTGATATACAAATCTCACATACTATGATTAATCCAAATGAAATTCTTGTTACAGTTACCGCAAATCCAATTGCAATTACTGGAGATTATAAATTACTTTTAGGTGTCTATAACTCTGAAGTCAACGTTTCAAAATTCATTGATATAACTATTGAACCGTGATTCCACAAATTGACCAAGATATTGGAATCTCTGTTTATACTACCACATATCCTTCTGTTAATGGAAAAATCAAACAAAATGAAAATGATTTCTCTGTAAGCGAAGTTTTATCTGAAAAAGCTCTATCATCATTTGACAACTCTGAAGGTCATGCTGTATACTTGTTAAAAAAATCTGGAATTGATACTAATCATGCATTATCTGATATTGAAAAAAGATATGGTGTTATTCTAAAGTCACTTGGACTAAAAGATGCAAATGCCACAACTAAACAGTATGTCTTTACTCACAAAAAATTAAAACACTTGGAAAAAATTGAGGGCAAAAAATATTCTGCAATGAGAGTAGGTTTTACCCCAAAACCAATATCAAAAAAACACATGTTGGGCAACGTTTTTGAAATTATGGTATCTGAAACCACTACCCCTCTGCCATATTTTTCTAACAATGAAAAAGTTCTAAATTTCTTTGGATATCAGAGATTTGGTTCAAGACGACCAATTACGCATTTGGTTGGTAAATCAATTATTCAAGGAAATTATGATGATACACTTGACTTTCTACTAAATTTTTCATCAAAGTATGACTCTGAAAAAAATAACGAATTAAGAAAATTAATTTCTGAAAGAAAATCTGAATCTGAAGTTATTGAATTACTTCCGTTTTCAATGGATATTGAACGAAATCTTCTAAAACAGCTTGATACTGACAAAGATCCTAAAAATGCAATTCGCTCTATCCCTCTCAAACTAAGACGCTTTTATGTTCAAGCTTATCAATCATTTCTGTTTAACAAAACTATTAGTCTGGCATATGAATACGAGGAAGAATTATTCTCTCCAACTATAGATGATGTCTGTTTTGACAAAAATTTTGAACTAGGAAAACATCAAAATGATCCTAGTCAAAAACTTGCAATTCCTTTGGTTGGTCATTCATATTATAAAAAATCCCGATTTGATTATTACATTAAAAAAATTCTTGAAGATGAATCTCTCTCTCCAAAGGATTTTTTCATAAATGATTTTCAAGAATTGTCACTTGATGGTGGATTTAGAAATGCATCAATTGTCATGCAAGATTTTTCTATTCAAAAAAATCTCATAAAATTCCAACTCTCCCGTGGCTCTTATGCAACTATTGTCTTGCGAGAATTACTAAAACCAGAAAATCCACTTGAATGCGGTTTCTAAAAACTGAAAGCTTTTTTTATTAACTTGAAAATATGGAAAAAGCCACATTTGCTGCAGGTTGTTTTTGGCATGTAGAAGAAGTATTTAGTAAAACAAAGGGTGTTAAATCAACTCAGGTGGGTTATACTGGAGGTCATTTAGAAAATCCAACATATGAAGATGTTTGTACTGATAAAACTGGACATGCAGAAGCAATACAAGTAGAATTTGATCCTAATGAAATATCTTATCCTGAATTATTGAAGGTATTTTTTGAAAATCATAACCCAACTACACCAAATAGACAAGGACCTGATATTGGTATACAATATCGCTCTGCAATATTTTGCCATTCTCCTGAACAAGAACAAGTTGCTAAAGAAGCAAAACAAAAACTTAACCCATTTGCAAAAAAGACCTTTGGAAATGATATTGTAACTGAAATAAAATCTGCATCTACATTTTATCGTGCTGAAGAATACCATCAAAAGTATTTTGAAAAAAACTTCTAGGTTTGCCTTTTCTTTTCTATCACATATCCAATTAAGATCAAAATTACTCCAATCATACTGATTACTATTCCATAGTCAATCCAATCCTCATTTTGATACATGAATGATGATTCAGGTCCTACCATCCCTTGTCCCTGAAAACTGAATATGATGCCAAAGATCACAAGTATGATTCCTGGAATAACTATTGCTATTGACCCCATCAAATTGAATCACTTTTCTCAAGATAAAAATGCGATGTTATACAAAAATGTCATCTTTAGGCAGAAATTGAAAAGAATTGATTCGTTAGGTAAATCAATTTTTACTCGGTTTTTTAATCCAAATTTCAAAAGAATTTTCTATGTATAGTTGGAATAGTTCTGATGAAAATTGACGAATTAATCTCTGAACATCCTTACATTATCAACATACTGTTTGCACCCGCATTTGGAATTGGATTTTTGTATGGTCTAAAAATTTCTGAAAGAGCGCTACAACCATCAGAAACCAGAAGTGCATTAAAAAGAAAAATCATGAAACTATTTCTTTTCTTTTTAGTAATCGGTGGTTTATTCAGCTCTGTAAATTTTGCATTGCATGGTGGTGCAATGATGCCTGATTCTTCTTTAGTAGATGATGGCATTATCCCTTGGATTACTGAAATGATTACTGCAAATGGTGGTGCAACATTTCTAATTGTTTCAAGTATCACTATAATGGCTGCTGCAACAAGAAGAATTGTTGGTCTTAATGGCGGTATGCTTGGAAAAATAATTACCTTCTCTGGAACATTTGTCTTCTTTTCAATGATTAGTATGAGTCTTACACAAAATGATCCTACAAGCTCTCAAATCTATCTTTACACTTGTTATCACGCTGGAATTATTGGTGGTGCAATGTATCAAATGAATCGTTTTACTTCTAATCTTAACACTTGGGAAGATTACATGAATGGACAGTAATTACTCTACTGTCACAGTTCCTACCATCCAAGGATGAACTACACAATAGTATGGAAATACTCCTTTGTCAGAAAATTCATACTCGAATGTTCCTCCTCCCATAATCATTCCTGAATCAAAAATTCCATCTGGTCCATCTGCTGGTGTTCCACTTGTTGCAAGGTGTGCTGCAGTATCAACATTTTCCCAAATTACAGTTGTTCCTGCTGAAACTATCAAATCTGCTGGTACGTAACATTCGTTTGTTTCTTCACAACCTGGTACACCTACTCCATCTGGTATTGATACAATTTCTCCTGTTACTACAGGTGCCTCTACCGTTGGTTCTTCCATTGGCATAGTTGCTTCTTCTGTACTGTCCAAAGTCATTCTAGGAATTTCATACAATGTATTTCCTGGTTTGATAAACATATCACAACCTTCACCTAGATAATTTCCTGCTTTACACATTTCAAAAAATGCAGTTTTGTCTCTTTGCATATCATCAGCATAAAGTACATCGGGACCGATCCAAACTTGAACTATTCCTATTGCTGCTAATGATGCTGCAACAAGTACCATAGACCATCCTACCTTTCTATAATGGTGAGGATTCTGCATCTCTGACATTTACTTTGAGGCAAAATTAGGCAAATTTAAAACTTGAGCCTACTTATTTTTGTAAGTGACCATACAAATTCTTCATTATGAATTTCTTGGACCAATAAAGATCTCAGAGTGGGGTCCACCTATGGATAAAGTGGTTTACATAATTTTCAAGCAAGACAAATCTGGATTTGTTCCACTTTATGCTGGTGAATCTGATAAAACTGAACAAAATGACTTTTTCACACAAAATGATGATTTCAAATGTTGGATTCAACATGCAGGTAATGAAGATTTCATGTATCTCTCAATTCTACCTTTATGGGAATCTGATGAACCTGAGAGAAAACGCATTGTTGAAAAAATTATAGCAAAATATCGTCCATTGTGCCAAGTTGAGTAATTATTTTGAATTAATCTTATCTTTTACATCAAATAACTGCATTGTCAAAAGATCTATTGCTTTTTTCAGATGATCAAATTCGTTAATAGAATGAATTTGTCCTTCTGTAAGTTTTCTTAGAATTTTGACATTAGCTTTTGCTTCTTCGTCTCTGGCATTTACCTCTAAAGCATTAATTTTTGCCAAAATATTTTCTAAATCTTTAATCATTTCCTCTTTTGGTGCATGTTTATCCATATCTCTGCAATCTTTGTTTCCTATATATGGCTAGAGTTGTTCGTCATCAATCTCTTCAAAAGCATCTAAAAACTGGTTACATGTACAATCTGGAATCTGACATGCACCTCTTCGTAATATTGACTCTGTAGATGTTGTACTTTTATGAATTTCATCTGTATGATGGCAACGTCTACAATTCATGATTGTCCAAATTACATTGGTAATTTAAGGAATTAGAACTGCTCGAGCTTCTATATCTGAATTTTTCAATCTCTCTAAAACCTCGTTTGCCTCTTCTAATGGGAATGACTCTGTAACTACTTTGAAATTATTCTTTTCAGCAATTTCTATTACATCTTTCATATCGTTCATAGAACCAATTAATGTTCCTCTGACCGTTTTTTCTTCAAAGGCTAGAAAATTTGGAATTTTGCCAACAGTTGCAATTACCACTGTTCCACCTTTTTTAACTGATTTTATTGCAGTATCTGTAACTAAATCTGCTGGTGCAAATACGACTGCTGCATCAAATAATCCACAATCATCTTTTATCTGTTTTAAAAAGTCATCTTGAGATTCTGTAAATTGAAATACTTTTTGTGCACCTAGACTTTTTGCAACATCGAGATGTTTCATCTTTCTTGAAATTCCGGTTACCTCGCATCCTTCAACTTTGGCAAATTGTATTGCCATGTGTCCTACTCCTCCAATACCATAAATTGCAATTTTTTTATTTTTTTCTATACCATAAATTGCAATTTTTTTATTTTTTTCTGGCTCTGCAGCCTTTACTGCCTTGTATGCAGTGATTCCTGGACAAAATAATGGAGCAGCATATTCTGAAGACATAGTATCTGGAACTTTTGTAATAAAATTCTCTGATGCGTTAATGTATTCAGTATATCCGCCACGTAATGTTTCTCCCGTTATTTCATTTGTTTCACAGAGGTATTCTTTTCCTTCATTACAATATGTACAATCCATACATGATTTCAATAACGGTGTAATTCCAACTCTATCTCCAACTTTGAATTTTGTAACGCCACTTCCAATTTCTACTATTTTCCCAACAACTTCGTGACCCGGAACTGTTGGAAGATTTGGTGGTATTCCAATCTCTTGCCAATCTCCTTCAATTCCGTGAAGTTGAGAATGACAAACTCCACATGCTTCTATTTTGATTAATACTTCATCAGGATTACTTATGGAATGTTTTTCGATATTGGTTAGCTTTAGTGGTTTTTCTTCAATCTTTTTACATTCGGAAAGAACCATCGCACGCATCTTTTCAGACATATTTCCATCTTATTTGAGGTACTATTATTTTTTAGTAAGATGTTGTGAGAACGTGTATGGCTGAAATCTTAAAAAAAGATGATTTCAAACGTGTGGAATTGCTAAATCTAATTACAAAAAAAGGACATCTGAAAAACCTCACTCCCGATCAATTAGTGGAATTAGATGGATTACTAAAAAAGAAGGATTACAGCAATGATAAAAAAGCAGAAAAATCAAAACAAAAACTCCTAAAGCAAATTAACATAGAAATTTACAAACGACACGATACTGCAATTTGGAAAATCTAGATTACATACAAATAATCATCTCTTGAATTTCTATCATGCCAAATCTCCTATCTAAAGAAACTAGTCCATATCTTCTACAACACAAGGATAATCCTGTAGAATGGTATGCTTGGAATGATGAGGCATTAAAAAAAGCAAAAGATGAAAATAAACCAATTTTTCTTTCTGTAGGATATAGCTCTTGTCATTGGTGTCATGTTATGGCTCATGAGTCATTTGAAAATGATGATGTAGCAAAAATAATGAATGAAAATTTTGTTAATATCAAAGTTGACAGGGAAGAAAGACCTGATCTAGATGATATCTATCAGAAAGTTTGTCAAATGTCCACTGGTCAAGGTGGCTGGCCATTGAGCGTATTTCTCACTCCTGATCAAAAACCCTTCTACGTTGGAACATATTTCCCTGTACTTGATTCGTATGGTAGACCTGGATTTGGAAGTTTATGTAGACAACTTGCTCAAGCTTGGAAAGAAAAACCAAAAGATGTTGGAAGTTCTGCAGAACAGTTCATGTCAAATCTCTCAAAATTAGAGCGAGTTTCTGAAGGTGGAAAAATTGAAAAGTCAATTTTAGATGAAGCTGCAGTAAATCTACTACAAGTTGCCGATACAAACTTTGGAGGATTTGGTCAAGCTCCAAAATTCCCAAACGCTGCAAACTTGTCTTTCATGTTTAGATATTCAAAATTATCTGGAATCAAAAAATTTCAAGATTTTGCATTGTTGACACTCAAGAAGATGGCAAAAGGTGGTATATTTGATCAGATTGGAGGTGGTTTTCACAGATATTCTACAGATGCAAGATGGCTTGTACCTCACTTTGAAAAAATGTTGTATGACAATGCGTTATTACCTCCTGTATATGCAGAAGCCTATCAGATAACAAAAGATCCATTTTTCCTTGATGTAGTTACAAAAACACTTGATTATGTTTTACGTGAAATGACATCTTCTTCTGGATTGTTTTATTCAGCACAAGATGCTGATACTAATGGTGAAGAAGGTCAAACATATGTTTGGAAAAAACGTGAAATTGAGAGTATAATTGGAGATGACTCTGAGATTTACTGTATTTTCTATGATGTGACTGATGGTGGGAATTTTGAGGGAAATACAATTTTAGCAAATAACATTAACATCTCTTCTCTTGCATTCAAGTTTAGCAAAACTGAAGATGAAGTAAGAGAACTGTTGAAACGCTCATCTGAGAAGCTACTTGATGTAAGAAATAAACGAGACCAACCTGGAACTGATGACAAAATTATCACTTCATGGAACTCTATGATGATTACTGCATTTACTAAAGGGTATAGAATCTCTGGAAATGAAAAATACCGTGATGCTGCAGTAAACGCTGCAAAATATTTCTCTGCACAATTCTCAAAACATGGTTTTATTCATAGAACATTCAAAAATGATGTCCCAAAACTTAATGGCTATTTGGACGACTATGCATATCTGGCAAATTCCTTAGTTGATGTCTTTGAGATAACTTCTGATGTATATTTTCTTGAAATGTCACAAAAAATTGCAAATTACATGATAGAACATTTCTGGAATGAAGATGAAAAATCATTTTTCTTTACTGCAGATAACCATGAATCTCTTATAGTTAGACCAAAAAATTACTATGACCTATCTGTACCTTCTGGGAATTCTGTTGCATCAAACGCATTACTAAAATTATATCATCTTACTCATGATGAAAAATTACTTAAAATCTCTGAAAAAATTCTAGAATCAAATGGAACATCTGCTGCTGAAAATCCATTTGCGTTTGGATATTTACTAAATGTCATGAATCTATATCTTAATTCACCTACTGAAATAACCATTGTAAACACTGAAAATTCAGAAATTGTAAACTCTTTATACAAAAAATTCATTCCTGAAGGAATAATCATTCCAATTGATGATAATGATAAAATGACATCATTACTGAAATACCCGTTCTTTGAAGGAAAAGAATTTTCTGATAAAACTAGTGTAACGATTTGTAAAAATTTCAGTTGTTCATTACCTATGTCTGAACTTGAACAAATAGAAGAAAATCTCTAGATCTTTTTGATATCTACTTGTAATATTTCGCCAACTTGAGGTCTTCCCAATCGTTCATATCTGTTTTTTGGCATTGTAATTGAAACATTTGTTTGAGCATAACTTTTGACTTTGATTGTTGGTTGTGCTTGAAGCATTGCTTCAAGTAAAGGCATCACTTGTTCTTTTGTTTCTTGATCTAATTTCTTTGAAACGTTTTCCATGATAAGCTGCTTTTGTGAAACTGGTTCTGTTTGTACGTCTTCAGCAAGTGTCATCTGAACTACTTGTCCATTATCCACGATTTGTTGAACTCTGTATCCTACAACTTCTGACATGTTCTATCTCCTCTAGGTTTGGATTTATTCTTACCTATGCCTTACTTTCATCCAATGCCTTTGAAATTTTATCCAAATTATCTCTGATTAATTCATGGAATTCTTGTATATCATCTAATTTCACTTCTAATTGTTGATTTGAATATGTCTGCAAAAATGTAGAATAAACAGTACCTACTATGACGCCAAACGCTATTTCTCTCTTTGATTTTGAAAACTCTCCATATTCTGATGCAAATTGATTATACGAGTCCGCCTGATCAATGTAGTACTTTAGTAAATCTTCTAAAAACTTCTTATTTTCATCTGAAATGCCCATTAGACTTCTCATATGGATTATGTGTATAAGAATTATTGTTTAGATAGAATTTTTGAACATCTTGTGTTTTAGAAATTGTCAGTACTTTTCCATCTCTGTCGTATAATGTTGCAATGACATTGATCATATTTGCAGTAATCTCTCCATTGTTTTCCAATGTTCCTGTGATCACAACATTGTTCAATTGATCTCTAGTTAACTCTGATGAAACAATATCAATTACTTGGCTTTTAGGAGCTGCAAGCTTGTATTCAAAATCAAGTTCATAAGAAAATTTGTCATTTAAATTATTTTGATTTGTTATTATATCAAATCCACCTTTCATACCTGGCATTAAAACATTTGACATCATTTTTCCATCAAATCTGTTTATTTCATTTCCATTTTCATCACTTAACACTGCCAGAATTTTTATTTTGTTTAATGGTGCTTTTGAATTATTCTGAATTTCTCCAACTATATGCAACATGCCATCATTTCCGACATACGTCTGATCATTTTGGACAATAATTTCTCCAAATGCAGGTTGAATCAAAAATAATAATGGAATTACTACTAGTAGTTTCTTCACATGTATACTTTCTTGTAAAACTCTAAAAGAATTACTGTTTAATTCCTGCCTTTGCATCATTAAATGCCTTTAATCCTGCCTGTTCTGCTTCAAAAGCAAGTTGTGTTAATTCCTGGAATCTCACTAATTCTAATTCATCACCTGTCTTAATCCATTCTACTCGGTGTTCATGAGATTCTATTTGGTACTCTAGTGATAATTTGAATAATTTTACAGATCTCGCAAATACATCTGGAGGTTGCAAATCATCATACTTTTTCAGTAAATTGTTAAATTTCTCTATATGCTCTTCTCCAATTTGCACCATCTCTTCATTAGATATCGTATTTTCTTCCCACTTAGCTATAACCCAGTCACGTAATAAAAACCGATAAAGCAAAAGAATAATGGCAATCTCCCCTGTAAAGAGGATTAT
>LUPB01000014.1 GCA_001627235.1 Nitrosopelagicus sp. REDSEA-S31_B2 | reverse complement strand
CTAGGCTTCAAAACTTTTGCAATTGTAGTCATTATTACATCTCCAGATAAAATGTATGATTTTTTCTGTCCATACCATAATGCATCTCCAAATGTTATTGGAGTCAATCCTGATTTAGCTATATCATTAATTGTCAAAATCTTACTCCTAATTGATTTATTGCCTTTCATAAAATCCGTAGGTGGTAAACAGTAGGAATTGACCTTATTTTTTACTGCACTATCTAGAATTATTTTGTTTAATTCTACCATTGAATTTTTGACAATTGCAACACCTTTTGGGGTGGTCTTTGCAGGTTTTGTATGCATGTCATACTTTACTGACCAATAATGTCCGTATGAACCTCCGCCATGAACAATAATTACTGGCTCTTTGATTTTTCCAATCTCTTTCAAAATATTGTCTATGGTTTTTTTCCTAGGTGAGAGCGGTTTCTCCTTATTTGTGATAATTGAGCCACCGAGTTTAATCAGAATCATAATTCTCTCATCATCCTAGGTGTTAAAAACCTGCATTCCTGTTTTCTGTATTGTAACCTGATAAGTTTGATATTTTGTTGTATTGACATATTCTGAAAGGTCATCGTCTTTTTGTGTTAATGCAATAATACATCCTCCATCTCCTGCTCCTGTAATCTTTGCACCAAATGTTATTTTCTCAATCTCTTTTGTAATTGATAACAGTTCATCATTTGAGACTCCAATTTGTTCTAAGAACATTTGATTTTGTGCCATGCATTTTCCAATTGTTTCTAAATCATTTTTCTTCATACTGTCTAGTGCTTTTGCAATGAGTCTTTCTTCTTCAGAACATAATTCTGTAAACACATCTGAATTATTCTCTTTGAATTTTCTTACTCTTTCTACAACTTTATCTGTTGAATGAACCTGTTCTGAATCTATTATTAGAAAATTAAATTCATTTTCTGTTTCAATCTTTGAAAAACCCTTTTCTTTTTGATATTCAATGATACCGCCAGATACTGATACTGTACAATCTGCACCTGATGTATTTGGGAAAATAGTTTTTTCCGCATTTATTGCAAGTTCTAACACCTCTTTTTCATCTGTATTATTAAATAAATTCAAAATTGATGCTGCTGCAGCAACACAACATGCAGAAGATGAACCTAATCCGGCACCAATTGGAATGTCTGATTCAATTTTTATTGTTATTCCTTTATCAAAATTATTTTTTTCAATTACTTGCTTTGCAATATAAAAAAATGGCCTAAACTTTTTTTCTACATTTGATACATCTTCATCTTTTTGTATTGATGATTGCCCAAGTGATGATGAAACTAGAATATTATCCGTGTTTGTTTTTTCAGATGTAACTGTTGCATATTTGTTGATGGCACCTAAGATTGCTGTATTTTCATAAACAACAAAATGTTCTCCAAAAAGAATAATTTTTCCAGGAGCTTTAGCTATTGAAGTCAAATAGTTATTTTGAAGAAAACTTCTATAATTCTTCTTCTATTTTGGTCTCAAAGTCATCAATCTCATATTTCATGTCTTGATCCTCTTTGAGTTCACCTTTTTGAATTAGAATTTCTCTTGCTAAAAGCCAGTAAATTGTTGCTAGTGCTTTTCGGCCTCTGTTATTTGCAGGAATTATCAAGTCTAGATTAGATGTTACATTGTTGGTATTTGAAATTCCAATAACTGGTATTCCTGCATTTGTTGCTTCTACAATTGCCTGACCGTCAACTTCTGGGTCTGAAATAATGATTAATTGTGGTTCGATGAAATATGGTAAAGATGGATTTGTTAGAGTACCTGGCATGAATCTTCTGAGCATATGTGTTGCTCCTGTTAATTCTACAAATTTCTCAATTGGAGTTGTTGCATATTCTTTTCCAGAGCATACGATGACTTTTTTCATATCAAATCTGGTTGCAAATTTTGCAGCGCTCTTAATTTTGGCTAATGTGATATCAATATCAATCATGTAAAGTCCTTCAGGGCTTGCTGAGTTGATAAATGGACGCATTGATTTGGTCTTCATGTCTGTTCCAACACGAATTCCAGTTGCTAGAACTTTCTTCTTTAGATCAGTAGTTTCTGTTTGTTGGCTCATTGCGATTTTTAAAAGTCAATCATGCCATGTATTAAATCATGCTCTGAAATACGAATCAATTCATTCAATTTTGCTACTCTTTCTCCTCCCACAATTCCAACTTTGAGTAGTTTTGAACCTGTTCCTATTCCTATGTGAGAAATATGTGAATCACTAGATTCTCCAGAACGATGTGATGTGATTAATTTAATATTATTTTCATTGGCAACTTTGGCAAATTCTAATGCATCATACAAACTTCCTGCCTGATTTACTTTGAGAATTGCTGCATTACAAGAATTTACATCGATTGCTTTTTTGAGAATTTTATTATTTGTTACAGTTAGGTCATCTCCTGTAATCATTGAATTTGGAAATTTCTTTGTAATTTCCGCCATGTCTTCAAATGCTTCTTCATGTACTGCATCTTCGGCATAGATTAGTTTGTATTTCTCAATAATTTTTGATGCAAATTCAATTTGTTCGCCTGAATCATTTTCAAATCCTGCACGGTCGTAAACATATTTTCCTTTTTCTTCATTCCATTGTGTTGATGATGCAAAATCAACTCCTAATGCAACTTCTTTACCAAGTGTAAAACCCAAGTTTTCAATTGCTTTGGCAGAAATATCTAATGCATCTTCATTGGTAAACTTTGGAGCCCATCCACCTTCGTCTCCACGACCATTTGTGAATGTTGGATCATCTTTTAGAATTAATTTTTTTAGTTCTTTATGGACTTGAAGATTCATATCAATTGATTCTCTAACTGTCTTTGCACCTATTGATGCAACTAGAATTTCTTGTATGTCTGGGGTTCCAGGACCTGCATGAGCACCACCACCAAGAATATTTCCTAACGGAAATGGAAATTTCAAATCATTCTTGTCACTTATCATCTGGAAAAATTGTTTATTTTCTGCTTTAGCAGCAGATTCTGTTGCTGCAATTGTTATTGCAAATGCACATGCGCCACCAATCTTTGCATAATTTTCAGTCTCATCAATTGAGTGAATTACATCATGTACTTTTTTCAAATCACTTGCATCTATTCCAATAAATTTATCTGAATTTTGATTTAAAATTGAAAGACTTTCTTCTGGACTATTATTTGGAAAACTAACTGCTTCAAATTTACCTACACTTGCACCTGATGGGGCACATACTCTACCAACAAACTTTTCATCTGAAACAACATCGACTTCGATAGTTTTACTGCCTCTACTGTTGTAAAGAACTCTACCAGAAATTGCAGTAATCTTTGACAATTTATTCTAGTTCGCTTTGAACTTCTCGATTTCTCTTATGCATTGCTTCATAAAATGGAACAACTTGTTGTATTGTTTCTACTGTTGTTAAGAGCATTCGTCTACAACAATATCTCTCCATACCTAACTCATCAAGAACTTTCTTTGGATCTTCTCCAGTCTTTATTCTATTTTGATAATCAGAATATTTGTCAGCGATTAATTTTCCACAGGTAAAACATCTTACAGGTACTAACACACTTCAAAAAATCAATCAAGGATTATAAAAACCCTACAAGGATTTTTTTATGCGGGTATCGCCCAGCCTGGCCAAAGGCGCTAGCTTGAGGGGTTAGTCTCTTAGGAGTTCGTGGGTTCAAATCCCACTATCCGCACCATTACTTCTTTGAATTATTTCTGATATTTTTGATAAATTCTTGTCTTCTGATCTCTTCAGTAAGAACTAATCTTGTATCTTCAACCAACATTCTGTTAACATCCAACTTCCTTCTTGCCTCTTTTACAATCTTATCATATGTGGCAAATGGATACAAAATTAAATACAATTCTTCCATAATTCCAAAGTATCTTTCTGCGTTTTTTGAATTACCAATTCTTATTTGATCAATTACTTGTCTTTTCAATTCTCCAATACAGTCAAGTAATCCAAGTATGTAGGATTCACCTGAAACTTTGATTGATTTGTAAGTTGGAATTTGTTTTCCTTCGATCACAGATAACAATGCAACTGCTTCAACCAATTCTTGTTCTGGTGTTAGCAGATATCTGTCAAGATCCCCTTTAGCTTTTTGTTTTAGCTTTACAAGAAGCGACTTTGCTTTTTTTATTTTTACTCTGGCTGAATCTAAATCATTTTTGTGAATAGCAATTATTGCTTGACTGCAATTCACTATAACTTCACGATTATTTTTTATCAAAAACTCCCTTGATGAATTTGTTTTTTCTAATTCTCTAGAAATTTGTGGAAGAGATGATTTGACATTTTTTAATCCCATAGAATCAGAAATTATTATTCTTAGTTAAAGGCGTTTGCAAAACCTCTTTATTGAAATTATATTTCATGTCTACTGTGGAAATATCTGTAGATCAAATGTATCAAATTGAAAATAAAGGCCATGATATGGGATTCTTAAAAAAATTCATGATGGAAAATGCAGGTGCAGTAGCTGTTAGAAGATTAATTGAAAAAATTGGTGATGTTGATTCAAAAAATATTGTAATTTTTGTTGGAATGGGTAATAACGGTGGTGACGGTCAAGTTATGGCTAGACATCTTGCAGGTCATAATGCAAATGTCACTGTAGTGTTGTTGGGAACTCCTGACAAAATTAAAACTGAAGAAAGCAAATGGAATTGGTCAATACTTGAAAAAATGCCTTCTGTAAAATTGGTGACTGGTGATTCAACTGATTTTAATTTTAAACCTGATGTTATAGTTGATGGAATTTTAGGAACTGGAATAAAAGGTGAAATCCGGGAGCCATATGCTTCTGCAATTAACTTCATTAATCAAACTGATTGTTTCAAATTTGCAGTTGATGTTCCATCTGGCATGGATCCTCAAACAGGTGAAACTGCATCCTTATTCACAAAATGTGATATGACGGTAACTTTTCATAAAATGAAACAAGGAATTCCAAAAAGAAAAGACCTAACTGGTGAATTATCTGCTGAAAAAATTGGAATACCCCCAGAAGCGGAAGTTGGTATCATTTGATAGTTCATCAAATCCCTGTTGGACCTATGCAGAACTTTTCGTACGTTGTTGAAGACGAATCAACACATGAAGCCATTGTCATTGATCCATCTTGGGATTTGGATAAAATAATCTCAATTATTGATGAACAAAACCTACAACCAAAGTATATTGTTAACACTCATTGGCATGATGATCATACGAGAGGAAATGAAGAATTAGCACAAATGATTAGTGTAAAAATCATTCAACATGAAGCATCTACTTTACAAAATGATATGAAAGTAAAAGATGGTGATTCAATCAAATTTGGTTGTTCAGAATTAGTCGTCTATCATACTCCGGGTCATTCAAAGGACAGTATCTGTCTTGTAGGTGATGGAAAAATATTTTCAGGCGATACACTATTTGTTGGAAATTGTGGTAGAATTGATTTACCTGGAGGTAGTGCAAGTGAGCTCTATCACAGTTTGTTTGATGTACTTCACAATCTAGACGATAATCTCGTTTTATACCCCGGACATGATTATGGGATGGCTAAAACATCTACTATAGGAAATGAAAAAACGATGAATCCTGTCATGCAAAAAATTTCTGAAGATTCTTTTATTGATCGAATGGGTGGTTAAATTGTCAATCACTTGTCATGGAAATGTAACAAATGCAGAAAAAATAACCAAATTTCTTTCAAAAAAACGATTTACTTTTGGTTTAGTTGCATCATACAGTGAAACCTGTGAAATCCCTGGAATTACTATTGCTGGTGCTGATAAAGAATTCCTAAAATTCACTGCTCCTGCAGATTCTGAATACATTGAATATGGAAAATGTGTTTGTATTCCTGGAATTCCAATATCTCCTGATGGGAAGCCTACTCCTGCACTTTTAACGCGTATCTCGCTGAATGCTGCAAAAATTCCGCATTTTGTTGTAAATGCTGGAAGTATGGTTAGACCTTCTTTGTGTTATTTTGATGCAGATATAATTCCCGGAAAAAATATTTCTGAATCCCCCGCAATGTCTATTGAACAAGTAAAATCTGCAATAAATTATGGTAAACAGTTAGGAAAAATCAAATCTCAAAATACCGATTGTTTGGTAATTGGCGAATGCGTACCCGGTGGTACTACTACTGCATTAGCAGTATTGAGAGCATCTGGACTGGAGTGTAATGTCAGTTCTAGCATGCAGAATAATCCTTTGGATTTGAAAAACAAAATTGTCTCTGATGCTTTGAAACGAAAGGAATCTGATGACATTTTAGATATTGTTGCTAATTTTGGAGATCCTATGATGCCTGTATGTGCTGGAATGTTATCTACTGCATCTGAAAGTTGTAATGTAATTTTAGCAGGTGGAACTCAGATGCTTGCTGTTCTCCAACTAGCAAAGTCCATTGGATATAAAATTGAAAATTCTGCAATTGGTTGTACCTCGTACATAGTTGATGATTCCCAAGCAAAATTTCTTGAAACTGTACAACAAATTGATGATATTGCAGTTCTTTCTTGCGATCCTTGCTTACACAACTCTCAGCATTTTGGACTTCGCTCTTACGCTGATGGTTTTGTAAAAGAAGGTGCAGGAGCTGGTGGTGCAATAATAGCATCATTACTAAAAACCGAAGATTCTGTTGAAAAATTATTTTCTCAATTTGAAAAAGAATACAAGAGAATTTCTACTTGACAGTAACTGATTTTGCCAAATTTCTTGGATAGTCAGGATCTGTATCTTTTTCTAAAGCTGAATAATATGTCAGTAACTGAATTGGTATAATCTCTGAAATTGGATAGAGAATTTCATTAATTTTTGGAATTTCCATCCAATGATCATAAACGTCACTTTCAATATCTGAAACGCCAATAATTTTCGCGCCACGGGCCTTAATCTCTCTTGCACTTGTTAATGTGTCATTATATGTTGAATCGTTTGGATTAATGACAATTACGAAAACGTCTGTATCCATTAATGCAAGAGGTCCATGTTTTAATTCTCCACCTGGAATTCCCTCTGCATGAATGTATGTCAACTCTTTCAATTTCAATGCTGATTCTATTGCAATTGGATAGTTAATTCCTCTACCCAAAATGTAAATGTCTGAGACATCTTTCAGCTCTTTTGCAATTTTTTTAATTTCAAGTGTATTTTCTATCATTTTTGAAATTGATTTTGAAAATCCTTCAAAATCAATTGTAATATCTTCTCCTAATTTCTGTACAATTTTGTATAGTATGATTAATTGTGCAGTAAAGCTCTTTGTTGCAGCAACTCCGATTTCTGGTCCACAACCCATTCCTAATACAACATTTCCTTTCCGTGATAGTGATGATGTGAGTAAATTAACAATAGAAATAACTTTACAATTACTTTTTTTTGCAATTCTTACTGCTTCTAAAACATCTGCGCTTTCTCCACTTTGAGATATTGCAATTAAAACAGAACCTTCTTCAATTGTTTCTGGTGCAAATTGAAGCTCACTTGCAATAATTGGCTCTGATTTTATTTTTACATATTTTGATAAGATTTGTTTTGCAATTAATGCTGAATTATAACTTGTTCCGCTACCTGTAATGTAGATATTTTTTGCATTTCTTATGTATTCTACTGCTTCTTCTAATCCTTCTATTGTTCTCTCTCCTGCATCCAATATGAGATCTGGTTGCTCGTAAATTTCTTTTAATGTGAAATGTGCATAATCACCTTTGTATGCATCTCCAAATTCTTTTGAAACTTTAGTTATTTCGTGTTTAACTTTCTCTCCATTGAAATCTAATATCTGAAATTCATTATTTTCTAAAATTACAAAATTTCCACTTTTCATGTATATTGCATTATCAGTATATTCGATGAATCCTAATACGTCGCTAGATAAGAAAATATTTTCTTGTCCGACTCCTATGATTAATGGTTCATGAAACCTTGCCGCTGCAAGTTGGCCATTTTCAAACATTGCAACAAATGCATAATGTCCTTTTATCTCAGAAACCGTTTTCATGACTGTATCTTTAACATTTTTTGTAGATTCGTAATTTTTCTGAAGCAAGTTTGCAATAATCTCACTATCTGTCTCACTTTTGAAACTATATCCTTCATCTTCCAACTGTTTTTTTAGTTCTTCAAAATTTTCTATTATTCCGTTATGCACTATTGCAACTTTTCCTGAGTTACTTGGGTGTGGATGTGCGTTAAGATCTGTTACTTTTCCATGTGTTGCCCATCTGGTATGACCAATGCCTATTTTGCCTGGTAATGTATCTAGTTGAAATTTAGAATTTACTTCACTTACTTTGCCCGTTCCTTTTTTTAACTCAATCTGATTTTCTGATTCTGTTGCAACACCTACACTGTCATATCCTCTATACTCCATTCTTTTCAATCCCTTTACGATAATTGGGGCTGCAATTTCATTTCCAGAATAGCCTATAATTGAACACATCTTACTATCACAACTTGTTTTGTATTATGCTGATAAGGTTAACTGCTTATTCTGCAGCCTTTTCTTCTGGTTTTTCTTCCACAGTCTCTTCTTTAGTCTCTGTAACTGTTTCAGTTGGAACTTCAATGTTTTCTGTTTCAGGACTTCCTAAATCTGATTCTGGTTCTGATAAAATTTTATTGTAAATTGATTCTGGTGTTAATTTGATACTGTCTTCTTCATCAACTTTTACTACATATGATGGTCTGTTGATTACTCTATCTCCAATCAAAATGTGACCATGAGATATTGCTTGTCTTGCTTGGTAAGGTGTTTTGAAGAAAAATTTCTTAAAAACAATTGTTTGTAATCTTCTTGCCAACAAATCATTGATTTCTAAATTCAAAACATCATCAAGTGTAGCACTTTTTTCTACTAATCCAATACGTGATAATGAATGCATTAAGATTGGTTCTTCTTTTTCTCTAACTTCTTGTCTGACTGCAAGTAACGAACGTGCTTGATGTCTTAATCTTGATAATTCTGTTCTTGATTTCCAAAGCTCTCTTTTTGTTTTTAATCCAAATGTACCTACTGTCTTCAGTTCATCCATCTTTAGTTCAAAATTAAATGGTCTTTTTGGTTTCTTCCAAACTCTTCTGAAATTTTTAGTATCTCCCATCTTTCATCTACTCCTTTTTCTCTTCTGCTGCTGGTTTTGCATCGGCTGCTGGTTTTGCTTCTGCATCTGCTGCATCGGCTGCTGGTGCTGCTGCATCTGCTACTGCTGCTCCACCACCTGCTGGTGCTCCGGCTCCACCTTTTGCTGGCATTACCTTTCCACCTTTTGCAACTCCAACTGCACCGCCTTTTCGTCCGGTACATCTTGTACGTTGACCTCTAACTTTTAATCCATACATGTGTCGGTAACCTCTCCAACTGAAAAGTGCCTTTTCTCTCTCTACGTCATTTCTAATGTTAAATGCAATATCTGATGTAACAAGGTGCATATCTTCTCCTGTTTCAATGTCTTGTCTTCTGTTCAAAAACCATATTGGAAAATTTGCAGCCTTTGGATCCTGTATGATTTTTTCAATTGCAGAAACCTGCTCTGCTGTAAGATTACCGATTTTTTGATGTGGAGAAATTTTCAAGACTTGAAGCATGGAATTTGCAAACATATATCCAATTCCCTTAATCTGGCTAAGTCCAATTAGCATGTTCAGCTCACCATGAATATCGTTTCCCAATATTCTTACCAGATTCTCATATTGTTCGCTCAAGTAGCAAGATTTTCTATAGCCCCATTAAAAACCATGCTCTAAATTGTGCCTATAATTGAGTAATCTTAATCGAATAGTATTATTACTCTAAATGAAGATCTTGAGATATGACAGAGTCTGATGAGCACACTCAAAAAATTCTAGATGCAGTTTTTGATGAAAACATTTCTGAGATCTTGGCTGAAATGGAATCTTCTCCAAAAAAATGTGGATTTCTAAGTGAAAAATTCAACATCTCTGCAAATGACTTGGATGAGAAATTGTCTTTTCTCATAGAAAATGATTTTGTTGGAAAGACAGGCTCTGACTCTGATGTAGAATACTCTGTTGATTCTGAGAAATTAGCCAAATTAATGGAAACTGCTCATGATTTTGAAAATGTTGATGCAGGTTTGGCAAAGATGGATGGATATCTTAACTAGTTTTTTGCTTTTTTTGTCTAATTATCATAAAACCAATTACCGCCACACCTATCATTCCAATAATAATTATGAAAAAACCTGCAATTGAAATTGAAACTCCTGTTGAATCTGGAACATGTCCAATTCCTCCTACCAATGGAATCTCTTCAGATTCTGATGTACTGATGATTAGTGTGTAAGTTCCTGCTTGCTCAATTTCAAAATTATCCTCAAATGAATTTCTATTTACTGATACATCTCTTATTTTTGTGTTAGATGCATCTGTCACAATTGCTGTAATATCATATTCTTTTCCTTCGATTGTTTGTATTGCATAGACTCCCTGAGTATTAATTTCTGGATCTAGTTCTGCTGAAATCTCTAATTGTGTTAAATTGTTTATTCGTCCTTCTTCTATTACTAAATCTCCAGTAATTGTTTGCGATCCTACAATTAGTAGCATTGCACCTATTGCAATCAACACGCCGACTATTACCAAATATTTTGTCAAACTTGACATGAATAATTTTCGCTTTTCATGGATAAATCTGTATTTGTTAGAGTGATTATGAAATTTAGGTATGGCTAAAAAAGTTAGCCTAGGCTAAATTTTATATATATACTACAGTATAGTCGAGTTATGCAGAAGTTAGTCCAATCAACAAAAATGTTCTATATTTTGACTGCGATAGCTGCTGTTTCAAGTTTATACTTTATAGTCCCTGGCGTTACAATTGCCGAAGAGACTCCCAAGACATTTCTAACTCATACTGGATTGGTAATCCAAACAACTGGAGAGGTAATTGATCCAATTGGATATGATGGTGATGCTTTAGATTTTGATCCTGAAAAATTTATGAAAGATTTTGACTATGGTGAAGTTTCTGTTTTAGATGATGGAACTGTATTACGAGAGTTCTACATAACTGCACGCGATGATCAAATTATGGAAGTATCTCCTGGTGTATTTTATAATGTCTGGACATTTAATGACTCAGTTCCTGGTCCTACAATTCGTGCAACTGAAGGTGACTTGGTAAGAATTCATTTTACAAATGAAGGTTCTAAACCACACAGTTTACATTTTCATGGAATTCATAGAGCAGAAATGGATGGCGTCTTTGAAAGTATAGGTACGGGTGGTAAATTTACATACGAATTCTATGCTGAGCCTGTAGGATTACATCTGTATCATTGTCATGTTCATCCAGTTGAAGAACACATTGCTCATGGTCTTTATGGTGCATATATTGTAGATCCAAAAGAACCCCGTCCTCCTGCTGAAGAATTTGTATTTGTTTTGAATGGATTAGATACTGATTTTGATGGTGAAAATAATTTTTATGCTGCAAATACAATTCCATTTTATTACAAACATCATCCAGTCGAAATTAATGTAAATCAAAACATTCGTGCATATGTTGTAAATGTTTTAGAGTTTGATCCAGTAAATAACTTCCATCTTCATGGAACCTTATTCCATCATTATCCTGCTGGAACTGATACTGTACCATCTGGTTATAATGACATGTTAACGATGTCTCAAGGTGACAGAGAAATTTTAGAATTTAGCTACAAATATCCTGGACTGTATATGTTCCATGCACATAACACCGAATTTTCTGAAAAAGGTTGGGTTAGTAGTTTTCTTGTAAAAGAAAATGCTGACGATTTTGATACAAAAGTAGAGTATGATGACATCATCTAAACCTGTACTTGCAATTAGTGCAATTGCACCAATTGTTTTACTTGCAATAGTAATTGCATTTCTTTTAGGACCTGCTTCTACATTTTTACAATTTGGTGTAGTGCTTCCTGAAGTTTCAATTGAGAAAGTTGAATTTATTGAAAATGAAATTCAGGCGACTGTAAGAAATACTGGTCCAATTGATGTTTCTGTTGCTTTAGCTGATGTAAATGATCGAATACAACCTGCGGCAATTGAACCTGATTCTTCTCTTAAAAGATTTGAAACTGCATTGGTGAGAATTCCATTTGATTGGAATGAAGGTCAACCATATGAAATCGGTGTAACTGTTGATGATGGAACAAGATTTACTACTCAAGTAGATGCTGCATTTGCCTCACTAGAGCCAGATGTTGACTTGTTTGTATTCTTGGGAATGATTGGATTTCTCATTGGTGTTGTTCCAATAATGATTGGTTTGTTATGGTATCCATTTATCAAAAAGCTTGGCAAAAATGCTTTCAATTTCTTTTTGGCATTTACTATGGGTCTGTTAATTTTCCTTGGAATCGATGCAGTCTTGGAAGCATCAGAAATCTCAGAACGTCATCTTTCATCTATTTTCAATGGTGAATTATTGATTGCCACAGTTGTAATTCTGTCATTTTTGTCATTATATGGAATAGGACAGAAATTAATCAAAACCAATAATCTCTCTACATTATCTAAGGGCTTGACCATATCTCTTATGATAGCAATTGGAATTGGACTTCATAATCTAGGTGAAGGTCTTGCTGTTGGAGCTGCAATTGCGCTTGGTGAGGTGGCTTTGAGTACATTTCTGATTGTTGGTTTTGCAACTCATAATACCACTGAAGGATTGGCAATTGCTGCCCCATTGACTAACTCAAAAGCAAAAATTGCTAAGATGATTGGACTTGGACTTATTGCTGGTACCCCTGCAATTTTTGGATGTTGGGTTGGTGGTTTCTCTTTTTCACCATTATTCACATTAATTTTCCTTGCAATAGGTGCAGGAGCAATCTTTCAGGTTGTAATATCCATTTTTCAATATATGAAGGACAAATCTGATTTATTATCAAATACCTCTCTATTTGCTGGTGTCTCAGTAGGATTAATTGTGATGTATTTAACCAGTGTAATTATATGAAATTCTAATGGATAAAAATTATCTAGTTTTTGTCAAATTTTTTATCAATAATTAATAAATACCACATTGCAAAAGAAATTTCAAATGAAGATAGTGGCATCAGGTGCAATTTTGTTATTAACATTCTCAATTCTATCTTTCGGAATGCCAAATCTAGCAAATGCACAAACAGCTGAATTTCCTCTAACCGTTGAAACCGATTTTCCTGGCTATGCTGAAAACTCTGAAATTATAATTTCTGGTAAAGTCAAAGAATCTTCTTTAGCAGAATATACACAACCTGTAACACTAATGATTGTCTCTCCTGATGGAAATATTGTTAAAATTGATCAATTAAATCTCAATTCAAGTAATGAATTTTCTACAACCTTAGTTGCTGGCGGTCCACTTTGGAAAGCCGGTGGTGATTACACTGTCAAAGTAAATTATGGTGCTCAAAAAGCTGAAACCACATTTAATTATGCTGGTGGCAGTGGTGAAATCTCTACTCCTCCACCAGTTCCAGAACCAACACCAGTTCCAGAACCAACACCAGTTCCAGAACCAGTAGTTGAAGAACCAGAACCAATTGCTATTGTTGAACCAGAACCAGAACCAGAACCTGAGCCAGAACCATTGTGTGGTGAAGGAACTGTTATGAAAGACGGTAAATGTGTAGCCGAAAAATCTGAAGGTGGTGGTTGTCTAATTGCAACTGCAGCATATGGTTCAGAAATGGCACCACAAGTACAGTTCTTGAGAGAAATTAGAGATGGTAAAGTAATGACAACACAATCTGGTACTGCATTTATGACTGGATTCAACCAATTCTATTATTCATTCTCACCAGCAGTTGCTGATTATGAAAGAGAAAATCCAGTATTCAAAGAAGCAGTCAAAGTAACACTAACTCCAATGTTAACTTCACTAACACTACTCAATTATGTTGATGTAGATTCTGAACAAGAAATCCTAGGTTATGGTATAGGAATCATTCTACTTAACATTGGAATGTACTTTGTAGCCCCAGCAGCTGCAATAATTGCAATCAAAAATAAAATTAAACGACAATAAGTCCAATTCGTATTAGATATTCAATACCTGTTGCAAATGTCTTATCATCAATTTGATTTTCTGCCCACCATCCAGCATTGGTCTTGAGCCATTCTGGTATTCCTTCATAGGGTGTTGAAGTATCTCTTTGTATATCAGAAACAACAATAATTCCTTCTTTTACCAAAAATTCAATTCCATCAACAAATGCTGAATCTGGAATTTGATTTGTTGCCCACCATCCCGCATTATTTTTCACCCAATCTGGAATTTGGTATGAACTAACTTGTTGAGA
>LUPB01000013.1 GCA_001627235.1 Nitrosopelagicus sp. REDSEA-S31_B2 | reverse complement strand
ATATACTTGCAAGTGATTTAATCTCTAAATTACCGACAGTTCTTAACTCATTTAATAACTAACATGAACTCTGCCAACGCACTAAAATTCATAGACAAACACAAAGATTCCTTACTAAAAGATCTTCAAACATTAATTCATCAACCCAGTATATCTGCAAAAAATGAAGGAATTGAAGAATGTAGTATTCTAGTTTCAAAAACTTTAAAAAAATCAGGCATAAAATCTGAAATTTTACGATTAGGAAAAAATGCAGCTCCTCTAGTATATGGTGAAGTCAAATCCAAAATTAATCCAAATACTACTTTATTATTTTATAATCACTATGACGTACAACCAGTTGAGCCTCTTGAATTATGGGATGATCCCCCATTCAGTGGAAAAATAATTGGAAACAAAATTTTTGGTCGTGGTGCATCTGATGATAAAGGTGAGCTCATCACACGTATCAAAGCTGTTGAATCATACTTGAAAACTGAAGGTGATGTTCCATGCAATGTGAAATTTGTAATTGAAGGTGAAGAAGAAAATGGAAGTGAAAACATTGGCAGTTATCTAAAAAAATACAAAAAGAAATTTTCCTGTGACGGTGTAGTTTGGGAGTTTGGGTACGTTGATCAAAAAAATAGACCAATCATTGGACTTGGAATGAAGGGACTGTTGTATGTAGAATTAACTGTTAAAGAATCTGTACGTGATGTCCATTCTAGTTTTGCAGTAATAATTAAAAATCCTGCATGGCGATTGGTTCAGGCATTAAACACAATGCGTGACGAAAATGGAAAAATTCTGATTAAGGGATGGTATGATGATGTAAAACCCTTATCCAAAAATGATATCAAATTAATCAAAAAAGAACCATTTGATGCTGCAGGTTTCAAAAAAGAATATGGAGTGAAAAGTTTTGTCGGAAACAAAAATGCACTAGATGCAAAAAAAGCCCTAGTATCTGGAGTAACATGTAACATTGCTGGTATTGAATCAGGTTATACTGGTGATGGTGCAAAGACAGTTCTTCCTGGTACTGCAAAAGTGAAAATTGACTTTAGATTAGTACCAAACATGGATCCAAAAAAACTAATCAAATTACTAAAAAAACATCTTCATGTTAATGGCTTTGATGATATATCGATCAATGTTTTAAATGCAGAAGCTGCTGCAAGAACAAATCCAAATGAAAAAATTGTAAACACTGTTTGTGAAAGTACAAAAAAAATTTTTGGTGATTATGTTTTGAACATTTCTAACGCAGGAACTGGACCAATGCACGCGTTTACAAACATTTTATCCGTACCGTGTATTTCTGTTGGTGCATCTTACATCTTTTGTAGAATGCATTCACCTAACGAATTTGCAAAAATCGATCTCCTAAACAAGACTACAAAGAACATTTGTTTACTCTTAGAATATTTTTCACGATCATAATTTGCAAAATTTACTTGAATTAATTACACAACATGTGTGAAAACAAGTAACTTGTATGATATAACACTGTAAAGATCCGGCAGAAGGTTATGGCTATGTCTAAAGCTAAGAGAAGCGCAGCAGCTAAGAAAGCAGCACGCACTCGCAAAAGAAGAGCAGCAGCCGCAGCTGCAGCAGCAACTAAGAAAAGAGCTGCAGCAGCACGCAAACGTAAGAGAGCAGCATCAAAAGGTGGTGCAAAACGTAAAGCAGCCCCAAAACGTAAGGCAGCAAAACGTAAAGCCCCAAAACGTAAGGCAGCAAAACGTAAAGCAGCACCAAAGCATAAAGCCGCAAAGAAAGGGCCGCAAAGAAAGGTGGTGCAAAACGTAAAGCAACCAAACGTAAGGCAGCTCCAAAACGTAAGGCAGCAAAGCGAAAAGCAGCTCCAAAACGACGTCGTCGTTAAACTGATCGAATATAATGTCAGTAACGTTGACCGCGTGTAACACGCTGATGCGTTCTCGGCAATTGACGATCTACGATTTTTTAGATACCACCCCAACTATGGGTATTCACAAATTTTTACTAATCCTTTTATTGTCTATTTTCAGAGTGTTATTATGAGCTACATGCCAGGCGCAACTGCAGTAGGTATCACATTTGATAATGGTGTGGTATTTGCCAGTGAAAAACGAATCGCATATGGAAATTTCCTTGTAAGTAAATCTACAAAGAAAACATTTCCTATAACTCCTAAAGTCGGAGCTACATGTGCTGGGTTGGTAGCTGATATGCAATTACTTTCATTACAAATTTCTGCTTTAGCAAAAATTAGAAAAATGGATTTGAAACGAGATATTCCTCCAAACACAATTGCAAAGATGATGTCAAACATGATGTATGAAAGACGTTATTTCCCATTACTAACACAAGTAATTGTTGGCGGTGTAACTGACAAACCTGTCATCTACACTTTAGACCCAC
Organism: Nitrosopelagicus sp. REDSEA-S31_B2; assembly: GCA_001627235.1. Lineage (GTDB taxonomy): Archaea > Thermoproteota > Nitrososphaeria > Nitrososphaerales > Nitrosopumilaceae > Nitrosopelagicus. The sequence continues at coordinate 15,988 of LUPB01000013.1, read as the reverse complement.
TTGGTTCTGTATTGCCTGATGATTATGCTGCAGTTGGTACTGGTGCTGAAATGGCACTTGGTGTTTTAGATCCTCAATTCAAAGAAAATATGAATGAAAAAGATGCTGTCGACCTTGCTGTAAAGGCAGTTCGTTCTGCTACAATGAGAGACTCATTTAGTGGTGATGGCATTGATGTTCTAGTTGTAAATCAGGATGGAATTACTGAATTTACTGAAGATGTTAAGTAATTTTATAGTGTCTTAGAAATTTCCCACGCTTTATCTGATATGTAGTGTAAATTTTTCAATACTTCGCCTTTATCCATACTCTCTAATTCTGAACTATCGACTTCAGATTTGCCTATGGCTAAAAATTTATTCTGTGATTCTTCTACGATACAAACAATATCATCTTTTGAAAATTCAGAAAATTTCTTTATTCCTGGCCTCATGAGGTTTGCTCCCTTGCACATGAACTTGACTGCGCCCATGTCTACTTGAACAAATGGAAATTTTTCCAAAGTTGAAATCTCGCTGAGAAAAGGAAGATACTCGTCTTTAATTTTTAGAATTTTGATATCTTTACCTGTGATTAATTGTGTCTCATTATCGATTTCATACACTTTGAGATTCTTTATTTTTGGAACATCAATTTTCCATTTTTCAGACACAATTTTTAGTAATTGTGTTGTTTCAGTCTTTGAAATTAGATTTGTCTTCAAGCCTTTGTAATCTCTTTTCTAATGTCTATCAGGTCTCTTAATATTGCACTGGCAGTTTCTATTCCTCCTGCTCCTCTTCCAATGATTGTTTGAGTTCCTGAATGTTCTGATGTAAATGAAATTGCATTTAATGTTCCATTCACGCATAATGGGTCGTTAATCTTTATTTCAACTGGTGATACGGTTAATTCCTTATTACATGAAGCAATCAACTTCACTGCACATCCTCTTTTTTGTGCATTTTTGATGTCATTTGTATTCACTTTACGAATTCCTTTTTTTATTATATCTGGCATTGTAACTTTCATGCCCATGATCCAATTTGCTAAGATGACAAGCTTTGCTGCAGCATCTAATCCGTCTAGATCAAGTGATTCATCAGCTTCAACATATCCTTTTGATTGTGCATCTTTGAGTGCATCATCAAATGACATGCCTTCTGCCATGTTAGTTAAGATGTAATTGGTTGTACCGTTTAGAATTCCTTGAAATGATAATATTCTCTCACCTCTCAAACTATTTTTGGCATAATCGAGAATTGGTGTTCCTCCTCCCACTGTCCCACTAAATCGTAACATTACCTGATTATAATTTGCCAATTCCATTAAGGATGGAAATGCAAGTGCTAGTGGTCCTTTGTTAACTGAAATAACATGCATCTTTTTTTTCATTGCAGAGATAATGTGACTCATTCCTGGTTCTGCATCTTTGTAATTACTTGCAGTTGTTTCAATTAATACGTCTGCATCAATGCTATCGATAATTTCTTTTCCCGGAATTTGTTTTAGTGATTTGTCGTATCCTCTAACTGAACCTGTTTGTTTTTTCGCTTTGTTTAGTTTCTTTAAATCCAATCCTGCTTCATTATATGCACATCCTTTACTATCAAATACGCCAACAATTCTTGGATTTAATCCAAATTTTGAATAAAGATCATGAGTACGTGATTCCAAAAGCTCTGAGAAGCTTTGTGCAACTACTCCAAATCCACATAGTATTATTCGCATAGTTTCGTAAAATCAGATGGATTATTTAATCTGACTTGTCTAATTTGAGAGATAATGAGTTAATACAGTATCGAAGTTTAGTTGGATTTGGACCATCGTCAAACACATGCCCCAAATGCGAGCCACATCTTTTACAATTAACTTCTACTCTTACCATTCCGAAACTTCTATCTTCGATGTACTCAATTCGTTCATCTTCTTCTGGTTTGAAAAAACTTGGCCAACCTGTACCTGAATCAAATTTTGTTTCTGATGAAAATAATTCTATTCCACAACCTCTGCATTTGTAAACTCCTTTGTCTTTACAATCCCAATACATTCCAGTAAATGCACGTTCTGTACCTTTTTGTCTACAAACTTCATATTCATCTGGACTTAGTTCTTTTTTCCATTCTTCATTTGTTTTTGTAATTTTTTCACTCATTGTTTTGTCCTTTTAGCTTCTGTTCTTTTTTCAGATTCAAATCTTTCTAAATCATATTTATTCATATCCACATATTTCATTATCTTGCTAAGCATTGGATGTTTTTTGTTAATTGCTTGATACATTTTTTGTGCAACAATTCTATAATCCTGATGTCCTTGAGGTACCGTTCTTAGTTCAATCATGTGAGTTGCTTCTCTTAAATTCATCTTCATCATGTATGGATAGTTGTATGCAAAATTTACAACATATTGTGCTTCTTCCGGATATTTCTTCTGAATTTTTCTGAAAACGTAATCTGTATTAGTCATACACTCTTTGAATTCTTTCTGAATTCCTAGTTCTTTCACTTCTTGAGGTGTATCAAATCCATGAAGTGTAGTAAGTAATTGCCTTTCTAATGTTAATGCTCTATGTCTATGAAAATCTCTAAACATTCCAAAATTTGTGACTAAATCAAATGTGTAATCGGTCATTTCAAATGCACGTGATGGTCTATGGCGTCTATTTTTTCTGGCATTAGACATTTCTGATATTATTTTCTTTTTCTTTGATTGACTCATCTTTTTTACATGCTTCAAAATTTTATCAAAGGAAATTCCTTGAGTTTGTTCGTAAATTACAGCAGAAATTACGCTGTTGATTGCTTTTTCTTCATTATCACTCTCAGCCAATTTGACAACCTTTCCTTTGACAGGCGTGCCTGAAATACTCATTTTTGCTGTATTCTGTGCTGATTTTTTTATCTGATTGAGATAGTTTTGCAAAACTTTTCCATATTTGTCATCTGCTCTTCTGACAAATGATTTGATTGTAGTATCCAACTCATGTTTAATTTTACTTGCTAGCTCATTTTCTTCTTTTAATTTTGATGCAAATAATATTGATAAAAGATATTCGAAGGCTCTGCCATTGCCAGTTACTCCTACATTTGTTAATGTTGAAGCTGGAAGAAGACTTCTTAGTGCATCTAATGCTTTTGCTTTTGTTGCAGCATTGTAAATTCTGATCGCAGACTTGATTACTGTATCGTCATTTATTGCATTAAACTTTTTTTCTTTTCCATCTTTATCCCTAAACTTGTAATTGTTTATCGAATCTTTTTCTCGAATTAGTTTTAACATTGGTTCTATATTTTTTGAATACACATCAAAATCAAAATTACATGCATCGACATACTCATCTGCAAATTTTGTTTTCATAATTGTGGGTTCATAAAGAAACTTGTACTTTCCTTTAACTTTTTTATCCCATGACACATATCTTGATGATTTTTCCAAATATGAAAATCCAATTCTCCTATCTTCAATTTTTTTTACTGCAATGTTTGATAACCCTTCTACTGCAATTTGTCCAATACCTAATTCTGCAACTGAATCATCTCCATATTCTAATAAAACTCTGTCATAGAATTCTTCTCCTCGATTTTTATTTTTCAAAAACTCATCTAAGAAAATTTTCCTCATGCTTTTGTCAGTTCTACTATATCGTGACATCAGTGCACCACGATCTACTTGTCGTGGTGTGATAACTGCAAAGACGTTCTTGTCAGAATTGGAAAAATGTTTTTCTAAAATTTTTCTTTCATTCTTGGAAAATTCAGACAATAATCTTACTTTTCGTAATTGGTTTTATCTTTATCTTCTTCCAATTTGAATCAGATCGGGTGATTTAGTTGGAAGCTCGGTTGCAGTTTGTTGTCCCTTTGCTTGCCATCTTGTTAGGACTTCACGAAATGCTTTTTCCATCTCTTCATCTTCAAGATACATCAAAGTTGTAACCCATCTTCCTTTGACTCCTTTCTCATTTCCCACAGGACCTCCAAGTGATTTCATCCAAAATTTTGATGGAAGAATTTTCAGTGCCTCATTTTCTGGTTCATTTTTCAATTTTTCCCAGTACTCTGATACGAATTTTAGGACTTGACCCAACTCTTCTTTATCAATCATAATCAATTTTGATTAAAATCCAATAATAAAATTACTCTCAGTCGTGAAATTTCAATTTAGTTAATTTCTTTGTACCAAAATTGTCAACCTTGTTAACACTTGGTTGGTTATACCGATCTGTCAACTTCCATTCATGAGCAACTGCGAAGTTGAAATCATTGGTAAACCTGTAAAAGACATGTATGGTGCACCAATGGGCAAAATTTTAGGTACCACAACTGATGTTGATGGTTCTATACAGACAGTCGGCATCAATTGCGGCTCTGAAGGCCTAAAACAAATTGCTTTTGATCAACTCGTAGTCCAATCTGAAGTAGTAATTTTCATTCCAAAGTGGAGATTGGATTCACAACGTTTACTAAAACAAAAAGAACTTGTAATCCGCCGTCTTAACGCATTGATGGAAATTGTCTCTGACAACGACAGCATGAAAGCTGATGCAGAAATAATTCATGAAAAGTACAACACAAAATTAATGACACTCCAACGTACTGAATATGAAATAAACTCTGAATTAGATAATAGAGTCGTCGAAATTGAAGAACAGGAAAAATCTGTCAAAGTACTTTTGTTTGATGCAAAAGTTCAACTCAAAAGTAACGAAATTTCTCAGGAGACCTTCGATCATGTTCAAAGCGAAACAGACGAAATGCTTCAGCATATGAAACATGAGAAAGATGAGATTGCAAAAGTTAAATCCAGACTTGCAAATCTCTCACTCGAAGATATGATTCCACCGGTATCACAATCTTCGGTGATGCCAGGAACCTATCTACCAGAAGTTCCTGAAACCGATGAAACAGAAGCTCGTTTACCCGAACCACCTGGAACTGAAACCTCTGAGGTTTCACATGAAACTCAGATGATGACAATTCCTCCACAGGTAGAATCTCCAGCAGAACCTGAATCTGACTGGATAAAAAGAATGAATTCTCAATAATCATTCAAAATTCTTAAAACATTCTTGTTTTCAACTTTCATTATTGGATTCTGAAAAATTTGATATTGGCTTAGGAAATAGTGATTCTACTATACGAGAGTCTGCAAAACAAGACTATATTTCATTTTGGGATGAATGTGCAAAATCACTGTCTTGGTTTGAACCTTGGACTGAAACCCTACAGTGGAATCCTCCTTTTGCCAGATGGTTTACTGGCGGAAAAATTAATGCTGCATATAATGCACTTGATGTACATCAGGATTCAAAATCTGAAAAACCTGCAATTTTATGGGAAGGTGAGGATGGAACTGATAGAAAAATTTCATACAAAGAAATGTTTACCCAGGTACAAAAACTGGCTAATGTCCTAAAATCTTTAGGCGTCAAAAAAGGTGATCGAGTAACAATTTACCTTCCTATGATTCCCGAACTCCCAATTTCGATGCTTGCATGTGCACGAATAGGTGCTGTTCATACTGTTGTATTTTCTGGATTTAGCGCTACATCTCTTTCTGACCGGGTAGAGGATTCTCAATCTAAAGTAATCATTACAGCTGATGGTGGATATCGAAAAGGAAAAATCATTAATCTTAAAGAAATCGTTGATGAATCGGCATCATCAGTTCAATTTGTAAAAAATGTCATTGTCTATCAGCGAACAGGTCAGGATATTCAAATGAATGAAAAAGACCTGTTGTGGTCTGATGTAATGAATTCTGCCTCTCCTGAATGTGATGCTGAAGTTCTAGATAGTACTGATTCATTATACATTTTGTATACCTCTGGCACAACTGGAAAACCTAAAGGTGTCTTACATGGTATTGGTGGCTATCTGACCCATCTCTACTCTACTTACAAGTGGGCTTTTGATATCAAAGATTCTGATGTGTATTTTTGTACTGCAGATATTGGATGGGTTACAGGTCATAGCTATGTAGTTTATGGTCCTTTGTTACATGGTGCAACACAAGTGATGTATGAAGGTGCACCTGACTATCCTGATTCATCTAGAATGTGGAACATTATTCAAAAATACGGTGTAACAATTTTCTACACTACTCCAACAGCTCTTAGAATGTTAATGAAGTTTGGCGATGATATTCCAAATTCATTTGATCTTTCTTCCTTACGTTTACTTGGAACTGTTGGTGAACCAATTAATCCTCAAGTTTGGAAATGGTACTTTGATGTAATTGGAAAAAAGAATTGCCCCATAATTGATACATGGTGGCAAACAGAAACTGGTGGAATGTTAATCAGTCCATTACCTGGAATTGAAACTATTCCGTTAAAACCTGGCTCTGCTACTCTACCAATTCCTGGTTTAGATATTCAAGTTGTTGATGAATCTGGAAATGAAGTTGAACCTGAAACAAAAGGTTCTTTGATAATTAAAACGCCTTGGCCTGGAATGCTTTTGGGATTATGGAAAGATGAACAAAAATACAAAGATGTGTACTGGTCAAAGTTTGAATCTGTTTATTATCCTGGTGATTATGCAATCAAAGATTCTGATGGTTATCTTTGGCTTCTTGGACGTTCTGATGATGTACTCAAAGTTGCAGGTCATAGAATAGGTACTGCAGAGTTAGAAAGCAGTATTGTATCTCATAATGAGGTTGCAGAATCTGCAGTATGTGGAATTCCTGATGAGGTAAAAGGTGAATCAATAATTGCATTTGTTGTCTTAAAGGAAAGTGCACAATCTTCTGATGAAAAACTTCGTACCGAACTACGTGAGACAATTCGAACACAAATTGGTCCTATAGCTACCCCAAGTCAATTCTATATTGTAAACAGATTGCCAAAAACAAGAAGCGGAAAAATTATGAGACGATTACTAAAAGCAATTGCAAATAATGAAAAAATTGGTGATGTAAGCACTCTTGAAGATGGAGCTGCAGTAAGTGAAATTCAATCTGCATTTGATGAATTACAGAAAAATGTACGAAACCAACAATAACTAATAATCATCTAATGTTGTCTCTTCATCTTCTTCTTCATCTAATGCAACATTAGTTTGAAATGCTGCCCAGACTGTTGCTACAGCTTCTGAAGTAACTTGAATCTGTTGCTCTTTACAGAATTTGATAAAGTTTCTACATTCACCGTAGACATCAACGTCTTCTTCATAACTCATGAATTTTCAAAAAAGATTGTATAGTTAATCTTTTTCCTGATCTATTGATTCTGCCGCTTTACTCATTTCTGGAATTACTTCTCGAAGATTTTCAATTACACTCTTAATTTTTAGAACCGCCACTGATGCATCCATTTTTTCTTGGTCGTAATTGTGACAGAAATTATCAATTCTTTCAAGCATTCCTTCCAGACGCTTGATGTTTAGAAGTAAATTACGCTTGGCATCTTCATTCTCTGTCATATTTTTCTCTAAATCTTATTTGATTTATAGTTTAGACATTGGCCGTTCAGCAAGTCCATCAACACGAGATGGAATTGTTTGGTATTCAGTATATTCCCAAACTGACCAACTTCTCTGTGCGGTATATTCTGTTAATTAAAAGAACTGATCTAATGTCTGGCTTTTCTTCTCTAAACTTTTCTTTAATCTATTTAGAGATGTTTCAACTCTATCTTTTGAGAAATCTCTTTCTTCTGAAAGATACTTCACAATTCCTTCATAATCTGTTTCTCCAAATTCTATTTTATCCACTTTTGCAACCTCTGGCTCTAAGAAAATATTTCTAATCTGATCAAATGGAATTTCTTGTAATTGTTCTTGAATTTGGGGTATGTCTTCTAATCTCTTATACTGCTTAATCATTTTAATTGCAGTTTTTGGTCCCACTCGCTCAAATCCATCCGGATTGAAATCCGTACCAATTAAAATTCCTGTATCTACTAACTCTTCTCTTGTTAATCCCATACTATCAAGATTTTTCTGAAATTCAATTATTTCTGGAAGTACCTCGATGTACGAATTTCTGTTTGGAAGTTTCCTCCTTCCGCTATTTGTAAAATTTCTTACTAGTCGTTTTGCACCAAATAAGATTGAATCAAAATCCTGACTTGCTGAAGCATAGGCTTGTCCAGTTATTGTCAAACTTGCTGCTGTTGCTTCTCCTTCTGAAGGTGCCTGTATGTGTGGTATTCCAAATAAATCAAGTAATTTCTTTGAATCTTCAACCATTCCGTCTCTCATCGATGTGGTTTGCTGTGCATATTTTCTTGCTTCTTCCATGTCGCCTGATGAGATTGCTTTTTCATATTTGACGGTAGCTTCTTTTTTAATCTGTTTTCTTTTTTCAATTTCTGCAGATTTTAGCGATGGTGGTTTTCCATCAAACACGTAAACTGGTTTAATCCCCATTGTTAAGAAATTGATGTTCCTAAACAATAATCCTGTAATGTGACTTGTTACTCGTCCCTGTGAATCTGTTAGGTGAAGTCCTTCTGGACCTCTAATTATTGCCAAAAATTGGTATATTGCATTGTATGCATCAATTGCTACTATTTTGTTTGTAAATGCTTCAAGCTGTGTTTTATCTCTAACAAGAAGTGGTTTTAGATCTAAACCCATACAATAATTGAATAATTGCTAGTTTTTTTGTTTACTGATTCGATTTTATACTAGAAATTCTTACTTTGCATGTCGGGATAGCCAAGCCTGGTCCAAGGCGGACGCCTCGAAATCAAAATACTGGATAGCGTCTGTGCACTGCACGCGGGGGTTCAAATCCCTCTCCCGGCGTTTCTTTTTTATGTTCTAACTAATACGTAATCTTATGGCTACAAACATCAAGAAAATACTGGTTCCACTTGACAACTCAAAGAACTCCTTTAGAGGTCTTTCAACTGCTATTTATCTTGCAAAACAATGTGATGCCAAAATAATTGGCATACATTCTGTATATGCTGCTCCAAAAGGTGATTTTGATACATCTGGTCGTTTTAACAAAGATCATAAAAAACAGGTCAAATCAATGATGACAATTGCAGAAAAGCAGTGTGAAAAGGCAGGTGTTGAATTTATTGAAAAAATTGGATATGGAAATCCTGGATATGAAATAACAAAATTTGCAAACTCTGCAAAAAATAAAATCGACATGGTCATAATAGGCTCTCGTGGACGAAGTTCAGCAAAAGAAATCTTCTTTGGAAGTACTTCTCAATTTGTTCTACACAAAGCAAGACCTCCAGTTCTAATCATAAAATAATCCACTAGTAAAAATAGAGAGGACAAAAAAGGTCCATCTCAATTTTGCCAAAAAACGGCTACTTACTAATGGAACTTTACTACGTCAAAATCATTATTAAATATGATCCACAAATTATTTGCTATTGATTTTCTGCCTTGATTGGCTCTTTTTTCATCCATAACGTTCTATTTTTATGATCAATTAATGATATTCCTAATCCTGCAATTTGGTCTCGAATCTTGTCTGCCTCATCAAACTGTTTTTCAGCTCTTAGTGTTTCTCTTTTGTTGATTAAATCAAAAATTGATTCAATTTCTTCATCAGATACGGTTTGAACCTTTATTCCCAAAACATCTAACATGTATTCTAAAACCGGTAATGCTTGTTCTGCCATTTGCTTTGTAATCTTTTCATCTGCTGCAAAACTGTTTATCGTCTTAATCATGTTAAAGAATACAGATAGTCCCAACGGTGTATTGAAATCATCATTCAATGCAGCGTCAAATTTCTCTCTTGATTCTGCTAACAATGACGAAATGTCTTCAGACTGCTCTTGTTCTTCGGCTAATCTTAGTTCATAGTAACAAGTTTCAATCTGACGTAATTTGATCAAATTTTCTTTTAACAAATCTTCTGTATAGTCGATTGGTTTTGAATAATGTCCTGATATGCAAAACAATCTTGCAACATTAGGTCCCCACGATTCAAGTACATGGTTAATTGATTTGATATTTCCGACTGATTTTGACATTTTTTCACCATTTATTGTAATCATGCCTGCATGCATCCAAATTTTTGCAAATTGCTCACAGGTAAAAGACTCTGATTGTGCAATCTCATTTTCATGGTGTGGAAAAATTAAATCTCTTCCGCCTCCATGTATCTCAAAATTTTTTCCAAGATACTTGATACTCATTGCAGAACATTCTATATGCCATCCTGGTCTTCCTTTTCCCCATGGACTGTCCCAATTTGGTGGTTCTTCTGAAAACTTCCATAATGCAAAATCAAGAGGACTTTCTTTTGCTTCATCTACTTCTATTCTAGCACCACTTTCTAGATCTTCTGTTTTCTTTTTTGATAATTTTCCGTAATCTGAAAATTTTGAAACACGAAAATAAACTCCATTTTTAGATGTGTATGCAATTTCATTATTTACTAAATTTTTTATTAAATCAATCATATCTTCTATATGCTCTGTAGCCTTTGGATAATTTGTTGCTCTTTTGATGTTTAATCTATCTGAATCCTCAAAATAGGTTTGAATATATTTTCTTGATAATCCATTTGCCGATTCTCCTTGCTCTTTTGCACGATTAATTATTTTGTCATCCACATCTGTAAAATTTTGAATAAGTTCAACTGGAATATTGTTTGCTTCTAAAAATCTACGTAATGTATCAAATACTATTATTGTTCTAGCATGTCCTATATGGGATTGATCATAAACTGTCACTCCACATAGATAAATTCTGACCTTATCTGAATATTCTAATTCTTTTTTTTGATTTGTTAGTGTATCTGAAATCTTCATTTGTTAATAACAGAAAGGAGCATCATTTATCTTATTTGCGTAAAAATATTTCTAATTTACAGTGCTTTTGGATTGACACGTTTATGTTCACTATTTTGGTACATCTGATGGATCATCTTAACTGATTCAATATCAATATCTGTCTGTTTTGCTGTATCTTCAAGTGACAAATTTTTGTCCAACATGCAGTACAAGATTGCATCAATTTGTTCATATTCTAATCCTATTTCATGTTCTGCTTCATGGTTTGGCCACAAATGTGGACTACTCTTTTTTGAAATGATTGTTTCATTAATTCCTAAATGTCGTGCCAATTCTCTAACCTGTGTTTTATATAATGAGACAATTGGTAACGCATCTGCTGCACCATCTCCAAATTTTGTAAAATAACCTATGTTAAATTCACTTTTATCGCTTGAACCTAAAGCAACTAGATTCTTTAGATTTGCATAGTAGTATAGTATATTCATTCTAATTCTTGCACGCAAATTTCCTAACGCTCTATCATTTGGCTCTAAAATCATGTTGAATTCTTTATGAATTGAATTAATGTCTAACAATTTGTAATCTAATCCTAATTGATCTACAATCTTTATTGCATCGCTTGTTTCAGATTCTGGTGAAATTTTTGAATCTGGCATTATGAGTGCTAGAGTTTTTTCTTTTATTGCATTATGACACAAATAAGCAATAACTGCTGAATCTATTCCTCCACTTAATCCAAAAATAACTCCTTTTGAACTGGTATCTGAGATTCTTTGCACTAATCCTTCTTGAATTCTATCTGCTATACTTTTGTAATCTTGTTTGGTGATTTCTTTTAGAATATCTTGATTCACAGATTCTTTTTAAAATAATCTCATAAAAAGTCTATCAGATTATGCATCAACATAGATGCCATCGTCTCGAACTTCGACTTCATACTTTTGTAATTTGACACCTTTGAGATAATCCATTAATTCTCCAGTTTTGATATTATAATGCCAGAAATGTAATGGACATTCTACTATGTCGCCTTCAAGTTTTCCTTCTGGTGCAATTGAACCGTCTTGATGTTGACAAATGCCATCTAATGCATGAAAACCATCTTGATTAAAAACTGCAATTTTTTTACCGTCTACATCAAACTCTTTGCTCTTTCCAGTTTGAATTTCGCCTTTTTCAGCAACCTTTGTCCACGTCATCTGTTGCTTTTGAAATAATCTTCTTTATTTACTTATTCTTATTACCAACTTTCTGCATACTTTCTTTGTTCTTTTGTTAAAGTATCAATCTTGACATTCATTGCTTTTAGTGCATCTACGGCAATCTGTCTATCAATCTCTTTTGGAACAATCATTGTCTTTATGCCCATTTTCTTGTGATTCTTCAAAATATACAATAATGATAAGATCTGATTTGAGAATGATTGTGCCATGACTTCTGGTGGATGGCCTTCTGCAGCAACAAGATTTGCTAATCTGCCTTTGCCAATAAGATAAATTTTCTTACCATTTCTCAAAATACATTCATCAAGTGATGGTCTTACTTCTCTTACTGATTTTGATTTTTCTAACAAGAATTTTGTATCAATTTCTACATCAAAATGACCTACGTTTCCAACAACTGCTCCATCTTTCATTGCTAAGAGATGCTCTTTTCTTATTACACTTGTCATTCCGGTAGTTGTGATAAATATTTGGCCAATTTTTGCAGCTTGCGCCATTGGCATAACATCAAATCCATCCATATGAGCTTCTAATGCCTTTACTGGGTCGACTTCAGTAACAATTACTTTTCCGCCCATTCCTCTTGATCTTTCTGCAACTCCTCTTCCAACCCATCCGTATCCAACTACTACGATTTTCTTGGATGTGAACAAAAGTCCCATTGCTCTAAGATATCCATCAATTGTACTTTGACCTGTACCATATCTATTGTCAAACATATGTTTGGTATCTGCGTCATTAACAATTATCACTGGATACTTTAGTTTTCCTTGTTTTTCCATTGCTTTAACTCTGGTAACTCCTGCTGTTGTTTCTTCAGTTGAACCTAAGACTTGTAGAGATTTGAATTTTTTATCAAAATGTACTTTGACATTCATATCTGCACCATCGTCACAAATTAAACTTGGTTTGTGACTTAGTACTTGATCTATACACCAGTCGTATTCTTTGTTAGTTTGTCCATTCCATGCATAAATGTGAATTCCTTGTGTTGCAAGAAATGCTGCAATGTGATCTTGTGTAGTTAATGGATTTCCGCCACATACTGCCACATTTGCGCCTAGTTCTTTTGCGCCCATAACTAAGACTGATGTCTCTTTTGTTATGTGAAGACAAAATGCTACTGTAACGCCTTTTAGTGGTTTTGATTTTTTTAATCGATTTAATGTGTTATCTAAAATATCCATGTGGGTGCGTGCCCATTCATATGCAATTTTACCTTGCTTTGCTAATTTTGGGTTCTTCACCTTACTCATATTGTAAATCCTTCCCCAACTCTTTAAAAACCATACCTTAATAGTTAAAAAATTCCAGACATGTCAAATGAACAAAAAAGCAATAATCACTAGTGCGTTGCCTTATTCTAATGGAGAAATCCATCTTGGTCATGTTGCATCAACATATCTTCCAGCTGATGTTACTACACGCTTTCTAAAACAAAATGGAGTTGAAGCATACTATGTATGTGCATCTGATGACTTTGGAACTCCTATTCTAATACAATCAGAAAAATTAGGTCAAACTCCTGAGGAATACGTTGCCCATTGGAACAAGCGTGATTATGAAGATTTTTCAGCATTTGACATTGGATTTGATTACTTTTACAAAACTAGCTCTTCAGAAAACATTTCTTTTGTACAACAAGTATTTGAAAAACTACAAAAAAATGGACATATCTATGAAAAAGAAATCATACAATTTTTCTGTGAAAATGATCAAAAATTTCTTCCTGATAGATTTGTAAAAGGAACTTGTCCTTATTGTGATGCAGAAGATCAATATTCTGATTTATGTGAAAAATGTGGACGCATTCCCGAAGAAATTGATAATCCTCATTGTTCAATTTGTGGTGAAAAACCTGAAAACAAATCAACCAATCACTATTTCTTTAAACTGAAAAACTTCTCTGAACCTCTCCTTGATTATCTTACTAATGCACCACATCTTCAAAAAGATGTAAAAAAATATGTTGAAAATTGGATTAAAGAAGGTCTTGTAGACTGGGATATCACCCGTGATATTTCTTGGGGGGTTCCTATTCCAATTGAAGGCTTAAAGGACAAAGTATTCTATGGTTGGTTTGACAATCATCTTGCTTACATATCGTCCACCTTGAAATTTTTAGAAGACAAAAACATTGATGGAAAAAACTTTTGGAATGATGCTGACATTTATCATTTCATTGGAAAAGACATTGTCTATCATCATTACTTGTTTCTACCTGCAATGCGATTAGGAATTGATAAAGAATTCAAATTGCCAGATTACATCCCTACACGTGGACACCTGACTTTAGAAGGAAAGAAAATCTCAAAAAGCAGGAATTGGTATATTGGCCTAAAAGATTTTCTGGAAATCTTTCCTGCAGATTATCTTAGATTCTATCTTATTTCTATAAACCCGTACTCTCAAGATGATCTAAATTTTGATTGGGAACAATTCTCCACAAAAATTAATTCTGAATTGATTGGTAATCTAGGCAATTTGGTTAATCGTGCACTTGGGTTCACAAACAAAGCGTTTGATGGTGTTATACCTGAACCTGAAAACTTTGATGAAAAGGATTCCGAGTCTGAAGAAAAAATAAAATCTCTTGCTGAAAATGTTGGAAAATTAATGCAAGAGAATCATCTTGATCGTGCATTGAAACAATTGATGGAATTTTCTGCTCACTTTAATCAGTACTTTCAACATAAAGAGCCATGGAAAAAAGGTCCTGGAACAAACACATGTATCTATTTGTCTGCAAATGCAGTACGTTCCCTTGCAATCTGTTTACATTCTTTCTTACCAAAATCATCCCAAAAAATCTGGTCTCAACTAGGATTGGAAGGAAATGTATCTGATGTTTTATGGGATGAAATGTCTTCTCTTGCCTTAAAATCAGGCCATAAAATTGGCGCAGTGGAACCAATATTTTCTAAAATTGAACAATCTGTAATTGATGAACAACAATCTAAACTAGGAAAATAAAATGATTGGAAAAATATTTCCAAAAATCTCTACTAGAGGATTTTATGATCTTAAAACTGGAAAAACTCTTAGAAATACTTCTTATGAAATTTATCCTAAAACCAGTTTTGAGACTATCTCAAAAAAATCTGAAATTGTTATCATGATACATGGTCTAAGAAACAACAAATCTGGCGCACTTGCAAAATATGTTATCGCAGAAAAGAGATTGAAATATCTAAAATATCCGTATGATGTAGTTGGGTATAGCTATGATTCTAACACTGCAGGTGTACAATACAAGTCTACTGCCCTTCATGCACTAAGGGTTGGAGTCACAATTGCAAAAAAGAATGGAAAAAATCTATCAAAATTTATCAAAGATCTAAAATCAAAAAATCCTTCGATAAAAATTAGATTAATGGGTCATTCCTTAGGTGCTCAAGTAATATTATCTACAATTCAAACTCTGGCTAAAAACCCAAAAAACTATGGAATGATAGAGTCAGTCCATCTTTTTGGTGCATCAATTCCTGCCAATTCCATGTCTCCAAAGATACATGGCAATGAATTTCAAAAAATTGTAAATAAAAAAATCACCAATTACTATAGTCCATACGATGATGTTCTAAAGGCTGCACATGATGAAAAATGGGTTGATTCTCCTATAGGCTACCGCGGTGCAATAGGAATTACATGTAAAAAATATCATCAAAAGCAGGTTAAACCACAAAACCATCGATTTGCAAGTTATGCAAAAACAATAATCTCATTTCCTTAAATTAAAAAGAGAATGTGAATATCTAACACATTGCTTTTTCTTCTAAAATGAAGTATTTTGCAAGTTTTAGATACGTTTCTCGTTCGAAATCCGATATCTCTTCATCACTACTATAGATTCTCTCAAACCACGAAATTATGTTCTCGATATCTTTTGTAGAAAAAACAGTCATTTCTGGCATAATGACTTCTATTCGAACTTGTATTTCATAATTTTAGTGAAAAACTTTGTCGATCAGTGTTGCTAAAAATCCATTCTATTAAGATCTTTAGTGGAGTAGAAGAGAGATGTTGTTCTAAATACTGAGGTCAAATGAACTCTCACTCCAAC
>LUPB01000012.1 GCA_001627235.1 Nitrosopelagicus sp. REDSEA-S31_B2 | reverse complement strand
AATCAATTGAAATCTTTTTTCCAATTGATGCCGCTGCATGTTTTAGTGCATGATTTACACTTACATAACTATCTGCCAATGTAACATATTTTCCAACCATTGCAATATTGATTGGGTCTCCTTCATTATGTAATGAATTAACTATTTTATTCCATACGTCCCAATTTTGTGATGCATTAACGTATCCCATTTTATTAAATTTTTTGAATATTACGTCCACTAATCCTTGTTCATAAAGTACTTCTGGAACTTGAAAAATTGAGTCAACATCATGACAAGAAAATACATCATTATTTGTAACATTTGTAAACATTGAAATTTTATTTCTTGTTTTATCTTGAAGTGGACTGGAACATCTAACACATAGTAAATCAGGTTGAATACCAATCCTTCTTAATTCTTGTACACTATGTTGAGTTGGTTTGGTCTTTTGTTCTCCCACTACATCTAGTGATGGTGCTAATGTTACATGAACAAACATTACATTCTCGGAACCTTCTTCAACTCTAATCTGTCGTAAAGCTTCTAAAAATGGAAGACTTTCAATGTCTCCTACTGTTCCTCCACATTCTACTACCAATATTTCTAATTCTTCATCTGTAGCAATTTTCTTAATTCTGTTTTTTATCTCATCAGTTACATGAGGAATAATCTGTACACAAGCTCCTAGATATTCTCCTTTTCTTTCAGATTCTATAACACTTGAATAAATTTGAGCCGTTGTAATGTTATGTGATTTTGGAATATCTTGATTTAGAAATCTTTCATAATTTCCTATATCCATATCACACTCTCCCCCATCATCGGTAACAAAGACCTCTCCATGTGCAATTGGATTCATTGTTCCTGCATCATAATTCAAATATGGATCAATCTTTACACATGAGACTTTTTGGTCTGATAGTTGTAATAATTTACAAATTGAGGAAGATACGACTCCTTTACCTAAACCAGACATAACTCCGCCTGTAACAAAAATAAACTTTGTCTGCATTAAATTATTATAAACTTCTTATTTTTATTCCTTTATTTCGTTATCTTGTTTTATTCTTTAGTTTCTTTGTAAATGTGAAAATCTTACTCTCAATCTTATTTACAGGCGTATTTTCCATGATCTTGATATTTGCGCTACCGACAATTACTGCATCTGCTCCTGATGAAACATATTTGTGAACATCCTTATCTGTAGATATTCCAAATCCTACTCCTACTGGAATTTTTCCATTTGCGGATCTTTTTGTATTCTTTAATGCATCGATTGTATACTTGTGAATTTTTGTCTGAACTCCAGTTGTGCCAAACACTGCCACCATATACAAAAAACCTGACGTTGCCTTGATTATCTTCTTTAGCCTATCGTTTTGTGTATTTGGCGATACTAGAAATATTGTGTCCATGCCTGACTTTTTTGCTGCTTTTACATAGTCTTTAGATTCTTCAATTGCCATGTCTGGTAAAATTAATCCGTCAATTCCTACTTCTTTTGCACGTGAGATGAATTTTTGATATGTTTGATTATACAAGATATTTGTATATGTCATCAAGACTAATGGAATATCTGCCTCTTTACGAATTTTTTTTACAATTGAAAAGAAATCATCAATTTTAGTTCCTTTGTTTAATGATTCTGTACTTGCCATTTGTATTGTTGGACCATCTGCTATTGGGTCTGAAAATGGAAATCCTAATTCAATAATGTCTGTCCCGCCTTTAATCAATCCTCTCACTGCAGCTAATGTTGCTTTCTCTGATGGATATCCTACCATAATATATGAAATTAAAGCTGCTTCGTTTTTTGATTTTAACTGATTAAATTTTTCTTGTATTCTGGTCATTGTTTTGATAAATATTCCTTAACGATATCGATATCTTTGTCTCCTCTACCTGACAATGTCACAACAATAGATTCTGTTTTTTTCATTTTCTTTGAAATTTTTATTGCATGAGCTATTGCATGTGCAGATTCTAGTGCAGGAATAATCCCTTCTGTACGTGTTAAAATCAAAAATGCATCAATTACTTCATCATCAGTTACTGCCTTGTATTCTACTCTGTTTTCATCTTTTAGGTATGCATGTTCAGGTCCAACCCCTGGATAATCTAATCCTGCAGAAATACTATGTGTCTCGCTAATCTGACCGTCTTTGTCTTGCATTAAGTATGTCATCATTCCGTGTAAAACACCTTTTTTACCTGCAGAAAGTGGCGCTGAATGTAATTTTGTCTTAACACCTTTTCCTCCTGCCTCAATTCCTATAATTCTAGTTTTAGTATCAATTAATGGATAAAATGTTCCAATGGCGTTTGAGCCTCCTCCTACACATGCAATAACTGCATTAGGAATTTTTTTCATTTGTTTTTTTATTTCATTTCCAATCACTGCTTGGAAATCTCTAACCATCAATGGATATGGATGTGGTCCTACTGCAGAACCTAGTAAGTAATATGTTGAATCCACATTTGTAATCCAATCTCTCATTGCTTCATTAATTGCATCTTTGAGAGTCTTTGATCCTGATTTTACCGCATGAACTTTGGCTCCAAGTAATTCCATTCGGAAAACATTCTGTTTTTGACGAATTGTATCTACATATCCCATGTAAATTTCAGCTTTTAATCCAAGACTTGCACATGCCATTGCTGTTGCAACTCCGTGCTGTCCTGCCCCTGTCTCTGCAATTATTCTTTTTTTACCCATACGCTTTGCAAGTAATGCCTGTCCCAAAGTGTTGTTAATCTTATGTGCTCCTCCGTGCAACAGGTCTTCTCTTTTCAAATAGATTTTTGCACCTCCTACTGTTTTTGTCAGATTCTTTGCAAAATACATGGGAGTTGGTCTTCCTGCATATTCAATTAACAGTCTACCTAATTCTTTTTTGAAATTCTTATCATTTCTAATTTTTAAATAACTTTTTTCTAATTCTTCTATTGCAGGAGCAAGTGTTTCTGGAATATACTTGCCTCCAAATTCTCCAAATCTTCCATCTTTTGGTATTCCTATCTTCATATTGAATTCACTAATCCTCTTACTGTTTCTTCGATGTTATCATTTTTCATAATTGCGGTTCCTATTAGGAATCCTTTTGCTCCACACTTATGAAGAAATCGAATGTCATCAGCAGTCTCTATTCCGCTTTCAGATATGATAATTTTTGACTGATCTGATTTCTCTAAGATCTTTTTTGTTGTATCTAGATTAATTTTCAATGTGTCCAGATTTCTGTTGTTTATCCCTACAATATCTGCGTCTGTTTTACAGGAATTTTCAAACTCTTCGGAAGTATGAGCCTCTACCAGCACCTTTAATCCATTTTTGTGACCATAATCGATTAATTCTTCCATTCCGCTGACCATTCTTTTATCAAATAGTGACTGAATAAGCAAAAAATAATCCGCGCCAATTTTTTTTGCAGCATCAATCTGGATTTTATCAACTGTAATGTCTTTCATTAACATTGGAATCTTCACATTTCTTCTAACCTTCATAAAAAATTCAGGTGATCCATCAAACATGTATGGCTGTGTTAACACGGATAGTGCAGTTGCGCCTCCACTAACCATCTTCTTTGCAATCTCTACAGGGTCGGTTATTTTTCTAATACTTCCTAAAGCAGGTGATGAAAATTTTACTTCTGTAATTAGTGAAGCATTCTTTGACTCTGTTATGATTTGCCCCAAATCTTTTCCTGAATTTGGTATTTGTTCATTAATATCATAAACCCCATCTTCTATTGCCTTTTTTGAATTATTGACAAGTTTTTCTAAAATGTTTTCCATATCAGTTAAACTCCTCTAATTTATCTAATGCATTATTTTCTTTTGCAAATTGTTTTAATTTTTCAAATGCTTTTCCATTATTTACTGTCTGTTTAGCTAACTCTACACATTCTTCAAATTTATTACTGAATCCTCCTACCAATAATCCTCCTGCAGCATTTAGAATTGTAATTTCTTTCATTGTTTTGTTTGATGTATTATTCAATACTTTAACAAATGAATCAATGGCTTCTTTTTTTGTTGAAATCTGAATATCTGTTAAATTACCTTTTTCTAAATTATACTTACTTGGATCAATAATGAATTCTGTTATCTCTTCATTTTTTAATAGACATGCTTTGTTTTTTGATGTTGTTGATAATTCATCCATTCCATCATCGGATCTTACAGTTAGTACCGTATCTGAAAAATTCTTTTGCATAATTTTGGCAATCCTTTCAATGTAATTATCTGCAAATACTCCTATCATTTGATGTCTTACTTTAGCAGGATTGCATAATGGTCCTAATAGATTAAACGCAGTTCTTTTACCAATTATTTTTCTTGCAGGTGCCACATTTTTCATAGCAGGGTGAAACTTTGGTGCAAACATGAATCCTATTCCTATCTTCTCAATCATTTCTTCGACTACCCATGGTTCTGAGTTCAAATCGAATCCAAAATATTCAAAAATATCTGCGCTTCCAGATATGCCTGAAACCGACCTGTTTCCATGTTTGGCAACATTCCCTCCTGCACCTGCAATCACAAATGCTGCTGCTGTTGAAATATTGAATGTTTGTAAGTTATCGCCTCCCGTTCCACATACATCAATTAAAGTTCCATGACAACGTGGGTTGATGTTAACTGAATACTCGTTCATTTTTGTAAACATTGCACGTAACTCTTCATTTGTTTCTCCTTTGTTAGATAGGTCTCTTAGAAAATCTGCAATTTCTTGATCATCATTTCTCCCATTTAGAATGTCACTCATTACTTCTGACATCTCATCAAATGTTAAATCCCCATTAATTTTTTTCATGATCTTTTACCCTTTTTATGAAGTTTGCAAAAATTTTAGAACCTTCATCAGTTAGAATTGATTCCGGATGGAATTGTACTCCATCGATTAGATATTCCTTATGACTAACTCCCATAACTTCTCCATCATCTTCTGCTACTGCAGTAATCTTTAATGAATCGGGAATGATTGTCTTTTCTCCTACTAATGAATGATATCGAGTTGCTCTGAACGGATTTTTTACCCCAACAAATAATGATTCATCAGTATGTTTTACTTGGCTTGTCTTTCCGTGACGAATATTATCTGCATTAACCACATTTCCTCCAAAACATGAAATTATTCCTTGATGTCCCAAACAAACACCTAAGATTGGTTTTTTTGGCCCAAGTTCTGTAATTACTTTCTTACAAATTCCAAAATATCTTTCATCATCTGGAGTGCCCGGTCCCGGCGAAATTATAATTGCATCATAATCTGATTCTTCAATATCTTGTATTGTCACTTTATCATTTCTTATCACATCTGATGTAACTCCCAATTCTCCTAACCTTTGAGCAATATTGTATACAAATGAATCATAATTATCAATGATTAAAAATTTCATTTTGATGCCTCCTTTAGTGCAGTAATCATTGCGTTTGCTTTATGCTCTGTTTCTTTTAGTTCGTTTTCTGCTATTGAATCAAATACTATTCCTGCTCCTGCTTGAACAAACCCTTTTTGCGAATCCGCAAAAATACTCCTAATAGCTATTGCAAAATCACAACATCCATTAAATGAAAAATAGCCTACCGCGCCTGCATAAGTTTCTCGCTGTATTGGTTCTAATTCCTGAATTATCTCCATTGCTCTGACTTTTGGTGCTCCTGAAACAGTTCCTGCGGGAAATACTGCTTGAAATGCATCATACATGTCGTGTTTATCACTTAATTTTCCAACTACATGTGTTACGATATGTTGAACATGACTAAATCGTTTAATTTCCATCAGTTCTTTCACTTTTACAGTTCCATAATCACAAACTCTCCCAATATCATTTCTACCTAAATCTACAAGCATTGTATGTTCTGCAAGTTCTTTTTCATCATTTAACAACTCATCTTTTAATTTTTGATTTTTTTCTTCATCATCAGTTATCTTTCTTGTACCTGCTATTGGAAATGTTTCTACACTCTTTCCTGTTACTCTTAGTAACATCTCTGGACTTGATCCTATGATGATATCCTCATTCATTTTTAGGTGAAACATATATGGTGATGGATTTAATTCTCGTAATTTTGAATATACCTTGAGATAATCTCCTTTTCCATCATATGAAAATCTTCTAGACAGTACAACTTGAAATACGTCTCCACTATGAACATACTCTTTTGCTTTTTTCACTATCTTTTCAAATGCACTTTTATCTAAATTTGGGGTAATTTCTGAAATCTCAAATTGTCCTATCTCTTCTTCTGTTTTCTTTATCTTGTCTTTTCTATCCTCATCATAATAAAAATAGAAAAATTGTTTCTTTTTGTTATCATATAATATGCCATCGTTATAGATTCCAAATTCCATAATTGGTTTTTCTAAATCACGTTCACCGGGAATATTTTCAAATAATCTGATTGCATCATAATCGATATTTCCTACTGCCCCTCCAAGATATCTATATGACATGTCTTCTGTTTTCTTTATCAATTTCTTGATTTCATCCAACGGTTGCTTTGTCTGAATTGTGTCTATTCTCCCATCTCTATTTTGAATAGTAATTCTGTCAAAATATCCTTTAACAATTAATTCTGGATCAAATCCCATAATGGATGTCTCAGCAAGTTCGTCAGGTCCTTCCAATGATTCGAACAAAAATGAATGAGTATAATTTCTGGAAATTTTATTGTAGACGTCAAAAGGTTGAGTTTCAGTGTACACTAGAGGAATCTTAGAAATGCTGTGTTTTCCAAAGGTGTTCACCCATATGCAGGCTAAAGAAATACGGTATTTAAACTCTAAATGCATATTACAGTAAAGTACGGTACCTTTATATCGAATGGATGTGTAGCATATGTATGAGCCAGTTAGTTTATTCTGGAAAATCCTCACTCATTCAAGATTTTGTTTTAAAAACAAAACCTGTCTTCCTGCTAAGCGATGCTCATGAAATGAGTTGTTATGTATGCAAAAAAGGAATAGAAGATGGCGTATCTTTGACTGCTAAAACATTGAATTCAAAAAATGTAATGTTATGTGAAAAACATTTCGAGTAATTAATACTCTGCAGGTTTTGTAATTGCACCTTTTGCCGCAGATCCTACTAGAGATGCAAATTTTGCTAATGCCCCTGTAGAATAATTTGGTTCTGGTCTTCTCCATTCTTTTTTCCTATTTGCTAATTCTTCTTCTGAAACATGTAGGTTAATTGAAGAATCTTCTACATTGATTGAAATCTTATCTCCGTCTTTTACTAATGCAATTGGGCCTCCAACAAATGCTTCTGGGGCAACATGCCCAACCATGAATCCTCTCGTTCCGCCAGAGAATCTACCGTCTGTTACCATTGCTACTTTTTTTCCTAGTCCTTGACCTACAAGTGCTGCTGTAGTCGAAAGCATTTCTCTCATTCCTGGTCCTCCTTTTGGACCTTCATATCTAATTACTACGACATCTCCCTCATCAACATCTCCTTTTGAAACTGATTCAAATGCATATTCTTCTCTATCGTAAACTCTGGCGGTACCTGTAAACTCTGTCATTTCAACACCTGCAGTTTTAATCACTGCACCTTCTGGCGCTAATGAGCCTTTTAGAATCACAGCTGTTCCTACTTCATGTATTGGTTGTTCTACTGGTTTTACTATCTGTTGTTCTGGAACCTCTGTAATTGATAACTCCTCCAAATTTTGTTTAATTGTTTTACCTGTAACTGTTAGGCAATCTCCATGTATCAATTTTTTATCTAATAATTTTTTCATGATTAGTGGAATTCCACCAATTTTATCTAAACTATTCATCACATAATTTCCACCAGGTTTCATATCTGCAACATGAGGTGTTTTCTTTCTAATCCTTTCAAAATCATCATATGTCAAATTAATTCCTGCTTCGTTTGCCATTGCCAAAAGATGCAAAATTCCGTTGGTTGAACCTCCAACTGCATTTAGCATTGTGATTGAATTTTCAAATGATTCAAATGTTACAATATCTAGTGGTTTTATGCCTAGTTTGAGCAATTCTGAACAAGCCTTTCCTGTTTCATAGACAATTTTGTTTCTCCTTTCATCTTCTGCTGGAGGACTTGCACTTCCTGGTAATGATAATCCGATTGCTTCTGAAATTGATGCCATTGTATTTGCAGTAAACATTCCTCCACAAGAACCTGCATTAGGACATGCTACATTTTCAATATTTTCTAATTCTTCGGCAGTAATTTTTCCTGCATCGTAAGAGCCTACTGCTTCATATACATCAACTACTGTTAATTCTCTACCATCTAGCATTCCTGGCATAATTGTACCTCCATAAACAAAGACCGATGGTATGTTTAGTCTAATCATGCCCATCATTGTTCCTGGTAAGCTCTTATCACATCCTGCAATTCCAACTAATGCATCATATTGATGTGCACGAACCATAAGTTCAATTGAATCTGCAATTACTTCTCTGCTGATTAATGATGATTTCATTCCTTCATGTCCCATTGCAATTCCGTCACTCACTGCAATTGTACTGAATTCTCTTGGCGTTGTGCCTCCATCAGTTACTCCTTGTTTTGCTTGCTGTGCAAGATTTGGAAGATGAATGTTACATGGCGTTGCTTCATTTCCTGTATGGCATACTCCTACCATTGATTTAGCTAAATCTTCATTAGTTAACCCCATTGCTTTGTACATTGCACGATGTGGTGCTCGAGCTGTACCTTCTACAACGTTTCTACTTGAAATCTTCATTTTACTCACAATCTATTGATTGCTTGTGCATTTAACTCTGCTAGTTGTTTCTCTATTGCTAGTTGATCTTCATTACCGTATGATATGAGAATTCTATCATTGTCTTGTATGACATAACTTGCAATATCTGCTACTCTTTTGTCATTTATGTAAAACTTCAATGTATAATCGTCATTATTACAAAATTGTCTTCCATCTGGGAATATGAAACAATTCTCGTCAACAGCAATCTTCATTGAATTAAACATGAATTCAAGTTCAACTCCTGTGGAATGTCTATGTACGGTATCTCCATCTGAATTCTCAAAGTGAATCCATGGTGTGGTTACCTGATAATTTGGTGTTGAAAAGTCAAATTTATCTCCAAAAATCTTTACAAGCATAGATGCATGGATGTGCTCATCGCCTAGTTTGCCAGCGTTCATTGGTGCTCCAGGAACATTATTTGTAGATGTTATGAATTCAAAACATGCAAATGCTACAATGACTCCTATTGCTGACAGAATTCCGACGGCTTTGAGATTTCTACTTCTATATTGGGCAGTTCTTTTTGCTGCAAATCCTTCGCGCTCTTCTTCTCTTCTTTCCCGTCTATTTTTGCCCATTGTTCAATCACAAATTATTGTTTTTAATAAATCAAGATATCGTTTATAGCATCAAATCGAATAATTGTTGTATGGTATCGATCTTTACAGAGATTATTGAGGGAAAACGACCTGGTTTTATTATTTTTGAAGATGAGAATCACGTTGCAATTTTAGACAAATATCCTATTGATACCGGTCATTCTCTAGTCATTCCAAAGACGCCATATGAGAAAATCATCGATATGCCAAAAAATGAGGTTGCTGAACTATTCTCTCGTGTACCTGAAATTGCTAACGCAATTCTCAAGGCTACGGGTGCAGTTGCATTTAGTATTGCACAAAATAATGGCAAAGAAGCAAAACAAATCATTCCTCATGTACATGTGCATATAATCCCACGATATGCAGATAAAGCAACTATGTGGACCAAACGTGGTATTCCATCTGATGCTGAATTAGAACAATTACAAAAGAAAATTGTTAATTCTTTCTAAGTTCGATTTGGATTGTAACGTAGTATCGCTGCTATATTTCCTAAACTTCCTAACATTACTCCATGTTCTGTTTTTCCTGAAACAACTTCTACTTTGGTACCTGTTTGGGATGCAATTAATGCAATGTAATCCACAAGATCCTGATTAATCAATTCTGTATCCATTGATTTACATTCTGAACATGGTTCATTTTTCATTTCTGTTTTCTTAGCAATCATTTTTCCTTGCTCTATCAGCTCATCTTCAATTTTTGAGCATCTCTTACATGTTTTTTCAATTCTACTCATATTGATGTCATCAGATACTACCACCATAGCTGCAATGTTATTTTTCAACATCTCAATCACTTCTTTTAATCCATAACTTCCTAATCCCGAATTTGTGTTAATTTCCTGAAATACTTTTTCAATAATCTTCTTTTCTTCTACCATTCTGAAATTTGATAAAATATCTCCACACTTTGCAAAAGCTTCTCTAATTCCCTCTGCACCAGAATATGACGCATCAATTGTTGCTATTATGTTATTTTGCAATCTATATTCCAAATACTCATTTTTGATAAAATCTTCTTTTGTAGGTCCTGGACCTGATACAATCAAACCTTTCACCTTGTAAATATCAATAAAATACTCTCTTGTTGTCTCTGCAACTCTGTTAAAAAAATACTGTAACTCCATTTCTCTTAATTTTTGAAAACGTTTAGCTGATTGTCCTCCTTGTCTGTGTTTTCCTGCAACTCCCGAACCCGTCTCTTTCAAAACTTCTAATTTATCCCCATGAAGTAATCCCCATCCTGCATCTTTTGCATCTATTGCTAGCAATCCAATAACATTATCATCTTGTAACATTTCTTTTAGAATGTCTGTATGAAAATGATCATCACATCGATATAGGGATATTGTCAGATCTTTAGGTGGGTCAATTTCATATATTTTAACAACTTCACTTCCAGGTGGTCCTCCTCCTTCCCTTGGAAGTGCCCCGCAAAAAACTACTAACCCTTTGTCAGGAGTTTTCTTGTACAGTTTTAATTTTTGAATTACTTTGGATAACGAATCTACGACATGGGTACGTGTTAAATCTGATTTAATATTATCTGCAGTTCCTTGCTCTTCTCTTAATTGATTCATAATTTCGTGAAGCTGCTGACCTTTTGGAATATAGACTGAGATTAATTCTGTTCCTCTACCTGAATGTTGTGTAAGTTCATCCAATGTTTTTCTAATTTTGTACATTTTTACAGAATCTACATTCTGAACCTCAAATTTTCCCATTTTCTAATAGTTCTTGAATTGGAATATTAAGATTGGTTATCACTCATCGAAGTTCATCCAATACTTGCTCAAATTTCTCAAATGGTTGGGCTCCAATTATTCTATAGGCATTTGTATCATCAAATATGATGAAAGACGGTGTAGCGTCTACATCTATCTCCCTTGCAAATTGTTCAATTTCCAATACTTTTTGACGATATTTTGAATCATTCATACATGAATTGAATTCACTTTGATTCAATTTCACTTCTTCAGCAAATCTATCCAATGCATTTCTAGTAAGCCATCCTGTATTTTCCCCTTCCCAATTTTCATAGATTAAATCATGATATTCCCAAAACTTTCCTTGTTCTTGTGCACAATAGGATGCTTCAGATGCCATTATTGATGGTGCCCCATTTAGAGGAAAATCTTTGTACACAAAATTTACTTCACCATCCATAACATATTGATCTAGGATAATTTTCATTGTTTCATCGTGGAATTTATAACAAAATGTACACTGATAGTCTCCAAATTCTACAATTGAAATTTTTGCATCTGGATTTCCTAAAATAGTAGATCCCTCGAGCAAGTTCTTTTTATTCAGCGCCATGGAACTAGTGCCTAAATTTTCTTGATTTCCCATAATTAACACTCCAAACAAAATTCCAATTATAATGGGAATTACAAGAAAATATATCTTCATACTAAATACGATTTTCAATTACTTTAAATATATTGTATTTTACAAAAAACCAATGTCTCAAAATCAAACAACAATTACACAATCTAGTGTATCTAAAGTAGCAATTGCAGTTCTTGCCGTTGTATTTGGATTTGGATTGTTTATCGTAGGTTTTGATCAAGGTCATATCTTTAGTGTAGTAATGGGCGAACAAGCATTTGATGAAATGTTTATTCATGAATTGACCCATGACATGAGACATGCAGCAGGATTTCCTTGCCACTAACATAATTCTACAATCTCATTCTAAATTCTAAGAATATGTAATGAATCTTATATAATCAACCAGAATTTAAAAATCATGGCAAAAAGAATCACATTACCTCAATTAAAAAAATATGATGTTACCCAAAAAGTAATTGAAATGTTGGCCGATGCTGAATCTAGGGCAATCATTTTTTCGATAATTCGTAAAGGTAAAACTGCAGCTGAATTATCTGAAAAACACAAAATTCCCCTAAGTTCAGTTTACAAAAAAATATCCGATTTGGAAGAATTAACGCTCATTCATGTAGACAGTTGGCAAATTTCTGAAAAAGGCAGAAGATTCAAAGTTTACAAGAGTCGAATTAAGGATGCTGAGATAAGTATAAAAAAACCTGAGGCGTCACTTATCTTGTCTCCAAATGATGCAAAGTAAATTGAAAAAAAGTTCTGTCAGAGGGGCGCTTCCTAAACCAAATGTTTTACAATTAAGCGAATATGACATCACTCAAAAAATAATGGAATCATTGACTAATGCTTGCCATCGCTCAGTGTTATTTTCAATAACTAAGGATTCAAAAGATGCTCCAAGAATAGCTGAAGAATTGAACATATCTTTGTCTGCAGTATACAAAACGCTCAGCAAACTAGAAGAGTTAACTTTGGTTGAAATTGACAAATTTGATTTTGTGGAAGGAAAAAAAATTAAACTTTACAAAAGTCGAATAGGGCGTGCCGAAATTACTTTTGAGAATAATGACGCCACATTACATTTGTTCCCAAACAGATCTACGTCAGATAATAATTAATTTCATGTTAGACATACATGTTTTAAGATTAGGTTTTAAAGATCAAGATTTTTCTATTATTGAAAATATACGAAAAAAAGTTTTCTTAAATGAAATGAATATTCCCGAATCTGAATTGTTTGATGAAAATGATGAAACTTGTGAGCATTACATCCTATTTGATGGCAAAGAAGTGATTGGCTCAGTTAGATTTTTGAAAATAAAAAATGAGATCAAATTAGAACGAATGGCTATTTTATCAGAATTTAGAGGGAAAAATTATGGAAAATCTGCAATTTTACAATTAGCAGAATATTATCGTATGATAGGTTACTCCAAAATGATTCTAGATTCTATTCTGTCTGTAAAGGATTTTTATAAAAAATGTGGGTTTATAGAAGAAGGTGAAATATTCAAAAGAGTTGGAATTGATCACATACGTATGTCATTAAAGTTCTAGTCGAATCATAAAACATACCAATTGGTTATTAACTCAAAATTAACCAAACAAATTATGAATGCAGAACTTTCTAAAAGTAAACTTCATGACATAGCACATATGGGGATGCGTGCATCTCTTGGTGTAATTTTCATTGTTCATGGATTTGGAAAATTTGGAAATCCTGGATTTGGTGGATGGATATCTAGTATGGGCATACCTGCCGAAATGCAAATTCCAATTGCATTGGCAGAATTTGTACCCGGAATACTTCTCCTAATCGGAGTCTTGACTCGAATTTCTAGTGCACTATTAGCTATAGTTATGCTTGGTGCAATATTCTTGGTCAAAGGAGGAACAAGTTTAACCGGTGATTCTGGCTACGAATTTGATTTAATTCTTCTAGCTGTTAGTCTAGTAGTGATTGTTAGTGGCCCTGGAAGAGTATCTGTTTCACACCTAATCAAAAAGATTCCTAGATTCTTGCACTAATTCTAGGTGACAATTTTTTCTATTTCGTTTTTTTCATCTGCAGTCTTAATTTCTCTTGCAATACGACGTCCCATACTCATACTCTCATTGAATAATAACGAATAGTATGGGGAACCATCCATGTAGATATTAGTTCCTGCTACAATCCTTGCGGAGAATTCAAACGATGTAAATTTAGCATTCTCATCATAAACCCCTTCAATACAAAAAGGACCGTTCATTCCTGGCGATACAATTCTTTTTGCGGCTTCTACGAAATTCTCGCCCATTGTATACACTTCGTCTAATAATGATTCTCTTAGAACTAACGGACTATTTCCAATTACATTGAATGAAGGAACTTTTTTTGATTTTAATTGTTGATCTGATGGAATTCTTCCCAATCCTTCAATATCTGACTCGTGTCTCTGATCAACTCCAAAGAATTCTAGTTCGTTAGTTAATGGTGAATAAAAGAATTGTAAATACGCTAAAACCCCTGCAGCATATTCTTGAATATATAGAACCTCATCTTCAGAAATGATTCCTTCAGAAATTAACTGATTTCTTTTTGTGTTATAATCTTCTTCATTTGCTGCCATGAAATAGCCTTTACCTCCTGCGGCACCTTGTCTTTTTACAATAACTAGTTTTTCAATATCTTTTGGTGATGTTACCGGTTTTGGCATGGGAAGTGTCGCTTCTCTCATGAGTTTTTCTTTCATCTCTCGGTCTGACTCCCATCTCAAAATCCATTTATTCCCAAAAATTGGCACATTGATAGATTCGATTTCATCGGAGCTCATTTGTGCAATTAATGTTCCGTGTGGGATTAATATCGCATTTTGTTCGTTGAGTTTGTTTTGAATATCTTGATTTAAAATTTCGGAAAATTTCTCTACAACTATTAATTCATCAATAAACGGAAATCTTCTATATAGTCTCTCACGTTTTTTCTCACAGACTAGTATTGTTTTGAATCCTTCATCTTTGGCACCTTTCAAAACTTGTAATGAACAATGAGACCCTAAAGTTGCAACGCTTGTCAAGAGTAATTTTTCTTAATTGGATGGCTTTTTGAATCTATTCCCTAGATAATGATCCCGACACATACAGAAAGATCTCATCAATTAATTCGATCTTTGCCTCCGAATCTAGTTCCTCAGGTATGGTTTTTGATAAGAAATCATACATTGATGAACTATCTTCCAATTCTCCCCTCTCTTTTCGTAGCGAATAGGTGGCAATTGCCCCTGATATGTATGCTATAGCCTTCTCACGTGTATTCATATCGACTAGACTTGGCTCTAAAATAAAAATCGTATAAACCAAATGTAAAATAAACCCAAAAAATCACTTTAAACAAATGATTGGAACGGAATTAGGTAATCTAAGGAGGACTCACTATTCTATTGAATTAAGTTCATTGGAAGAAGGTACTGAAGTAGTTGTAATGGGCTGGGTTCTCACAGTCAGGGGGCATGGAAATATAGTCTTTGGAACCATCCGTGACAAATTAGGCAATATTCAGATTATCACAAAAAGTGGCGAATGTGACGATGACATTCGTGAAAAACTTTCTTCATTAAAAGAACATTCTTCAATTGCAGTTGTTGGCAAGACTAGAAAAAATGAAAAGTCTCCTACCGGTATTGAAGTTGTACCTTCGGAACTACGAGTGTTTTCTGATGTTGAGAAAATTCCTCCATTTGAACCATATGCAAAAACTGTAAAAAATATTGATACACGTTTAGAGGTTAGAGCAATTGACCTTAGAAGAACCGTATTACAGAAAATATTTCTTGCACGTAGTTTAACATTAAAGGCTATTAGAGATTATTTATCCAAAAAAGATTTTGTTGAAATTAACACTCCCAAAATGATTGCAACAGCTACTGAAGGAGGTGCCGCATTATTCCCTATCTTTTATTACAATAAAGAAGCATTTCTAGCACAAAGTCCGCAATTATACAAAGAACAATTGACGATGAGCTTTGAAAAAGTTTTTGAAATTGCACCAATATTCAGAGCAGAACCCTCTCGCACAAATCGACATTTATCTGAAGCAATCTCAATTGATTTTGAAGAGGCTTATGTTGATTATAATGATGTGATGGATAGAATTGAAGATTTGATTAAAACATGTGTAGAAACGGTTCAAAACTTTGCAAAAGAAAATGAAAATGTTGATTTTCAAATTCCCGAAATTCCTGATAAAATACCTCGTTACAAATATTCCGAACTAATTGAAAAGATGCAAGCTGCAGGAGTAAAAGCACAGTGGGGTGATGATTTGTATCCAAAAAATCTACAAAAAATTGGATTGACAGGATTTTATTTCATTATTGATTGGCCGATGGGTCCGAAACCATTCTATGTCAAAGTAAAGAAAGATGACCCAAAAATATCGGAATCCTTTGATTTGATGTGGGGAGATTTGGAATTATCTTCAGGCAGTACACGTATTGAAAAGAAATCTGAATTAGAAGATAGAATGAAAAACAAAGGCATGAATGTAGATGCATTTGGATATCATCTCAATGTTTTTGATTTCGGTGTACCTCCACATGCAGGTTGTGGAATTGGTCTTGAAAGATTGATGATGGCACTAACTGGAACTGAAAACATTAGAGATACAACATTTTATCCAAGAGATGTTGATAGACTAACACCGTAGGTAAAAAAATTGGTAAATGAAGAGGAAATAATCAAAGTAGCAAAATTAATGAAAATTGATCTTGAAGATCATGGTGAGCATGTTGGAAGAGTTAAAAAAATGCTCGAATATTTTGACATTCTTGATCAAATTGACTTATCCTCTGAAGAGATTACATCACAAGAAAAATTATTGGCAGAATTAAGAAAAGATGAATTCATCCCTCATGATAAGAAATTAATCGAGTCATTAAAGAACTTCCGTGAACACTATGTTCGTGCACCAAAGATGAACTAAATGAATCTAAACACCTCAATTCTACAGTACATCGAAGATGTAAAATCTGGATCTTTCACAGTTGAAGAATTCATTTCTGCCACAATTGATAGAATTAAGATGGTAGATGGAAATGTACATGCATATCTGTCACTAAATGACTCAGCTATAAACGACGCAAAATTAATTGATAAAAAAATTTCATCTAATGAAAAAGTTGGCAAATGTTATGGATTTCCTATATCTATTAAAGACAATATTTGCATTACAGGAACTAAAACTACTTGTGCATCAAAAATTTTAGAAAATTTTGTAGCACCTTACACCGCTACTGTTGTAAATCGTCTAAATGACGAAGATGCAGTAATTACTGGAAAAACAAATCTTGATGAATTTGCAATGGGTCTAACAACTGAATTTAGTGCATACGGTGCAACCAAAAACCCATGGAATATTGATTATGTGCCAGGAGGATCATCGGGAGGAAGTGCTGCATCTGTTGCTGCTAATGAATGTCTTGCATCTTTAGGCTCTGATACTGGCGGGTCTGTAAGAAATCCTGCAAGTTTTTGCTCAGTAGTTGGTCTAAAACCAACTTATGGGTTAATCAGCAGATATGGTCTCATCTCATATGCAAACAGCATTGAACAGATTGGTCCTATGACTAAAACTGTAAAAGATAATGCATTTTTGCTAAATATTATTGCAGGTCAAGATTCAAACGATGACACTACAATCGATAACAAAAACCCTGACTATCTAAACGAAATTGAAAAGGGTATAGAAGGAAAAAAAATTGGAATAATAAAAGAAATGACTACTGCAGATGGGCTCAGTCAGGAAGTTTCTACAGCAACAAAAGAATCTATACAAGATTTTGAAGGCCTAGGGGCATCATGTGAAGAAGTATCTCTACCTACAATTCCATACACTGTTGCAGCATATTATACAATAACATCTACTGAGGCAGGTAGTAATCTTGCACGTTATGATAATATTAGATATGGCTACGAAATGGAATCCGAAGGTTATGAATACAATTCTTACATCTCAAAGTCAAGGACAAAATTTGGACCTGAAGTTACTCGAAGAATAATTCTTGGAGGTTTTGTACCTTCTGCAGGTCATGCAGGCAAATATTTCCTAAAGGCACTGAAAGTTAAATCAAAATTAATTTCTGAAATAAATACTGCATTTGAAAAATATGACTATCTCATTGCGCCAACCGCACCCGTCCAACCATTCCGATTTGGAGAAAAAATAGATGATCCTGTAACACTGATGTTATTAGATTACAATACCGTAACTGCAAATCTTACTGGAAAACCCGCAATCTCAGTTCCATACAGTGTAATTAACGGATTACCTATTGGCATGCAAATCATAGCAAATAGTTTGGAAGAAAAATCATTATTCCAAGCTGCATATGCATTAGAGACAAAAACCACCATCCCGGAGGTGCCATTATGACAAAAATTGGATTAGAAATTCACTGTCAATTAACAAAACTTGAAAGTAAATTATTCTGTTCTTGTAAAGCAAACTATCGTGAATTTGAACCAAATCATAACGTATGTCCGGTATGTATGGGATTGCCAGGTTCTCTTCCAAGATTAAATCAAAAGGCCGTAGAATCTGCTACGAGTATTGCAATGGCATTAAACTGTGCAACTCCTGAAAAAATTGCATTCTTTAGAAAAAATTACTTTTATCCCGATTTACCAAAAAACTTCCAGATTACACAGCTGAATGTTTATGGCGACATGAGTGTTGGCGGAGAAGGATATGTAGATGTGGAAGGTAAAAAAATCAAAATCAGACGTATTCAATTAGAAGAAGACCCGGGACGCTTAATCTATGAAGGAACTTCAGACCGAACAAAAATTACCTTAGTAGATTACAATCGAGCTGGTACTCCTTTGGTTGAAATTGTAACTGATCCTGACTTTGAAAATCCAAGACAAGTACGAGTTTTCTTAAACATTCTATCTGATTTATTGGAAAATCTTGGAGTTGCAGAACCTGGTTTAGAAGGTGCAATGCGTGCAGACGGTAACGTATCAATTGAGGGGGGAAATAAAGTAGAAATCAAAAATATTGGCTCATTTCACGACTTAGAAAAGGCCCTACATTTCGAATTAACGAGACAGCAGAGCCTACATGAACGTGATATAGAAATTGCAATGGAAACTAGACACTGGGACGATAGAAGAAAAATCACAATTAGTTCAAGAAGTAAAGAAGAAGATCAAGATTACAGATACTTTTTAGAAAACGACATTCCCTGGGTTAAAATTGATCAAGAAACGCGTGATGTTTTGAAAAAGAATATGCCTGAGAGCATAAGCTCTAAAAAAGAACGATATGTTGAAAAATACGATATTGCTCCACAGGTAGCCGACATTTTATCTTCTGATAGATATTATTCAGATTTGTTTGAAAATGCACATAATGAGTCAAATGCAAAAGATATTGCCAATTTGATAACGACGGATTTACTTGGATTTATTGACACTAGAGAGAAAAGAGAAACATCCAAAGTTACTCCTCAGCATTTAGCCGATTTGGTAAATGCAGTAAATGCAAAAACCCTTACAAGAAATTCATCCAAAATTGCATTACAAGAAATTGTAAAATCTGGAAAATCAGTCAAAGAACTATTAGATGAAATGGATTTAGGCCAGGTTTCTGATTCTTCTGAAATTGATAACATAATATCTCAAATATTTGAAGAAGAAAAGCAGGCAGTACAAGATGCCAAGGAGCGCCCTGAAACTGTAAACTTCCTTGTAGGAAAAGTTATGCAGAAAACAAAAGGAAAAGCAGACCCTGCCAAAACACTTGAATTAATTAAATCAAAACTAGGACAATAATTCTACGATTCCATGTCATTATGAAAACAAGTTCGTTCACCAAGGTGACATGCAGGACCTGATGGTTCAACCAAATAGATTATCGCATCAGAGTCACAATCTACCAGTATTTTTTTTACTTTCTGAGTATTTCCTGATTCTTCTCCCTTCATCCAAAGTTTCTTTCTAGAACGACTCCAAAACCATGAGTTTCCAGTTTTCTTTGTCAATTCTAGTGATTCTTTGTTTGTATATGCCAGAGTTAGAACATCTTTTGACTCTGAATCTTGAACAATAACTGGAACTAATCCATCTCCTTTCTCAAAATCAATCTCATCTATTATTTTTAAGGTCATTTTTTAGCTCCAATTTTTTCTGCGACCATTGGCAAAAATGCCCCTACATCAGATACAATTCCTAATGCTTGCCATGTACCCCTATCCATCAATTTTGTGACTGTTGGTTGATTGATATCAATTACAATTACCTTGACATTTGCAGGCAACATATTTCCCGTTGCAATTGAATGTAGCATTGTAGAAACCATGATTACCATGCTTGCATCTTTTAGAACTTTTTTGTATTCTCTTTGTGCATCGGCAATGTCTGTAATTACGTCCGGTAATGGACCATCATCTCTTAAAGAACCAGCTAAAACAAAAGGAATCTTCTTTTTTACACATTCATACATTATACCACGTGTTAATTTTTTTTGTTGAACCATTTTTTTCAAAGAACCTGCTTTGAATACTGAATTAATTGCATCCATGTGATTTCTATGTCCTCGTACAGCTAATGTTCCATCTTTAACTTTCATTCCTAGTGAGGTACCTAACGTTGCATACTCTACATCATGTACAGCTAATGCATTTCCCGCTAAAACTGCATTGATGTGTCCTGTTTTGATCATTTTTGCAACTGCATCTGCAGCTCCTGTATGAACAATAGCAGGACCACCTACCAACACAATCTTTCCACCTTTTTTCTTTGTATTTTTAATGTCTTCAGCTACCTTTTTTGCAATATGTTGAGTTGGACGCTCACTAGAACTTCCACTTCCCATAAATTGGAACACATTCATACCTTCCCTTGGACGTTCTGGTGTTGATACTTTGATACCTTCTTCACCTATTACAATTTTATCGCCTTTTTTGACTTCTCTAATTGGAACACATCTTGCAGTATTTCCTTTTACAACAATACACTTGTCCATCATCATATTTTCAACATTAATCCATTTGTTCTTATGATAAATTGATGTGTGATTGTTTGTAGTGCTGTAAAAATTGTCTGGAAATACCATGTTTTTTGATGCAGATTTTGTCTTGCAATTTTTTTGAGATTTTGTTGTAGCACCTTCTCTGTGAAGTACAGTCATAATCTCGTTTAAATGAGATTTATTTTTTCCAATAATTCTTAATTTTGCATAACTTTCATCAGTCTTCAATTTGCCCACGGAAATTTTCATTACTTCAAATTTTCCATCAAGATCCATTACATTATCAAAGATTTTTGTTAAAACCAAAGAATCTATGAGATGACCTTGGACCTCTATGATTTTTGAATATTTGTTCATTTTACTATGATATTTGACGGCATTAATAAAATCTACACAGGTAAAGCTACTTTGCCTTTGTACTCTACTATGTTATCTTTCTTCAATAATTCTACGATATTGTCTTTCTGTTCTTGATTTAGGCTTTGAACTAGGGCTTTTGATGTACCTTTTTCATCGCATAACGCAATAATGTATCCACTTGAATCAGTTAAAACAAATCCCGATGATTCATCAATTACTGCATACAGATTCTCCTCACCCACCGGTTCCCACACATTTGTTTTATTATCTCTTAATGCTAATGCAGGCATAGCTCTGTCATTTGATATTGAGTTAAGGTATGCACGTGCAGATTCAACTCTTTTTTGACCTTTCTTTAATGCTTGAAAATATTGCATGTAATTGTAATATTATAAATGCGATATAAATTAACAATTTTCATGCCATTACTAAATTCCACAATAATGCGTCTAAATGAAATTACTACTATGGTTGAAGATAAATCACAACTAACTCCTGAGAATGAAATCTTAATCAAAGAAATTTTTAAAGAAATTAACGAAAACGGAGAAAGGTATGATGTAGATGAAATTGAATCCTGGTTTGAAAATGAAGGTAGTTGGAAAAATAAAGATGTTAGAACCCGAATTGTAAACATTTCTCATTATTCACAAGCAAAATTTGAACAAACTAACAAATTTAGAATTGTAGATGACTCTTGCGGCGACGGAGATTCATGTAGTTGTGGTCATTAATTAGATTCAATCTGTTGTAATAATCTAGAAACAATTTTTGCGTTTTCCTCTCGTTCTTTAGTAATTTCTGATAATCTTGATGCATCTTCATCTGAATGTGAATCTTTTCCGATAATTTGAAAATATTCTGTATCCAAATCATTGTTGGATTGCAATCGTTTTATAATTTCAAATAAAACTCCAATCAGCTCATTTTGTGCTTTAATTAACTCATCTTTATTTTCAGACATGTTTTCATAAATTGGAAATAAGATTTATTATTTTAGTATATCAACAAGGATTTTTTTTAAATCAGGGTCATTAACCTGTTCTACTGCAGAAATAATGAATGGTTTAACTTTCTCAGGGTCTACATCTTTTTCATAGATTTTTGCTTGTAATGCCATTTCTAATTTATCTAATTCATGAACGAGTCGTGCCTCTTGAGTCTCTCGGACAAGAAATTCATTCCAAATATTTTGATAATCCGATTGTAGTGATTGAGGAAGGGATTCTAAAATTTCAACCATTGCATAGTTTTCTAATTCTGATTTTTTATCATAACCAATTTCATCGGGCATGAAATCCCCGATTTTCGATTCTGCCCAATCATGTAAAATAGACATTTTGATAACTTTTTCAGAATCCAGTGATTTCAAATCAGAAAGTACCATTGCCATAACTGACATCATGTAAGAGTGCTCGGCAACAGATTCTGTATCGTTTAATCCTACTTTTATTTTCCATCCTGAACGAGGTAATTCCTTTAAACCTGCTATTTGAAAAAAGAAATCAGAAATCATAGTTTTCTACTTAAACTCTATTTAATAAATTCATTTTGAACTTCAATGTTTGAAGGATATATGCTAAGAATTTTTTTGCAAATTTCATTTGATTCTTCAACCCGATTTAATTTTTTTAATAATCGTAGTTTATGATATAATACAATTAATTCATCAGGGTGTTTTTCTAATATTTGATTACATAGTTTTAATGCATCATCTACTTTGCCAATCTTTCTAAATAATGATATCTTGTTAACCAGCACAATATGATCATCCCCTTTAATTTCTAGTGATTTTTCATAGCATTCTAAAGCTAGATCAAATTTTTTCAGTTTAGTTAGCGCATAGCCCATATTGTTTAATGCAGTTAGGTTTTGAGAATCATTTTTTAAGATTTTTGTGTATTCCTCTATTGCTTGAGAAAATTTTCGCTCTAAAAATAAATTATTTGCAATGTCCAGATTGTTCATTATCAGAGTTGTTGGCACCATGTAAAATTAACATTACCCTTAATAGCCATACTTCGACCAAGATTTCATGAAGATATACACAAAAACTGGGGATGAAGGAAAAACTTCACTATTTGACAATTCGCGAGTTTGGAAATCTGATCAAAGGATAATGTCTTATGGAGCTGTAGATGAATTAAACTCTTCATTAGGGATTGCACTATCCCTAGAACTTGATCCTGAAATCAAAGATATTCTGATTAAACTACAAAATGATTTGTTCATAGTGGGCTCTGATCTTGCAAATCCAAACATGTCTGATGAAAAAATTAGAACTACTCCGGAAATGATTACTTTTTTGGAACAAAAAATTGATTTGTTAGAGCCTCAGTTGGAACCTTTGACAAGCTTTATTCTTCCTGGAGGCACATTATTGGCATCAATCTTACATTTGTCAAGAACAATATCACGTCGAGCCGAAACACATGTTATTGCATTATCCCAAAATGAAGAGATTAACAAAGATGCAGCAATCTACCTCAATAGACTATCTGACTTAATGTTCATATTGGCTCGTGCTATTAATCATCGGAAGAATATCTCCGATATTGTTTGGAAACCCTGAAAGGATACCCTTTAATTTCATTTAATCATTTAATTTTCAAATTCATCATGCCGAGGTAGCTCAGCCTGGGAGAGCACCACGCTGAAGACGTGGCTGTCGCGCGTTCAAATCTCGCCCTCGGCATTACCATATTTGGTAATAATATACGATTTGAGACGCGCAAAACATCTTTCTTTACCGTTTCACAAACTTTGGCATTATTTCCTCGATAGTGAAATCTTTAATAATATGATATTCTGATTTTCATACCATCTTGGCAGAAAAGAAAAAGACAACAAAAAAAGTTGCAAAAAAATCATCTAAGAAAAATACTGAGCCTGAAGATTCAGGAATTGTAATTGTCGATGATGACTTAACAATTGATAGGGAAACTGAACTTGAAGAAAGACGT
Organism: Nitrosopelagicus sp. REDSEA-S31_B2; assembly: GCA_001627235.1. Lineage (GTDB taxonomy): Archaea > Thermoproteota > Nitrososphaeria > Nitrososphaerales > Nitrosopumilaceae > Nitrosopelagicus. The sequence continues at coordinate 1,980 of LUPB01000012.1, read as the reverse complement.
GCATATCTTGAAGAAGCCCGTTCCCAAGAAGCTAGTTCTGATTAGAAATCTTTTTCACTTACAGTTGCATGTCTAATTCATGAAAGCACTATGCATGATTACCGTTAAGCCCGGCACTGTGGATAAGGTTGTCCAGATTTTAAGAAAAAAGAGAAAAATTTCAAAAGATATAATGATTGTTACAGGACGTGCAGATATTGCAGTTATCTTGAATTCATCCATAGATGACATCAATAATGTGGTTATTGATCTCAAAAATGTAAAGGAGATTGTAGATACCGAAACCTTGATTGAAGTGGAGGTGGATTTAGGATGGTAAGGGCAGTAATTCTTGTGAAATCCCCAAAGAAACTCATTGCAGCACGTCTTAGAAAAGTTCAGAACATAACTGAATCATTCCCTGTTAGTGGACAATTCGATGCAGTAGCCGTAATAGATGTTTTAGAATTGTCTGCAATTAAAGACATTACTACTGAGATTCAAAAAATTCCCGGTGTAGAACGTACTGAGACGATGGTAGAAGTGAATCCATAATATCAGAACAAAAACATGCTATTTTGTATTTTTCCTGCAATGGTTCTACCATATTCATTAAAACATCCAGCATAACGAATGTTTCTAGAACATGTTAGAACATCTTCACACTTTCTTCGATGAGTGGCAATCAGATCTAACCATGATGATTTTTTCATATTTCTCTAAAATTGTTTAAATTAATAAACCACGTCAAAAATATGGCCATAAAATGACTTTCGAAATCAAAAATAAAATTCAAAAGTTATTGAATTCCGAAGCAATAAACTATCTTGAAACTTCTGAGAGACTAATTTTCAAGAATATTTTAGAAAGAGATGCCATATCTCAAATGGAACATGATAATCTAGAAAGGATTTTCAGAAAATACGCAAAATATCTTAAAAATTAGGCTGTGAGGATGATTTTTCAGATTTTTCAAGCTGTTTTTTTAATTCCAAATTCTCTTTGAGTAATTTGTCATTAGCTTCTTTCATCAATGTGAAAGATTTTTCTCTATTGTATAATGGATGACCTGGTGGAAATACAGATTCATTTGCATTTAACAATCCATCTGCATATTGACGAAACATTTGATTGAAATCTTCAAGATTTGGCATTAAGGATGCGTTTCTTTTGTTAAATCGCTCTCTAATCTCACTGATACCTGAGAATCCTGTTGGAGGGGAACTGTTTGGAGGATAACGAATTGTTTCATCTCCGACATTAGCTTCAATTGGATTAAAAGCAGTTTTTCTCTCTTTAAAGAATCCTGTATCCATACATTTGTTATTTTTGAACAATATTTTAGCATTCGTATGTCTATAACAGGCTCAAATTGTGAATAAACGTCGATTTTTAGTCATATTATTCTGATCGCAGATCCTTATAGCGATCACAAATTCTGAATGTTTCATGTACCACGACAAAGTGAAACGTTGCCTAAAATGTGAAAAGATAATTCGTGATGAAGAATTACACAAAATTGTGATGTATGTTGTTGATGAAAAATTTACCGAACATCATTATGAGCATGTTGAATGTCCAGACAAATTTACTGTTTAGTGTGGTAATATACAGGATATAATTCCCCTGTCTCTCTACTATGATATTTCCATTCCTCTTCTTTCCAAACCTTTTTTGAGAATTCTTTTTGAACTGTAGGATGTATTCTATTGTAAACATCCTCTCCAATCAAAATTTCTTGTGGACCTGCTTTACCCTGAATCTTAGCTGCAATGTTCATTGCAGGTCCAATAAGGTCAACGTGAGATTTCTCAGCATCAGAGCCATATCTTACAATCATATTGTTGCCAAAATCAACACCAATTTTTACAAAAAGATCAGGGTAATCATATTGGTTCAGAATTGGATTTATTCCTTCATCAATTATTCGAATCATAGATTTTGCACAACTAACTGCATTATCTGCTGCAATGAGAGAGCTAGAGTGAATAAAGTAGCCAA
>LUPB01000011.1 GCA_001627235.1 Nitrosopelagicus sp. REDSEA-S31_B2 | reverse complement strand
GCAACTCTAGAAGAAAGAGAAAGAGAAGAATTCGCAAGGTTGAAAAAGGTGAAGGCTTCAATGGAGAAGAGACAGTAAAATGGCAAAAGACGAAATTAAAAGATTACTTGATAATTCTAAAAAAACTTTAGATCAGGAATATGAAAATTCCTCAAAAACGATCAAAGATAAACTTCAATCTGCAAAAAAGAAAACCTTGGATAAGATCTAAGAAAATTAGGTGTTGGTTTAAATATGGTCTCCAGATTTCAAAAAATGAAAATGAAACCACTTTCAATTTTATTACTTGCAACCATGGTAGTCTCACTATCTGGATTGACAGGTGTAGCATATGCTGCAGAAGACGGAGCAACAGCTTCTAGTGGTGATTCATTGAAACTCTTAGGTGCAGGTCTTGCATTTGGTCTTGCTGCATTTGGTGCAGGAATTGGACTGGGTCAAGTAGGTTCTGCAGGTTTAGCAGTAATCAGTGAAAACCCAGCATTACAATCTAAGGTATTCATCTTTGTAGGTATGGTAGAATCAATTGCTATCTACGGTATCGTCATGATGTTCATCATCTTAGGACAATAATCAAAAAACAATTTTTTTAAAAATTTTTTAATTTTTCTTCTGATATCTTAGATCATCGACATCTAAGACTCGTCCACAATATCTACACTTTAAGACAAGATTATCCTTGTCCATCACTTCCATTGTAGATTCAATATGTTCTTGACTATTTGTGATACAGTCTGGATTTGAGCATCTGAAAATTTGCTCAATTTGATTAGGAAGTGAAACTCTTCGCTTTTCCACCAACTTGTAATCTTTGATGATATTGACTGTAGATGCTGGTGCAATGACTGCAAGTTTGTTTGTATCATCATCTTCCAAAAATCTGCCTTCAACCTTTATCATGTCTTTTTTCTTTAATTTCCCACTAGGCATGTTCAATGCTATGGTGATGACATTTCCACGACTACCATCAATTTCCAGTGCCTCTAAGACCTTCAGACCTTTTCCTTCATTGATATGGTCAATTACGGTGCCATCTTTGATACGCCTGACTATCAAATCGGATTGTTCCATAGAATAGTTTGTATATCTGCCACTATATATGATTCAAAGAATGAATAATTTTTCCCAAAACGACATTATTTCCATACGTGATTTATCAAAAGATGATTTAGAACAAATCTTTGCTAAAACTAATGAAATCATGGAGATGCCAGCAGAACAAAGACGAGAGATAGCAAGAGGAAAAACTCTGGGATATCTCTTCTTTGAACCAAGTACTCGAACTAGACTTAGTTTTCAATCTGCTATGGCACTAATTGGAGGAACCTCATTTGGAATTGCTGATGCAACTTCTTCTTCTGTTCAAAAAGGCGAAAGTTTGGCTGACACTGTTAGGATTATGGCAGGCTATACAGATGCAATTGTTTTACGCCATTCTTTGGATGGCTCTAGTAAATTTGCAGCTGAGGTTTCTGATAAACCGCTAATCAATGCAGGCAGTGGTACAGAAGAACATCCTACACAAGCAATTCAAGATTTGTATACGATACAAAAAGAACTTGGAAAAATTGACGGAAAAAATATTGGAATTGTTGGAGATTTGAAGTATGGACGAACAGTTTACTCTTTGTTATATGGTTTGAGTAACTATGATGTGAAGGTTCATCTAATCTCTCCAGAATCTTTGAAAGTTAGAAGTGATTCTATATACAATCTTAAAGAAAATCTTTCATTTACTGAATCTGAAAATCTAGATGAATACATTGAGGACTTGGATGTTTTGTATGTAACAAGAATACAAAAAGAAAGATTCCCCGATGAAGAAGAATATGTCAAAGTAAAAGGCAGTTATGTAATTGGTCAGGACGTTGTAAACAAAATGAAAGATGATGCAATCTTATTACATCCACTTCCAAGAATTGATGAAATCTCTACAGATGTTGATTCTGCAAAGCAAGCAAAATACTTCCAACAAGCAGAATATGGAAAATTTACTCGTGCAGCAATTTTGAGTATGCTATTACAATAAGAAAACAATAGGCATACGAGATCTATATACTCAATTATCATTAAATACAAACTTTGTAATAAAATATGGAAATGTCACTTTACGACTGTAAAGGAGGAAATCTCCTAATTTGCTTTGAGTGTGGCCACGACTCTAATCAATGCAAATGTACAAGCACAAAGGTTGAAGAATCTAGTTTTGTTTCAGCCTTTGAGTAATCAAGAATTTTTTTAATTGATATTTATGATTCCATCTTTAATCAAAAATTCAATTCCATCAATGAATGCAGAGTCTGGTATCTGACCGTCTGCCCACCATCCTGCATTGTTTTTCACCCACTCTGGAACTGATACTTCTTTTGTTTGACCTCCAACTACAAATGCAAACTCTGTCTGCTGACCACTGCCTGAAATATTTGAAAATCTTACAACTGTTAGACCTGTCTGCTCTTCAGAAAATGCAAAGTCTGTAAAGTCTGCACCAATTTTTGCAAATCTGTCTTCAGAGAAAATTGTCTGACCATTTTGCAAAATTGTAATTGTATAATCTGAATCCCTAACTGGTCCTAAATCACTTGTATCTCTAAAAGTGTAAATGAACTTGACTTTTTCTCCAGGAATGATTACTTTGGGATCCCATACAATACGATTATCTTCCTCTGAATAATCATCTATGAATATTGATGATTTGAATAATTCTATACCATTACCTGTTCCAAAATAATTTGGAGATAAAAACTCCAATGTATCTTTTGGAAACATTATTTCAGTATGTATTACATTGGTATGTGAAATGTTTGATTCTGAAAAATCAAACGGAAGACTGACCTTTGCTATATTTTCTTTTGAGTCATATTCAAAATTACTAATCTTATCATAGTATGACTTTACTCTAAACTCTGTTTCATTCATGCCTACATCTTCATTGTGATATGAAACCTCAGTCACACTGACTTGAACCTCAAATTCCACGTCACTAATATTTCCAATTGCATCTTGGGCATCTAATGTAATTTTGAATGTGAATATTCCGCCTTTGTTAAAAATTGGACCTGTTACAATTAATGGAGAATTGTCAGTTTTTTCCCATAACCCAAAATCATTTTTCTCACCAGAAATTTCGATACTATCTCTGTTAGTGACAATTACGTCTGGGTCAACTTCTAAAATTAAATTTCCATCTTCGGCATAAAACCATTCGTTTAGTAATAATTCTTCATCATTGAAAACTTCAACTTTGAAACTTGCATTGGTTATTGTTTCTCTGTTTGTATGATCATATGCATCTATTTTGATCATTTTTTGATCAGATTTGTAAAATTCTGCTGGAAGTAATTCTACAGTAACTTTGACTTCTCTGTCATTTGTAAAAATTAATGGTGATGCTTCAATTCCTGCTCCATGTCCAAACGCTGTTCCAAATGAAATTGTAACAACAAATACTAACAATATTCCAAGAAGTAGCTTCATACAGTTTATCGAATTGAACTCTTATTTTACTTAGTGGAGATTATATCGTCAATCTTTCTCTTATCTTTGACACTTTTTACATAAAACAACGCAGTTGCGATAATTCCTGCAGCAACAATTGGGGCAACTAATTCTACATACATTATGTCAATTGATGTATCCTCTTGAACGACGGTTCTTTGAGTTGGTACTGCACTGATTGAAACTTTGCCTAATTTACCTCCACGTTGTTCCACAAACCAAATATCTCCGTTATCATCAGCTATGACAAATTGTGTAAATGATCCTTCTGTTGGAATTGGAACTTCCATCATTTGTTGATTATTTTGATCATAAACTACTAAACTATCAATGACGTGTTGTGCTATCCACATGTTGTCGTATTTGTCAAAAGCCATTCCAAATGGTAATGATTCCGGATTTGAGATTTTGACTTGATCAAAACTATCTAACACCGGATTGAACTTTGTTACTGCTGGTCCAATATGCTCTGCTATCCACACGTTATCTTCTTTGTCAATCATTAATGCAAATGGTTCGGCCATTGGAACTTCAGGTGCAAATTCAGTCAATTCTTTTGTCTTTCCATCAATTTTTCCCAATTTTCCTACAAGTGATTCGGCAAACCAAACATTATCTGAATCATCAATCTCTATTGCTGTTGGTCCAGCTTCAGGAGTGATTGTATTGATTATCTTGAATTTTTTTGTTGATTGGTTATACTCTAAGAGCAATGATTGATCAATTACGGCTACCCATACGTCATTATCACTATCTACTCCTACAGATGTTGGAAGTGATTTCTTAGTAACTAAATTGAATTGTGGAAGTTGAATTGTTTCAAATTGTTCTGTTTTAGGATCAAAACTTCCAATCTTTGAGTTTGGTGTATCTGTAAACCAAATCTTTCCATCTTTTCCAATATCCATGAAAATTGTTGTTAATCCATCAAATGTGTATGGAGTAAATTGTTCATCTTCTAATGAAAACTTCCATAGACGTGGTTTTTGTGCATCTGAAATCCACAAATTCTTTCCATCATACACTGGGAAAAGTGGGGCTGTCTCATCTGCAGGAAATTCATACTCGGTAATCTCTGTTCTAATGTCGCTTAACAATGGTTTAATCTGTAAATTGAAAATTGTATTTTCATTAGAGTTTTGTTCTCTTTGTGCTTCTAATTCAATCTGCCAGTTTCCTGCAAAACCAAATGTTGCATCTGCTGTATATTTTGTAATTGAACTTTGTACAGTTTCGGAAACCTCTGCTAGTATTGGTGAAATATTTTTCTGTGGATTAGAGACCTTTACTTTCAATCCTGAAATATCATCAAGCGGTTTATCATCAAACGATGAAACTATAACTGAAATTGTATTCTGACCTATTCCTGCAGGTTCTACTTTGACATCAAATTTTGCATTCTCAGAGAAAAGAATTGATTCATAACCAAACGTTGGCTGTAATGCATCTGCTGATTGAATTTCTCCTTCTGGTAATGAAGAATTTACCAACAATGCAACTACAGCTAGTAAAGCAATTCCTAATCCTGCTTCTAACTTTAATGGCTTACTAATTCTCTTTGAAATGTTCAGAGATTCGTAATTACTTGGGTTTTTGAGAAATTTCACTTGATACATTCCACCAAATGCAATCATTGCAACTGCAAGTCCAATTTTTATCATGATTAATTTTCCATATGTGGATTCTGTGAGTGCTCCTACATTGTCATCTAAGAACCATAGTAGAGTGGGACCTGTGATGATCAAAATTCCAATTGCAATGATGAATATGCCTGAAAATCTTGGAATCAAGCTTAGAGTAATTTTATTTCTTAAAGCATCATCGGTTTTTGAAATTGTTGGAAGTGCAACAAATGCAAAAAATATTACGCCGCCAATCCAAATTGATGATAACAAATTATGAGCATAATCTAAAATCCATGCTGCTTCTAACTCTGTAGATGCTCCGTGACCCATCATTGTAGTTGTTGCAATTAGAATTAGTGATGCTACAAGTAACGGAATTTGTCCTTTAATTGATATCTCTTTTCTCTTTTCCATCCAGAACCATATTCCAATGATGATGATTGTAATTATCATTCGAATTAACCAAGTTGTTCCAAAAGTGGTTCCAATTACCTCAATTGGTGAAACCTCCAGCCTCCATGTTTGAACACCTAACATTATGAAGTTTGATGCAAATGTTGCAATTACACCATAACCGATAATTTTTGAAAATCTCTTTTTGAATTGTTCATTTATGTCGCTAAATAATTCTCTAAATCTAGTTTGTTGTGATGACCAAATTGTAATTGAAACTATTACTCCTCCAAGAACAATTGTTTGCCCAACAAGTCCTGGAAATCTTGCAACTGATTCTGGAATGAAAGTTGTTTCAGAAGTTTCTTGTGAATCTAACATTGATGTATCAACTTGTACATCTCCTACTCCAAATACTACTGCTGCTTGAACTAAATGTCCATCAACTTTTGAAAGAACTTTACTTGTTAGTGTGTAAACTCCTTCTTCTAAAGGCGGTGTTGTTACGATTAGTGATGTCTCACCGTCATTGTACGACGTATCTCTATTGTCAATTTGATTTCCATTTGCATCATACACTTTCAGTTCTGAAAAATCAATTTCTACGGCTTCTGAATATTTTGAAATGATTTGTGTTACTCCAATTGGTGCATTTTGACCCTGACCTGGAACTGTCTCAAGTAAAAATGGATGAGCGCTAGCTGCAGGTATTCCTAAAAATAATATCAAAACAGGAACAATCCAAATCTTCTTCAATGATTTCAAATCATCGTACTTACAATTTAAAGAAATGCCTCTTCAAAAATTGTACTATCTTAGTAAAGATAATAATGTAATAATTTGGATAAGATATATTGAAAAAATCTTTTCTCTTACTTAGCGTAATTCTCCTTTCCGGATTTGCAATGTCTTCGGCATATGCTCATACAACTGTATATGTTGAACAATACGAGATAGAGGCTGGTTGGGGAGAAGAACCACCAGTTGTTAATTTACCAAACAAAGTTGTAGTTGAGGTTGCAATTTCTGGAGAAAAAGAAGGACTTAGAACTGGAGTTACTAATGCATTCAAAGCAATGTCTGCAACACTAATCTCTGGTGGAGCAGAAAAAACACTTGACATCAACTCAGATCCTAGACCTGGACATTATTATTCAAAAATTTTACCAACAAAAACTGGTTCTATGTCATTGAAGATTCAAGGTGAATTAAATGGATTACCAATTGATGTTTTAATTCCTATTGAAGATATTGAAAGTCAATCTATTATCGCATTTCCACCAGTTAGTGGTTCATCTTCTGCAGGTGAAATTGGTGCTGTAAAAAATGCACTCTCCTCATTGCAAAAAGATGTGTCTAATCTAAAGTCAAACGTTGGTGAAGTCAGTTTGACTGCAGGTGGAATTGACATTCAAAATGCTTACAACTTTGGTGTCTTCGGATTATGTCTTGGAGCAGCTGGAGTAATCTTGGCAGTAATTGCTATGATTCGTCGTAAATAAAAAAGCGATAGACATTTTCTGGCTAGACGTTATTCTTACCAACATGACACTAAGGGATATGTCTACCAATAGTTCAAAGTCTCTTTTAGTATTATACAGATTGGTACATACTACAACTGTACTATGAGAAAAATAAAATAAAAAGGAAAAGATAAGAAGTCGTCTAGATTCTTGGCATGAAGCTAAGTCTTGATTTTGCAGATAATGCAATTATTGAAGAAATTGCAACTACTAGAATCAATGCAGCTATTGTACCAAATTCTGGAACTGCTTGTGCAGTGTTTGTTAATCCGACTGGACCTGTCATTTCTTCACCTACCATACCAAATCCTTGGAATGTTACAGTGACATCAATTGGGCTGTCATCAGATGCATCTGCACTAAGTGCTGATGTAATGTGTTGACCCTCTCCTGTATGTGAGTGTACACCACTCTCGTCTAGGATAGTTTCACCATTTTGAGTTGCAACAATGTCATAGTTAACGTGTGAACCGCCAATTGTTACATCAATTGCTACTCTTTCACCTGCTTTTGCACCGTCTGCAATATCAATTGAGATATCTGCTGCAGTTAGTGTTTGCATTTCCATTTCTCCGTGATCATCATCTCCATGATCTTCTTTAGTTTCATCATGGCCATGATCATCATGACTTTCTCCTTCTGCTTCAACAATTACCATTCCTTCCATCCATGGATGAACCATACAGAAGTAAGGATATTCTCCTTCATCAAGTGGACCAGTTGTGTATGATTGGCCAGTCATTACTAATGAACTGTCCCATGCACCACTTGGACCATCTGCTGGAGTACCAGCTGTAGATGTGTGTGCTGCTGTGTCATTGTTAGCGAATGTAACTTGACCACCAACACCGATGGTAACTGTAGCTGGGATGAAACAATCTGGTTCACATCCCGGAACTGAAGAACCGTCTGCGTTCTCTACTGTTGCATTCATGCTGTGTTCAGCAAATGCACTAGGTGCTGCAGTTATTCCCATAGAAACAATTGCAAAAAGAACGAATAAGGAACTTAGTGTCTTTTTATTCATTAGGTTAATTTCCTGACTTGGACAATAAAAATGATCTCCAGATTTACGCCTGATTTATCGAAAAATGTACCACTTTGGTTTTTATTCAAATAATGAAAATATCAGTTATGAAAAAGTCAATTCTCATAGCTCTCCTAATCTCACCACTGTTTTTTGGTAGTGCATTTGCTCACCAAGCTGATTCGGTTGGTGATTATAGAATTGAGATTGACTGGAAAAACAAACCAGTAGTAACTGGAGAATCAAATGCCATCATTGTCTATGTAAGTGAAATGGACAAAAGTAAAGAGGCTGCAGATCAACCATTTGTTCCTGAAAAAGGAATTGAAGGTTTGAAAAAAACACTCAAAATAAAGTTAGTAGTTGATGCAGAATCAATTACTTTGCCATTACAGCCTACTGATGTACCTGGAATGTACGAGTCCGATGTAACTCCAACATTTTCTGGTTGGTCACAACTAAACTTTATTGGAAAAATTAACGAACAAAGCGTTAACCTAGCATTACATCCACTAAAAGTGCAAGAACAAGAAATTTTACAATTTCCTCCAGTTGAAACAACTGTTGTAGAATCTGGTGAATTTGAGCGTGAGATAAATGATTTACGTGGTGATATTAGAGAATTACAAAACACAATTGATGAATTAAAACAACAAAATGAAAATTCAGCAAGTGAAACAATGATTATTGCTGCAATTGGACTGGGAATCGCTGGAATTGCAATAGGTGCAGCATCTTTTGCAAAGAAAAAATAATTTTATTTTCTTAGTTTCTTTTTAATTGCTGTAAATAATACGGCTGGTGCTACAAAGTACATTCCTACATTTAGTAGTATGACTCCTATGCCGTAACCTAGCATTTCATGTTCAGTATCGATTGGTACATGAGCCAAAATCGTAAATGATGTCAACATTGGTGTTAGTGATACTTTGACTATCTCTTTGAAGACTGGACTTTCTCTTTCATAATCAGCAACTGTTGGTGAGAATGAATAGTAAATCTGATTGAATCCTGTCATGAAAGATTTTCCATAACTTGTTTGCATTACAACATTGTCTCGAATTTCTCTGAGTTGTTGAACTTGCGGTGACATTTCTGAACCAAATGCTGCAGTTGCTATCAAACAACCACCTCCTTCATTGTTATTTTCTTGAATAGGTTGTGTTGATTGTTTCTCTCCAACGTTAATTGTAAAGTATGTAGTTTCTAATGGAATTGGTTGGAATAGGATTCCTTCCATCTCAACTTTAATTTGATGTTCACCATTTTCTAGAAATTCCACTGGAATCTTTACAGTTCCTATTGATGTATGTGTAAGTGGTATTGGTCCAAAGATGTTTTCACCATCTTTGATTACTGTGATTCTATAATCAATATGTTCTTGAATCTTGTTAAATCCTGGTTTAATCCAACCGATGTGTAATTTTGAAATAGAGTTAGCTTCTGCTTCTGGAACAACTGATAATCCAATATCTAACGTTCCCTGTTCTGATGGTAAAACTTGTTCATAATCTTCTGGACTTTCAGCAAATGCAGGTGATAAGAGTAAAGGAAGTAACATTAATCCTAGAAGATATTTCATAGTGGAAATCAATCTGAATATAATAAAAATGATCTT
>LUPB01000010.1 GCA_001627235.1 Nitrosopelagicus sp. REDSEA-S31_B2 | reverse complement strand
ATAGAAGAAAAAGCAAAAGAAATTCTATCACAAATTACAGATGAAATATCAAAATCTGCCTAGTTGTGCCTAGTTACTCAGATACAATTCTTATATTCAGACCATTGTAGGATCGATCACTATGACACAAGAAATTACCATCCCTTTAGATTTGAAACGCGTAGTTCTGATGGGTGCTGAAGAGACAAAACTTGGAGACAAAAAAGGCGCTCTAAAACAATACCGCAAGGGAACTTTACACATCAGAGAGTACGAGGATAGATTAACAGTTCACGCAGACAAGGTAGACCCACGAGAAGACCCAATGGGACATCTCATTCAAGACGCACAAGAAGTTCTAGTTGGATTGGCAGGTGCTGCCATATCTGGTGCAGCAATTGGCTCTTACATTTACAAAATGAAAAAAAATTCCCCATTTAGAAAACAACAAGCAGTAATTGGTGGACTGGCAGCTTCACTAGCTGCAGGATATGCATCATACAAAATATCTAAAAAAATAAAGGAAAAAATGGATTGATACAATGGATGAAAAAGAGAGAATTCAAAAGACAATTGATTTTATCGCATCTGAGATAAGAGAAAACAAAATTCAGCTAAAAAAATTAAATCTAGATCTACAGGCAGCAATCAAAAAACAACAGGAACTAAAGGAGTAATCATACAATGGTACTAGCACGAACAATCTATGTCTTCATAAAATTACTTCCATCAATCTGGGCGCTAAAAAAAGATCGCGTCTTGTGGATTAACCAAGAAAAAAGAGGCGTTGATGAAGAACAATTCAAAAAGCATGCAAGACGCATACTCAATACGTGCATCTCGCTAGGTCCAGTCTACATTAAATTTGGACAATGGCTTTCCTCACGAGCTGACATCTTACCAGAACCATATCTGAAGGAACTATCAAAACTACAAGATGAGGTTCCTGCTGATTCTTTTGATAAGGTACGACCAGTAATTGAAAAAGACATTGGAAAGATTGATGAAAAATTTGATTCACTAGACACAGAAGCACTTTCTGGTGCCTCACTAGGTCAGGTTTACAAGGCAACAAGAAATGGACAGCAGGTAATAGTCAAGGTCAAAAGACCCGGAATCGAAAAAGTAGTTGAAAAAGATCTAAAGGTTTTGATGAAGATTATACCATTTGCAATGAAGTTTGTCGATCCAAATTTGAGATTCTCAATTATTCCAATAATGAAGCAGTTTGTCGAATCAATGCATGAGGAGTTAGATTACACAAAAGAATCTGACAATCTCAAAGCCATAAAGAAAAACATGGAGCCATACGATTATGTTGTAATTCCAAACGTCCATGATGATTATTCAACAAAAAACATTCTCACAATGGAGTACATTCCAGGAATTAAGGTAACAGACATTCAAGCATTAGATGAGAAAGGAATAGATCGTACCAAACTGGTCATTGATGTCCACAAAGTTTTCTTTACAATGCTTTTGAGACACTCCATTTTCCATGCTGACCCACATCCAGGAAACATTTCAGTCAAAGACGATGGAAGACTAGTTCTGTACGACTTTGGAATGATTGGCAGATTAAATGATGAAACTAGGCTCAAATTAATCAGATTATACCTAGGTTTGGTAGAAAAAAACCCTCCTAGAACTGTAACTGCCATGGATGAACTGGGAATGCTTGCACCTGATTACAACCGTCAGGTTATAGAAAAAGGGATAGAAATGTCAATCAAATCCATGTACGGCAAGAAACCTGACGAGATGGAAGTCGAGCAGTTAATGCAGATGGCAAACAAAACAATGTCCAAGTTCCCATTCAAGTTACCAAAACATTTGGCCTTGTATCTTCGCATGTCTACAATCATTGAGGGAATATATCATACACACAAAGTTGATTTCAAGTTCATCAAGGTTTTACAACAAATTTTAGAAGAAGAGTCACTAATCAAAGACGCATACATTGAAGAGATAAAAAGATCATTTTCACGTTTTGCAAAAACCATTGAAGATACAATAACAATTGCACCTGAAATCAAAAAGTTCATGGATGAAACAAAAATGATGCAGCAACAATCTAACAAGAAAAACAATGCAATGCTTTCTGGCAGTATTTTATCTGCAGCAGTCTTTTTGGGCTCTGCATTCATCTTCCAGTCAAATGAGACAGCAGGAGTTTTGGGTATGATCGCTGCAGGTGCAATTATTGGAATTTCTGCCATATTTAGGAAGAGATAATTCTAGATTCTCATTCCAAAGAACGATCGCTGGTTTTAAAATACAATAGTGCCTAATCCTTCTATGAGCAAATTAGCAGATTCAAAATCAAAAAAATCAAAGGAAATTAAAAAAGAATTTGAAGATAAAGTAAATGATGACGAGACTACGCGTCTAGATAGACTGAAGGTAGGAAGAAAAAACTTCTCTTAATCCTGCCCAAGATTTTAATTCAAAGAAACATCCGTCTATACATTGATTATTACATTTGAAGGTGGTGACCAAGCTGGAAAAAAGACCCAGTCTGCAATGCTACAACGAAAACTTCGCTCTTCTAAACTAAAGGTAAAACTCTTCTCATTTCCTGATTATACAACTCCTATTGGAAAAGAAATTGACAGATATCTTCATGGAAAGCGCAAGTATCCTGCACAGGCAATACACTGTTTGCTGGCTGCAAACAGATGGGAGAAAGCAAGTGATGTCATTGCAGCACATGAAAAAAACTCTGTAGTCATAATGAATCGCTATAGAGAATCAAATCTGGTATATGGATTGACAAACGGTCTCAAACTGGACTGGCTTGAAAAATTAGATGAAGGATTGCCAAAATCAGATTTGGTAATAGTTCTAGATGTACCTCAAAAGGAATCCTTTGCAAGAAAAAAGCAAAATCGAGACAAGTTTGAGAAAAACAAAGCATTCTCTAACAAAATATCTCAAAATTATCGTAAATTGGCAAAAAAGAAGAGATGGAAGATAGTAAACGCATCTCAAACAAAACAACAGGTTCACCAAGATGTTATGAAAATTGTTGCAAAAAAGATGGGGCTATGAAAGATAAATTTCTAGAAATTACAGATCCAATTCATGACTTTATTCGACTGAACAGTACAGAACAAAAAATTATCGATACTCCTGTCTTTCAAAGATTAAGAAGAATTAAGCAGTTATCTGGTGCACATCTAACATATCCTGGTGCACAGCATACAAGATTTGAGCATTCACTTGGTGTCATGCACATTGCTGGAATGGCTGGAAACTCTTTGGCATCAAAAAAACAAATGCCAACATCAGACATTGATGATGTGAGATTAGCAGCCTTACTTCATGACATTGGTCATGGACCATTTTCTCATTTGTTTGAAGAGGTACTTCAGAAAAAAAAGAGTATAACACATGAGCAGATTGGAAAACAAATTATTCTAAAATCTGAAATTGGTGATATCATTTCTAAAACAACTGATAAAAAAAAGATAAACCGTTTGGCAGTTGGTGAAGGTGCAAAACAGTTTGAAAATGAAATTATCTCTGGTGCTTTATCTGCAGATATGATGGACTATCTCTTACGAGATGGATATTTTACAGGTGCAGAGCATGCAAAAATTGATCATAATCGAATAACAAACTCCTTTGAAGTTTACAAGAATAAACTTGCATTACAAAGTTCTGCCTTGGTAAACTTTGAGACAATGATGATTTCTAGATTCCAGATGTTCAAAGCTGTTTACTTTCACAAGACTGTTCGTGCAGGAGAGGTAATGTTGCTTGAAGCAATGAGTTTGGCTGACGATCATCTCGGATTAAGTACAATGGATGTCAACCAATACGTGACGCAGACAGATGATTCTATACTACAACAACTAACATCTCTTCCTGAGGATAATTCAGACCTAAAGGCTGCCAAAAAAATTGCAAATGACTATCAAGATAGAAAACTCTTCAAATGTGTCTACGAAAAAATTATCTCTGGCAAAAAATCATTTGGAAAAAACACTCTCAAACAGTTCAGAGAAGATATAGCAAAAAAATCAAAGTTAGATGAGAGTCAAGTCTTCATAGATACATCTACTACCCACTCGATGCCTCTTGCCCCATCAAAGAAAGAATCAAACTCTATCATACTAATTACAAAGGAAGGAAACAAGGTAATTCCGAAGACTATTCCAATTTCACAGATACCTCTAGTATCGTCCATGTCTGGAAAAATGAATATTCTTAGAGCATATACTCAACAAAAAAATAGAAACAAAGTTGAAATGGCGGCAAAATCAATTCTTGGTGAACTCTAAAAATGAAGAAAAAAATTGTAATCAAATTTTCAGGCAAAGTCTTTGCTATGGAAAATGTAAAACTTCTAAAAGACTATGCTAGATTCCTTGTAAAAATTAGCAAAACATACCAGCCAATCATAGTTGCAGGTGGTGGAAAAATTGCACGTCATTATATCACACATGCCCGTTCCTCTGGAGCAGACGAATCAACACTAGACGAACTGGGAATTGAAATCTCAAGATTAAATGCCAAACTTCTCATCTATGCACTAAAAGACAAAGCATACCCACATCCGCCAACCACCCTGCGAGAGGCAAAGCATGCAGTAGACAGTGGATTGATAGTTGTTGCTGGTGGATTACACCCTGGTCAGTCAACAAATGGCACTGCTGCTTTAATTGCTGAAAAAATTGATGCCGAACAGTTCCTTAATGCAACTGACGTTTCTGGAATTTACGATTCTGATCCAAACAAAAATGCAAAAGCAAAACTTTTCAAAACAATTGAAATGAAAAATTTGAAAAAACTTCTCATTCATGAAGATTCAGTTGCAGGTGGATATGATCTAATGGATATTGTAGCACTCAAAATTATTGAACGCTCTAAAATCAAAACACGAGTCATACGCTCTGACATCAAAACCCTTGAAAAAGCAATCAAAGGTGGAGCCGTTGGAACTGAGATAATTCTCACAAAAAAATAACAACTACATGTCTGAAATTGAATCACTGCTCAAAAGTGGGCAAACATCACTAAATCTAGGAAATCCAAAGGAAGCACTCACATTTTATCAGAAAGTACTGGATATAGAATCTCATAATATTGAGGCGCTTCTCAAAAAGGGTCACATATTGGGGAAATTGGCTAGATTTGACCAGGCCATTGTATGTTATGACGATGTCTTATCTCAAGAACAGGGAAATCTTCTTGCTTTACTAAACAAGGGATTGGCACATCATTACATTGGACAGTATGAAATTGCTTTACAATGTTATGATATGGTCTTGAAAGAAAAGCCACAAAACACGACTGCATTATACAACAAGGCATCATCTCTTATCAAGTCTGGCAAAATCAATGATGGATTAGAACTCTTATCTCAAGTGATAAAGTTAGATTTTTCATTCAAGGCAAAAGCAAAATTTGACATTGATTTTGAAGAGATTCAACATCTCAACGAGTTCAAAAAACTAACTGTATGAGATTAGTTATCTGCCCACTTGTCCAAAAATGCATTTGATATGTCGACTCCTGTTAGGTCGACACCTTTCAAATTTGTACGAAACAAGTCTGCCCCTTTCAGGTTTATTCTAAACAGGTTGGTATCTTGCATGTTTGCATGTGACAAATTAGCCCCTGTCAAATCTGCTCCTTTCAAGTCTGCGCCTCTTAAATCAGCATTTACTAATTTAGCATCTTTCAATTCTGCTCCTTCTAATTTAGCACCTTTCAAATCAACATCTATCAAATCAGCTCCCTCCAAAATTGCATTTCTCAAATCAGCTCCCTCCAAAATTGCATTTCTCAAATTAGCCTCCTTCAAATCAGCTCCCTCCAGTTTTGCATTTTTTAGATAGGACTCACTCAAATCCACTCCTTTCATCACAGCATTTCTCAAATCTGCTCCCTCTAAAATTGCATTTCTCAAATATGCATTTTTTAGGTCAGCCCCTTTCAAATTAGCATCTTGTAAATCTGCTCCTTTCAAGTCTGCTCCTGCTAACCAGACGCCTGCCAAATCTTCACCTCTCAGTTCACCTCTTTTTTCTTCAACTGATCTTTTTCCTCTAGGAAACTTTTCTCTGTTCATGGTACTACCCAACTAATTCTGATTGTATTGTATCAAACTGCTCGGTCCAAATTGCAATCTGTTTTCCTGGAAATTCTTCAATTCCGGATTCCTTTGCTTTTGTAAAAATTTCAGCAGCCTCCTCTTTTTCCAAGTCCTTTGATTGTGTTTTTGTGTATCCGTCTCCATCCACTAAAATTACAACATATCCTTCAGGTTTTTTGATGGCAGCACAATACGTCTCTTCTCCTACTGGAATGAACTTTCCATCCTTTTTCTTGGTAGTCAAAGTCAGCATTGCAAATCCTGCAATATCAAACAACTTCATCTGAGCCTCGTTTGCCCGTTTTTTGCCCTGTTGTACTGCTTGGAAATACTGCATATTTTCTCTCAGCACTAGTGGTATATTTTAGATTCCTTTTTATGAAGAAAAAATAAGAAAATTTTATTGAATCCAAAAATACCTGTTCTTGGCGTAATTGGCGCTTTTGCAGTCGTAATTTTGGTAATTGCTTATTCTGGAACCTCCATTATTGATGATACATCAAGCGAGGTTCGTATTGGCACTTCAGGAGGAATGCCTGAAATTGAGCCTTTAATCATCAGTCTAGAGGATATTGTAATCAAAGACGTAGATGAAAGAACCGCTTACATTGAAATTGCATTCAAGGTTGCAAATCCAAACTACAAGGGTGTAATTTTAGAAATGATTCGTTATAATGTATATGAAGATGGAATGAAGATTGGAACAAAATCTATTGGTGACAGAGCAGCTCCAGGCGGAATTGTGGCAGCATCAAATTACTTTACAATTCTAAGTGACAGACCAAGTATAATCAAAGATGAATTTACAATCAAAAATAATGGAAATATTCCTGAATTATGGAGTGCACTTGAAAATGGCGATCCACAATGGAGAGTAACAGGTGAGGCATACTACAACCTCAGTTCTATGACTGCAGGCCAGGAAAACGAACTTTTGTTTGAATTCACAAAGTAATAGTATCATAATTTTTGAAAATTGTGATACAACACGTTATATTCTATTTCTAGGGCGGATCCCCATGGCAGAAGCAGATATGGCCGCATATGGTTCAGCAATTGGCGTAGCAATCGCATTAGCAGTAGTTACATTTGCACTAAGAGGCAAAGGCCACCCAGAAGAACCAGAAGGCTAAAAGTAAAAACCATAAAAGAAATTTCTTTTCTTTTTCTTATTTTATTATATAATGATTATTTTGTATGATCTCTAGGTTTTCATACTATCTAGGAAGTCTTTTCCTGCACCGAAGAAGTTTATCGTCTTTCCGGCCTTTTTGTTTGTATAACATCTCTCATAATATTGACAACCTGAACATTCTATTGATGTCTCCAAAATTGGAGTCTTTTTCTCCTTTAGTAGGTCATTTAGAACACGAACCCTTCTAATAGTCTCTTCAAACATTTTCTTGTTTTTTGTGACTGAAAATGATATTTCTTCACCACTGCCAGTTATGTAAATTATAACTCCGTCAACTTTGTCATATGCATACATACATGCGTTGATGTATAGTAAATCCTTGGCAGGTGGATTCTCTGGTTTTTCTCCTGTTGATCTGAAAACCATTACCAAGTCATCTACAATCAAATCTGCCTGAGCCTCTAAACTGATATCTTCTAGAGAAAACTCCTTTGGCTGAGCCCCATATTCTAATTGTCTGAACATTCCTCCTATCAAATCTGAAAAGCTTGTTCTGTCTCTTTCAATCTCATCGATTCTATCATAATATGACCTTCGGAGACATCCTGTCACCTCACTTGCATGAATTTTTGAAACGTCGTCTTTTTTGTATCTATATTCTAGTTCTCTTCCGACTGATTCAATTGCATTTTTTATGACCGACCTATAGTCGCGATCTCCCATCATAGTAGATCATTTGGATTCCATCGGTGTTTTAAAGTTGTTCATATGAAATTTCACGCTATGCGCAAGATGTTCTTCAGTAGGTAATTTTGGTCGTTTTATTGTGGTATTTGTTTAATGCCACATGGAATATCTGGTGATTTTCAAGATATGTATGAACATCCTTTTTTTCACGCTCCTCGTCTTTGATGGTCAAAATAACCACATTTTCCTCATCTGTTTCAAATGTGAAATAGTCACTTGACATGAATCCATGATTCCTCATCTTTGGCTCTTCTGTACTTGAAATTGACATCAGGAATTTTGAAATCTTTTCTGAGAATGCTAGTAAAATAAAGTGTAATCCAAATCCAATCACTGCCCCTGCTATGATGTTGTCAAAATTGAGAAAAAAGAACATGAAAATGAGAATTGATGGAACTGTGAGAATTACGGCTAATCCTGTACTAACCCATAATGTATTTACAAGTACATCTGCTGGAATTTCCTTTTTTTGTGAAAAAACTCTTGCCATTCTACTCTTCGTTTAGAATTAATTTTGACATTGTAGTCTCTACTGGAATTTTCTGTTCTACTGCAAATGCAGTTGCACTGATATTTCGTACCTCGTACCCAATTAATTTTGAAATTCCAATTACTGTTGCAAAGCTAAACATTTTTGAAAATGATGCGTTGGTTGCCTTGTAGATTCCCATTTCTAATGCATGCTCAAACTGTGAAAGTACCTCTACATCATCTTCTGCATCTGGAATGATTGATTTGTATTTTGTAGTTGAGAGCTCATCAATTGCATCTTTGACAGATTCTGCTGCGACCATTCTGTCTAGAAGATGTTTTGGTGTGGTTGCAGTTGGTGGTACTAGTAGATCCTCGATTTTCTCAGAATCCAATCCCCAGAATTTTCCTCTAACAACACTCATGATGTTGTAAAAGTCGATATCTCTTCCATAGATTCTAGTAATGTCTTGATTATTCTCGCTTCTGATTGCCTTGCTAATTTGCTGGTATAGCATCTTGTCAAAGTAGATATCAAAGGCCTGGGTATTTTTTGTCTCATTATACAATTCGACAGCCTTTGTAATATCTGCAGAAAATGGTGATGATGAAAGGCTTGAAACTGCTTCTTCTAGATCCTTTGCAACAAGTGCCTTGACAACAACGTCTCTTTGGTTGATTAGTTCTTCTGCATGGAAATTAAAGTATGATTCAATATCCTCTTGTGATTTTCCAAGGATCTTTCCTTTGAGGATGAGTTTAAGATTTGTAATTAGAAATTTATGAAAATATGCATCCAAAATTTTTGATTTGCCTGATGCCTTTGCAATTTTGAATTGCGCATCTGCAAGATAGACCCTTAATGCATTTTCCAGTTTTTCAGCTGAATATGGTTTTTCGATTCCAGATACTGCGTCAGCATATTTTGTGTTCTTAATTCTGGTAACCAATTCTTCAAGATCGCGTGATTCTGCCAAAGTCTGAATATCTGATCTTTTTAGTAATTTACCTCTCTGACTGTAAGATTTTACAGTAACGAAAATTTTTTGAGAACCTCCAGAGCCCATTTAGCTTTTCTCGCGCTGAACTGATTTTAAATGTTTGTTAAAAGGACTAGTCGATTTTCTTTAGAAAATCAATAGTCTGGTCTCGATCTGACTTTGACAATTTTGAGAATCCCTCTAACAACTCCATTTGAAGTTGGGCAGAATTATCTGCTGATTTACTCACATTTTCTACTGTAAATGGAACAATATCGTTTAGTTTATTCTCACAATATGCCTTAACATATCTCTCAAATACTGAAAAGGCAAAATGTGGTGCGATCTTGACTAATTTTTCCATGATCTCAAACGCCTGCTTTTCATCATCATTTGCTTCATTTACTATTCCTTTGAGAATCCTCTTTCTTTCTGAAATGCTGTCAATTGCCAATGCTACGATCAATCCTTTTTTTGTCAAATGGTAAAATGGCATTCCATTTTGCTGCAAAGCCTTTGGTCCTCTTTTGAGTGGAAGTCTTCCTTCTTCTTCAACTATTCCTAATGGAATCAAAATTTCATCCAAATCTCTGAATATCCCTGAATAGATATTCTTCCACAAAATTTTGTTTTCTTCTGCAATGCTT
>LUPB01000001.1 GCA_001627235.1 Nitrosopelagicus sp. REDSEA-S31_B2 | reverse complement strand
GTCTTACACCAATTGATGTATCACGTCTGTATGGTCCACTTGTTTCAAATTCTTTATACTCTTCCATAAATCGTGGAGGACTAGTTTTTCCAATTAAAATATCACCACCGTCAACACCAGATTCTGTTGCTACAATTCCATCGTCTTCAAGCATTCGATATGCTTTTTCTCCTTTGTAGCCTCTAACATTATCATCTGCATTTGGTATCTCAAAATTATCTCTCATTCCACCAGGATATTGTTTTGCTTCAGTATCGTAAATTCTATAGAAGAAAGTTCTGAATAGACCTCTATCAACAGATGAACGATTTAGTACAATTGCATCTTCGATGTTGTAACCATCGAATGGTAATACAGCAACTACACAGTTTACACCAGCAGGTCTTTCTTCCATGCCAAGTAAGTTCATTGCACGAGTTGAGACAATAGGTGTTTGTGGATATAACATGAAATGTTGACGAACATATGTACTAGTATTCATCATAGGAGTTGAAAATCCAAGACTTTGTTTTGCCATTGCAGATTCGTATGTGTTTCTTGGAGATTGATTGTGTTCAGGATATGGAATGATTGAAGCACCAGCACCTAAAATGGCGGATGGGAAAATTTCCATATGTGTGAATTTTTTTGTATTTTTATCATCAAATGTGACATAGCAGTTTTCTTCTTCATTTGCATCAAGTAGTTCGATAACACCCATTCGTACAAGATCATTCCAGGAGATTAATTTCTTGGAAATTTTTTCAAGTATATCCTGTGAAAGTAATGTTTTTCCATCTTTAATGATTACAAGAGGTCTTAGAACTCTTCCAGCATTACAGTTAACGTATAGACGTTGAGTAGCACCTTCTTCTTCAGGTTTATGGATAGATACACCAACGTGAGGATGAATTTTTGAACTTCTCCTTAGATCACGTAATTGTTCTACCAGATTTTGACCATCTTTATGGAATCCAATTAATTTACCATCAACAAATATTCGGGTACCATCTTTTTTGACATCGTTTGAGGTTGATACCAAATCAGATACTCCAATATCAAATAGTTTTTCAACAATTTCTTCGGATGGAACATTTTGTGAGATAATTGCAGATAAGGCTAAGTTTTTGACTAGACCACAGTTTGAACCTTCAGGAGTTTCACTAGGACAAATTCGTCCAAAGTGGGTTGAGTGAAGATCTCTTGCTTCAAAGTTTGGTTGAGTTCTACTAAGAGGAGATTGTACACGTCTTAAGTGGCTAATTGTTGAAAGGTAGTTAGTTCTATCTAATAGTTGAGTCACACCAACACGTCCTCGACCCCAATTTCCAGTTGCAATTGCATTGTTTAATTTATCAGAAACAATTCCAGGTCTAATTGCTGCAGCAACTGCATTAATACCACGTTTTTGACCTGAACGTTCTAACTGATATTTCATATCACGAACAAGATTTCTAAATGCAGTTCTGAATAAATCAGCTAACATTTGTCCTGCAAATTTAATGACTTTATTTCCATAGTGGTCTTTATCGTCAGGTTCAATCCAACCAAGTTTTAATTCTAATAATTTACATGCAGCTTCTCCCATAAAGTGTGCTTTTTCTTTTCTATTTTCAGGATGTTTTCCTAAGTGAGGTAACAATCCCCAATCAAGAAGTGTTTCAGCTCGTTTAATTTGGAACTCTTCTAACATTCCAGGTGCAATTCTTTTACTAATGTATACAATTGCATCTTTTGAAGTTGGAACATCACCTGCTTTTTCAAATGAACCTTCCAAATGATCTTGTATTTCGTCTACTAATGATACAGCACCTGCAATATCTTTGTCAGACTCTAAACCCAATGCACGCATTAAAGTTACAACAGGAATGTCTACAGGAGAACCAGGAATCTTTGCAACTATCATTCCATCATCTTTCATGATAAGTTCTAGTTTTGCACGATAACCAATGATTGAAGAATAAACTTTGGCTTTGTGAACTATTTTTCCACCAATTTTTTCTGCATCAACTATAATTTTGTTGTATGAAAGATCTTCTAGACCAACTACAACTCTTTCAGAACCATTAATGATAAAGTATCCTCCAGGATCTTGTGGATCTTCTTGATGATCAATTAATTTTTGATTTGTAAAAGTATTCAGAATACATGCATGTGATTTTACCATTACTGGCATATCTCCAATGTGAACAAAACGAGTTTCAAGAGTTTTACCATCTTCTACAACACTTGCTTCCATCATTATTGGTGCAACATAAGAAATATTTCGTAATCTAGCTTCAGCAGGAGTAACATGAGTTATAGAACCATCAAGTTCCATCATTCGTGGTTGTTGAAGTTTAATTTTTCCTAATTGAATTTTGTATGGATATTCAGCATTTTCAATTTCAATTTGCCCTACTTCTTGAATGATACTTTGTAAACCGTTATCTAGAAATTCATCAAAAGATGTAAGGTGTTGTCTTGCAATACCTTCTCTTCTAAGTATATCTTGAATTACTGGCCAACGTTGATTATATTCTAATGCCATTAGGTTTCCACCACATATCGATAATAGATACTTTCACCAGCAGTTCCACTCTTTCTTGTGATTTTTATCATGTCACCTGGTTTAACACCAAGTCCAAGAATTGCAGGATCTGTTACAAAGATTAATGGTAATTCTGTTGGTTTACAATTGAATTGATCTAAAACTTTCTGAGCATCTTTTTTGTTCATAATTTCATGTTTTGGAACATATGCATGATCTGGTACTAAAATTGGATTTTTCTTTGTGGCCATTAGTTTAATCCCCCATGCATAACATTAGTTATAGAAAAGAAGTCTTGATACAAACTGAACAAAGTCTCTATGAGCGCAATATATATTTAATTAGAATTTTTTCAAGAATTTCAAAAATTTTCTATTCTAATTGGTTTTTTTTACACAAACTGGTTAAATATGATCTAAAGATTGTAGAATTGTTGAAATCAAAAGAGATTTCCATTCTGGTTTTATCTAGTCTGATTTTATTTCCATTTGTGGGAGGAGATGTATTTGCTCAATCAGATCAAGTTTTGACAGTAACAACTGAGAAAGAAGCGTATGCAGCTGGAGAGCCAGTTGTAATTTTAGGATTAGTTGAGATCAAACTAGGAGATATGCAAGCAATTATTCAAGTCATAAATCCAGTTGGAAATAAAGTTGATATTGCACAAGTTGCTGTAACTGACGATGGTGCTTTTTCCCATACAGC
This sequence comes from Nitrosopelagicus sp. REDSEA-S31_B2, assembly GCA_001627235.1. Taxonomy (GTDB): domain Archaea; phylum Thermoproteota; class Nitrososphaeria; order Nitrososphaerales; family Nitrosopumilaceae; genus Nitrosopelagicus. Next base: position 3,613 of record LUPB01000001.1, on the reverse strand, counting down.
TAAAACAGAAATCGGTGGATTGTGGAGTAAAGATGGAACTTATACGATTCAAGTAAACTATGGAGATAATTCTACACAAATAGAATTTGAATATGGAGGAATGATGTCTGCAGGAGTACAAACAACACCAGAGTATTCAGTTGTAGAAGAAGAAAAACTATCACAAACAATCGCAATAGAAGATAATGCAGTAGATTATGACATTACATGTGCCGAAATTCTTGGAATGACACCAGATACAGAAATGAAATCAATGATAATAGAAATTAAAACAGATTGTGATGGAGAATTAAAAATCACACTACCAAAAGAAGTTATTGATACAGATGAAAATGGATTTTTTGTTTTAGTTGATGGAGACGAAACAAATCATAATGCAGTGTCAGTTTCAGAATATTGGACTTTAACAATTCCGTTCTCATATGGTTCTGAAGAAATTGAGATTATTGGAACATATGTAATTCCAGAATTTGGCACCATTGCAATATTAGTACTAGTGGCAGCAATTACAACAATTGTAATGATTTCAGCTAAGAATAAGCAAATTTTCTATCCAAAGATATAGTTCAGAGATAAAAGTTCGAATATACATAAATAATCAGCATAAAAACAATTTTCAAGATGAACGTTCAATCTATCGTACTTTTGATGTCCATTGTGGCATTAGGAAGTATGGGAGCCGCATCACAGGCTTTTGCAGAACATGGACAACAACATGGTGACGCCCCAGTACCAATCTCAATAGAGGTTAATGGCGACACATTTGATCATGAATCTACAATTGTAGTAAATGGTCAAGTTGGTAACATGAGAGCTGGAACACCAGTTACAGTAATTGTAACAGGTGATAATGGAGTAGTAACAATCGAACAGATTACCCCAGCAGCTGATGGAAGTTTTTCATTCAGCATTAACACTGCAAGCCCATTGATGAAATATGACGGCGAATACAAAATAAAAGCAACATACGGTGATGCAAACATCAACGATGTAGCAGTTGTAACATTGGAAGGTGGACTTGTTAAACAAGAAAGCCACAGTGGTCATGAAGAAGGACATCACAGTGAAGCAGCTGACTTAACCGATGCACTAAACTACAACATTAGTGGCGGTATGGTCGAAAGCATTACTTCAACAAATGATGATTCTTTGTTAATCACAATCCACATGGCTGAAGATGATGGTCAAATAACCATTAATCTCTCAGAAGATATCATCACACCATTTAACGATGGTTCATTCTTCGTTCTAGTTAACGGTGAAGAATCTGATGATGCAGAACAAAATGGAACTGAAGTAACAATTCCATTTGATTCAACCACAACTGATATTGAGATTGTAGGTACACATGTTGTTCCAGAATTTGGCACCATTGCCATGATTGTTCTTGCAGTAGCAATTGTTTCAATAATTGCAGTATCTGCAAAATCAAGACTTAGCATCATGCCAAGAATCTAATTTTCAAAAATTAAATTAAGTTTACCAGAAGAATATCCTTCAGGATCAATTTCAACATTAGAAAAACCAATCATTTTTAATTTTGAGAATATTTCAGATTTAATATCATCATTCTGAAGTAAATTAATTTTATCAGATTCAACTTCAATTCGTGCATTACCATCAATATCACGCACTCGCACTTGTGTAAGACCAGTTTTTTGTTTAATTATTTTTTCTCCCATTTCAATTCTAGCTAATTTTTCAGCAGTGACACGTTGACCCCAGCATCTTTTATTATCATTCTTCACAAAATCTTCATTGTCTAATTCGCTGTATTCAATAATTTTGTGATTTATACCAATTTCTTTTGCAATGTTTTTTGCCGAATCCAATTCTTCAGAAGAGAGAGTTTTGTAATCTGCAGTTACTGCAAGAGCATTTTTGTTTAATTTGGTTTTTGCAGCATATGCAACAAGTGCACTATCCACTCCTCCGGATAAAGATACTAGTACCTTTTTCTTATCATCAAACCATGCTAGTAATTCATTCAGATTAGTCATTTTTTTTCTTTATTTGTTCCTTTAGTAATTCCTCAGTTTTATTAAATGAAATATTCAATACATTAGAGATAGATTTTACATCATCAAATTCCAATTTGAAATGATCTGAATCAGATATCTTATAATGAACTTTGAAATTTTGGTTTTCAAGGGTGACATCAGATTCAAGAATTTTTCGTGGAACTAGAAATCTTTCTGATGTTCTAACCCTAACGCCCAAGGTTCGTGTTTCAACAATCAAGATGTTTAATAATGAATTAACATTCTTGGAATCACATATCACAGAAACTAATTGAGTAGGTCTTCCTTTTTTTGTAATTGCATGAGTAACAGTGACATCTTTTGCTCCATTTTCCATTAATTTTTCTATTGTATTTGCAATAACTTCACCAGAAACATCATCTAGATTAGTTTCAAGTATTTTTACTGAATCTTTCTCAAGAGTCTCATTTGATTTTCCTCGTACAATTTTGACTACATTTGCAAAGTTATCAAATTGTTTTGTACCAGCACCATAACCTACGGAATCTATAGTCATATCAACAAAGAATTCATTGCAGGATGAAGCAAGATTAACCAAAATGCTGGCGCCAGTAGGTGTCGTAAGCTCTTCATTAACAGGACCACCACAAACAATTATCTCTGAATTTTTAAAAATTTCAGTTATTGCATAAGCAGGATTAGAAGTAGTTCCATGAGAAAATGATACAGTTCCGCCTCCTATTGCAACATGAGAGCAAGAAATTTCCTCATCAAGGAGATTTAGGTCGTCTAGAGCAATTGCAGTACCAAGTATGTCAACTACAGTATCAATACTTGATGCTTCATGGAAATGAACTGATGATTCAGGTTCACCATGAACAGAAGATTCTGCATTAATGAGAGTATTAATTGAGTTTTCTGCAAATTCTTTTGCAGATTTGGAAAGGCCAAGTTTTTCAGATGCAGACATTATACAATTTTTGAACCTCTCATATCTTCATAATTATTTGAACCTTTTACGTTAACATCTATTCCTTGTTCTGACAACATGTGGTTTAGATCCATTGCTTCTCCTTGAGGAAGTCCTTCAGCAATGTCTAGAAGTAGAACCTCATCATCTAATCTTCTTAATGCAGTAAATAATGCCGCATCTCCGCCTACTTTTCCTGCCCCAATTATTGTAATCATGAATAAATTCCAAAATATTCAATAATTAAATCTATGTTGAATCAGCTTTTGCAAACAGATTTTTATGCATTTTCATCATTTTATCGTCATGGTACTTTACATTGATTGCCAAGTTGCTGGAATATCTGGAGACATGATATTATCATCATTAGTGGATCTTGGAGCAAATAAATCTAAAATCATTGATGGTGTAAAAGAATCTGCAAATCTCTTGCCTGGTTCAACAATTAAAAAATTAGATTTCATTAAAGTGAAAAAAAATGGAAAAGATGCTACCCAACTACAATTGGAAATTGATGAGAATGTACATGAGAGAAAAGGTACTGAAATTAAAAATTGTATAATATCTGCTTCTGAAAAACTTGGTCTTTTCAAATATGCAAAAGAATTTGCAGAAAACTCAATTAATACTCTCATTAATGCAGAATCTTCTGTTCATGGTG